>OZ001293.3:6532555-6879066 GCA_963921275.4 uncultured Hormoscilla sp. | reverse complement strand
GCTAACTTGATTGCGTTTTGTAAACCCCTGTTAAGTTTTTTTTTGTAGTTATACCTCATATAAGCAGAGCTTATGCTCTCGCCGCTGCCTGACCAACAGCCAAACAAAAAGCGCCCCCATCAAGAGAGCGCTTTTTGTTTTAGCTAATATTAGCCATCGATCGCCGGAGCGGTCAAGGCAACGGGAGTAGCTTCACCGGATGCCAAGTCTAAGGGGAAGTTATGAGCATTCCGCTCGTGCATTACTTCCATCCCCAGGTTAGCACGGTTCAGGACATCTGCCCAGGTGCCGATTACCCGACCTTGTGAGTCGATAATGGACTGGTTGAAGTTGAAACCGTTCAGGTTGAAGGCCATCGTGCTCACCCCTAGGGCGGTGAACCAGATACCGATCACCGGCCAGGCACCCAAGAAGAAGTGCAAGGAACGGCTGTTGTTGAAAGAAGCATATTGGAAGATCAAACGACCGAAGTAGCCGTGAGCTGCTACGATGTTGTAGGTTTCTTCCTCTTGACCGAACTTGTAACCGTAGTTTTGAGATTCTACTTCTGTGGTTTCACGCACCAGAGAAGAAGTCACCAGAGAACCATGCATGGCGGAGAACAGCGCTCCGCCGAACACGCCAGCTACACCCAGCATGTGGAAGGGGTGCATGAGGATGTTGTGCTCAGCTTGGAACACAAACATGAAGTTGAATGTGCCAGAGATCCCTAAAGGCATACCATCAGAGAAGGAACCTTGCCCGATCGGGTAGATCAGGAACACGGCGGTGGCGGCGCTCACTGGGGCGCTGTATGCAACACAGATCCAAGGACGCATACCCAAACGATAGCTGAGTTCCCACTGACGACCCATGTAGCAGCAGATGCCAATGAAGAAGTGGAAGACGATCAGCTGGTAAGGACCACCGTTGTACAGCCACTCATCCAAGGATGCTGCTTCCCAGATGGGGTAAAAGTGCAGCCCGATCGCATTTGAGCTGGGCACAACTGCACCAGAGATGATGTTGTTGCCGTACAGCAGAGAACCTGCGACCGGTTCGCGGATACCATCAATGTCCACGGGAGGAGCAGCGATGAAAGCGATGATGTAGCAGGTGGTAGCGGTCAGCAGGGTTGGGATCATCAGGACGCCGAACCAGCCCACATACAGGCGGTTGTCAGTGCTGGTCACCCAGTTGCAGAACCGTTCCCAAACGTTAGCGTTTTCACGCTGTTGTAAGGTCGTAGTCATGTTTAGATGATTGCTATTTGTTTTTCGAGGTACGTTTGGCAGGTTGTTTTCCCTACCTGAATACAGCATAGCTAACTTTATTGAGTTTTGTAAACCCCTGTTAATTTTTTTTACTTATACTTCCTATAAGCTTTCCTTATAGGAAGGGAGCAGCTTAACCAGCACCCACGCAAAGTAAAAAGGGCTCCCCGCTTCTAAAGCGTGATGACCAACCAGGAATGGCTTGAATTTCTCTTCCTGCTACCAAAGTCTTCATTTTCTGGGATGCTTTCACTTGACAGCTTTCCACATCTGTGGTAATAACAGAATTCCAACCCGTGCTACCTCCTTCTCCTGTTAGTGCATTTACTTCTTTCGTTAAAGACCCAAATATTAATGCCAAAGCCGTACAACTAACAACTATTGGCCTGGTTATTTTCTTGGTAATTTTCATTTTCATCTCACCTTTGGTGTAGCTACTTTCAGTACGGATCATTTCCTAAAATAAGGAAATTGCTTTTCATTAGCGAGAGTAGTCAAAGCAGCCGGAGTAGCAACACTGGCGGCCCAGTCTCAGGGAAAGTTGCACTCCGGAGCGATCGGGCCTTACTTCCCATTTATGCAGCATAACTAACTTGATTGCGTTTTGTCAAGGGTTTTGAGATGTTTTTCTTCTATCCAAAATGCTGCAATCTAATATAGCAATAGTTTTGTTTCCACTAATCAAAAAATGTTAAAAATTGTAACTTACAGCCCCTTCTATACTCTGGTGCCGACCTATGAATGCTTTAACCGGTGTGCCTACTGCAATTTTAGAACCGATCCGGGCCAAAGTCCCTGGCTAACCCTAGCGGAGGCCGAAGCGCAACTCCAGCATTTTCAGGGACAGGCGATCGAGATTTTGGTCCTCAGCGGTGAGGTACATCCGGCAAGTAGGCGTAGACCAGACTGGTTCCAGCGCATATACGATATCTGTGAGTTGGCATTGTCTATGGGATTTTTGCCCCACACTAATGCTGGCCCACTCAGTTGGCCGGAGATGGCCCGATTAAAAGAAGTAAATGTCTCCATGGGGTTGATGCTGGAGCAAATGCATGACCATCTGCCGGTTCACAAACAGGCCCCGAGTAAAGTCCCTCGGGTGAGACTGCAACAACTGGAGTGGGCAGGAAAATTGCACATTCCCTTCACGACTGGGCTATTATTAGGAATTGGAGAGACTCAAGCCGATCGGCGGGAAACCTTGCAGGCGATCGCCCGGGTGCATAACCGGTGGGGTCACATACAAGAAGTCATCCTGCAACCTTATAGTCCAGGAGATCGGCAGAGTTGGGAGGCCTCGGGTTTTAATCTCCAGCAACTACCGGAGGTGATTTCCACAGCGCGTCGCCTGCTACCACCGGAGATAACCTTGCAAATTCCTCCCAACCTGGTACTCGGTACACCCAGTCTGTTAAGGGATTGTGTAGAAGCCGGTGCCAGAGATTTGGGCGGCATCGGACCAAAAGATGAGGTTAATCCTGATTATCCCCATCCCTACTACCGGTCACTGGTAGAGATTTTTGCTCCAGGAGGCTGGAAATTGCTGCCCCGGTTACCGGTTTATCCTCAGTTCGATGGTTGGTTGAGTACCCGACTGCAAAAATTAGTCAAAAAATGGCGATCGGATTTGGCAATTAGGATTAGAATGTGATATAGTCGAATATATATGGCGACATAGCCAAGCGGTAAGGCAGAGGTCTGCAAAACCTCCATTCCCCGGTTCAAATCCGGGTGTCGCCTTGATTGGGATTGCGAGACCATTGTAAGGGATCCCCCCCAGCCCCCCTTCTTAAGGCTTCTTAAGGGGGGATCAACTCACTTTGCCGGTTCAAATCCGGGTATTGCTCGCAGTCTGTCACCTTATTGCTCGCAGTCTGTCACCTTATTGCTCGCAGTCTGTCACCTTATTGCTCGCAGTCTGTCACCTTATTGCTCGCAGTCTGTCACCTTATTGCTCGCAAGCTGCCTGGCCATGACATATTGGCTGGCTCTAACAGATTTGTGGTTTATAACCGTTCATTGTCAGCTGTCGCGCCTTTACATTGCTATGGCCGAAACGCTGAAACCCTTGTTCTCAATGGCTTTCGAAATGCAAGAATTTTGAATGAGAGAATGAAAGAATTGCTTATATGTCTGACTCCCT
Source organism: uncultured Hormoscilla sp. (assembly GCA_963921275.4). Classification (GTDB taxonomy): domain Bacteria; phylum Cyanobacteriota; class Cyanobacteriia; order Cyanobacteriales; family Desertifilaceae; genus Hormoscilla. The sequence goes on along the minus strand of OZ001293.3, from coordinate 6,875,670 downwards.
AGCAACCGATCGCACTCCTAGCTTGATTTCACCGGATATGTTGCCTTACCAATCGAGGGCAACCGGTCCCCTGAAGCTGGGAGTGCTGGCTTCTGGTAATGGTAGTAATTTTGAGGCCATGATTGAGGCGATCGCCTCGGGGCAACTGCATGGCCAAGTGCAAGTGGTGATTTACAATAATCCGGGAGCGAAGGTGGCCGCCCGGGCGGAACGCTGGGGGGTGCCAGCTATTCTGCTGAACCACCGGGAATACGATCGCCGCGAGTATTTAGATGCTGCCATAGTGGAAGTATTGCAGGGATATGAGGTGGAATGGGTGGTGATGGCTGGGTGGATGCGCATTGTGACACCGGTACTGCTGGATGCTTTTCCGAACCGGGTGATTAATATTCATCCCAGTTTGTTACCGAGTTTCCCAGGCGTGCGGGCTATTGAACAAGCCCTGGCTGCCAGCGTGAAAATTACTGGCTGTACGGTGCATTTGGTAGTTCCAGAGGTGGACGCCGGACCGATCTTGATGCAAGCTGCTGTGCCAGTTATGCCTGATGATACCCCGGAATCTCTACATGCTAGGGTTCAGGTAATGGAACATCAGATCCTGCCACGGGCGATCGCCCTAGCAGCGTCGAGAACATCTAGTTGACTCGGTGTGGCATAAATAAAAATTCATAACACAAATTAAGTGGGTTGTCATTTCTCTTGATAATCTGGAAAGCAAGCCTGCATGAGTTGTTTGGTGCGTTCCTCTCGCATTTGGTGGAAAATTTCATCCACTGACGGTTCTAGAGGTTTTCCTCCATGACGGGCGCTGATTTTGTCTCCTAGTTCTTGCATTTTTTTAGGGTCTCTCGCCAGTCTGGTAAGGGTTGCAGTTCTGCCAATAGTAAGGTTCGCTCTGCTTCTGAGAGCGATAGAATAATCTCAGCTAGGATTTTAACGAGTTTTGTATTCATGGCACGAGCAGTGATTTGAGGGCGATCACCTACTGTGCTGGGATTAACCATGCATCTTGAATCCCTGACTTGTTAAGTATAGCAGAGTTTTCCTTCAACTCGTTGCCGATCCAGATTTTTTCACCAACAGCTATACTGCCCGAACTGCTGGTCATGTATTGCCAGTTGTATGTTAAAGTTATTCCCGTCGCCAGGGCTAAAAGCAGAAGGGCGATCCTGCGAGATATCCATTTGCCAAGACGGCACCACGGGTTCTGTGATCCCACTTTCGCAAGGGCGAAGCATTCGGAGAGTCTATCTGTAAATTTATGTCATAATTTGTCGCTCCTTAGCTGAGCCCCTACAGCTATCTTTGCAAATCTGGGATGCAGGGTTTCTTGTCTGCTTGACTATCAACTACTTGTGACCGCACCTCTAACAAACAGATGACTAATTCAACAGCTACAGCGATCGCACCTAAATTAAATGCCGCTTTTCCACAATGGCTTCGTGCCACCTGGGAAGATTACTTGAATTATCGCGACGCGCGTACCACCGAGCAGGTGAGACTATTTTTTAATCGGGGATATCTTTTAGTTGACATGGGTAACGAAGGAATTAATCACTCTAGATTCAATCATCTGTTCACAATGTTATTTTTTGCCTGGTTCGCCGATCGCCAACCAGATCGATATGTGGATGTTCTGGGAGGATGCGTACTGGAAAAACCTCAAAAGCAGGCTGCATCTCCCGATATAGTTTTATATCTTGGTAGAGGTTCTCCACAATGGCAGTCAGGAGAACCTCGTCGGATCAATTTAGATAAGTGGCGAGTTCCCGATCTTGTGGGAGAAGTGGGAGATACTACTATTGCTACCGATCTAGATGAAAAAAAGGATCTTTATGCCGAGTTAAAAATACCGGAATATTGGGTGGTAGATATTAAGGGTAAAAGAGTGCTGGCGTTTCGCTTGCAGCCAAATGGTAAGTATCAGCAATGTACTATTTCTGAGGCGATCGGGGGTTGGCCGATTGAATTGTTATCACAAACATTGTCCCGGTTGGAGTCGGATAATTTTGCGGCGGCTATCTGGTTTGCCCAGCAAATCGCTAATATGTAAATGGTTCATGGTGCGATCGGGCGGATAAAATCATTATACGTATTTTTATGTATCCTGATTCTGGCTGTCCTACTTATAGGGGCGATCGCATCTGGGAGTTCGCTCTGCTGGAATTAAGAAACCCGGTTTTTACTCCATACCAGGTTTCTGGGCTACTTGAAGGGGGGGAACTCTTAAAGCCCCCCTTAGTAAGGGGGGTTTGGGGCTTACAGGGGTATGTTTTTTAGATTTTGGTTTGTTTGAGGGGTGAGGGGGTGAGAGGGTGAGGCGGCTTTATAGTTGGTGGTTAAACCAGTTCCAGCGGCTCCTTCTTGGAGAGAACGCAGGATCTGCTCCACATCCGGGACTCCGTTACCGTCAGCATCAGTTGTAGGTGTGGTGCTCAGTTCTAACTCGTGAGGGGGTTCATATCTAAGGACAGCGCCTTGCTACCAAACACCACAATGGACACCTCATTCAAAAATGGGTACAAACGCATTTGCCAGACAAATATTCTCTAGCAAGCAGCCTTCATCCCTGTGGGCTGGAAGCCTTACCTCATTGTACTCTGACAGCGGTTAATATGAAGAGACCTCTTGCATAAATGCCCAAATGGAGCCAAAATGGGTGCGCTCAAGTATTGCTATTGCTCCGTCAAAATCTACTTTTTGGCATAGGTCTAAGATCTACTCCGCGCGGTCATGAATTGCGTTTTTCTCGCAATTGCCCCAAACCCTTAGATCGCCTCGCGGTTCCCCCCAATCGTGGTAAACTTCAATTAACCACAGTGAAATCATCATTAATCAGGGTCTCATCAATCCCCTGCAGGGTGGCCATGGTTTTCGATTCAAAATTAATCCAGGTATCGAGGCCCTGAGAACCTCCTGCTAGCGCGATCGCGTCCAGCGCGCGTGCCGTCCGTGCCATTTTCAAAGTCTATAGTATCCCAGCCCATGCCCGACTCCAAAACAAAAAGAATGCGCTGCGCGCACGCTACGCGGACGCTTCCATCTCCGCCGATGAGACGATCGTTTCCATGGTTTCCATAGACGCGATCGCTTCCCTCCCCGCCGATGAGGGTGTCGTCCCCATCTTTCCCAAAGAGTGATAAAGTTAGGAGTTGGGGGTTGAGGGTTAGGGGCCATTGAGTATTGCTGAAGTTGAGGTCGGTAGGAGATTCAGCAACATCGTTCACATTAATAATCAAAGCCTCCGAGTAACTGGCCTCAGTAACGTCAGTAGTCTGAACGCGGATGCTGTAACTCGACTGAATCTCAAAGTCCTCCGAACTGTTAATTAGCAGTTGGTCCCCTACTATAGTGAAAGCAGCGTTATCATCGTCACCAATCGCGTAGCGTGCGCGCAGCGCATAACCCGAGATTAACCGGTAGGTAAAAGTATTTCCAGAGTCGGGGTCGGTAGTGAAGAAAGTCCCCACGATTGCACCCTCACGGGAGTTGGAATTGATGCTGCTGTTGCTAAGGACTATATCGGTAGGAGACTCTGCAACATTGTTCACATTAATAATCAAAGCCTCCTCGTAACTGGCCCCAGTAGAGTCAGTAGTCTGGACTAATATCCTGTAAATCTCCTGAGTCTCAAAGTCCTCCGAACTGTTAATTAGCAGTTGGTCCCCTACTATGGTGAAAGCAGCGTTATCATCGTCACCAATCGCGTAGCGTGCGCGCAGCGCTTCGCCCGAGATTAACCGGTAGGTAAAGGTATTTCCAGAGTCGGGGTCGGTAGTGAAGAAAGTCCCCACGACTGCACCCTCAGGGGAATCTTCATTGATGCTGCTGCTGCTAAGGACTAGGTCGGTAGGGTGCGATTCGTTCTAGTCTAACGTAGTCAAACACGGAACGCTAGCCTAAGAAATTAGGAACTCTGGTAATCATGGGGGTTCAATTCCCCCTCCCCAGGTACGGGGGTCGAGGGTACTACCGGTCGGAGGTGCTACGGAGCGACATCGCCGTGGTGCCTCCCGAGGACTTAAATGTAGGATAACTGGCAGCCTAAGCCGGTGACGCCGCTAGGAAAGATGCTAATGGTTAGAACAAGCGAACCTATGTAAACCTCGTTAACTAGAACCAGCGGAATAAGGCTTATGCGCTGGCCCAAAAAGGGAAATGGTAGTTAGTATTAGCTCTTCTATCTGGCTAATAACGTACTCAAAGAACTCCCGGGGTATAGTAGGAACCTAAAAGCATCGTGAAATGATACTAGGGAACGAAGTAACCCATCGTGTGCTGTCTACCGAGACCAGTCAGATGTGAAGCGCAAGCTACGGTGGGAGGGATGGCGCCCAAGAAGCAAAAGCCCTAATTAATGCCTGGGATAAGCAAACAGGGGTCGGTGACAGTAGGAAATCTCGGGCTAAAGTAACCCTAATACGCCCCAATACCTAGCATGCGAAGGTGGGATAACTGGTAAAACGGACTCAGATAAATTGGTAATACTAAAGGTTATCCGGCAGCGCCACTTACCAACCAGGAAAGGGGAGAAATTACATGAGATGAGGGACAACGGGAGTAATCCCCAGTAATCCTACCAATGACAAGGCCCTACTGCCCAGTAGCCGGGTGCGGTGAAAGTCGCAAGCCCGGTTCCGCTCTTGGAGGGTTGGGGAGTGATTCCCAGCTCGACCCCGACCAGACTCGCCGACATCGTTGACATTAATAGTCAAGACCTCCGAGAAAACGTTATTAGCAGAGTCAGTAGTCTGGACGCGAATGCTGTAACTCGACTGAGTCTCAAAGTCCAAAGAACTGTTAGTTAGCAGTGAGTCCCCTACTATAGTGAAGGCGTTGTTGCCGGAGACAAGCATGTAGGTAAAGCTATCTCCATCGTCGGGGTCGGTAGTAGAGAAAGTCCCCACAACTGCACCCAATGGAGAGTTAGAATCAATGCTGCTGCTGCTAAGAACTATATCGGTAAGAGAGGAGTTTTTTGCAACTGAGTTGACATTAATAGTCAAGACCTCCGAGAAAGTGTTATTAGCAGAGTCGGTAGTTTGGACGAATATCCTGTAAATCTCCTGAGTCTCAAAGTCCAAAGAACTGTTAGTTAGCAGTTGGTTCCCTACTATGGTGAAGGCGTTGTTGCCGGAGACAAGCATGTAGGTAAAGCTATCGGAAACGTCGGGGTCAGTAGTAGAGAAAGTCCCCACGACTGCACCCAATGGAGAGTTAGAATCAATGCTGCTGCTGCTAAGAACTATATCGGTAGGAGAGGAGTTTTCTGCAACTGAGTTGACATTAATAGTCAAGACCTCCGAGAAAGTGTTATTAGCAGAGTCGGTAGTCTGGACGCGGAGGCTGTAACTCGACTGGGTCTCAAAGTCCAAAGAACTGTTAATTCGCAGTGAGTCCCCTACTATGGTGAAGGCGTCATTATCATCATCACCAACGCCTGAGACAAGCATATAGGTAAAGCTATCGGAAACGTCGGGGTCGGTAGTAGAGAAAGTCCCCACAACTGCACCCAATGGAGAGTTAGAATCAATGCTGCTGTTGCTAAGGACTATGTCGGTAGGAGAGGAGGCAACTGAGTTGACGTTAATAGTCAAGACCTCCTCCAAAGCGTTATTAGCAGAGTCAGTAGTCTGGACGCGGAGGCTGTAACTCGACTGAGTCTCAAAGTCCAAAGAACTGTTAATTCGCAGTGAGTCCCCTACTATGGTGAAGGCGTCATTATCATCGTCACCAACGCCTGAGACAAACATGTAGGTAAAGCTATCTCCATCCTCGGGGTCGCTAGTGGAGAAAGTCCCCACAACTGCACCCAATGGGGAGTTAGAATCAATGCTGCTGTTGCTGAGGTCGATGTCCGTCGGAGGTTCGGCAACATCAATGACGCTAATAGTCAAGGCCTCCTCATAACTGGCCCAGTAGCATCGGTAGTCTGGACGCGGATGCTGTAACTCGACTGAGTCTCAAAGTCCAAAGAACTGTTAATTCGCAGTGAGTCCCCTACTATGGTGAAGGCGTCATTATCATCATCACCAACGCCTGAGACAAGCATATAGGTAAAGCTATCTCCATCCTCGGGGTCGCTAGTGGAGAAAGTCCCCACAACTGCACCCAATGGAGAGTTTTCATCGATGCTGCTGCTGCTGAGATTGATGTCCGTCGGAAATGAGGCAACATCGTTCACGTCAATAATCAAGACCTCCTCCAAAGCATTATTAGCAGAGTCGGTAGTTTGGACTTTGATGATGTAAATCGACTGGGTCTCAAAGTCCAAAGTCAGGGGAACTGTTAATTCGCAGTGAGTTCCCTGTTATCGTGAAGGCGTCGTTATCATTGGGACCAGGGCCTGTGACTAACTGGTAGGTAAAGCTATCGGAAACGTCGAGGTCGGTAGTAGAGAAAGTCCCTACGACACTACCCGATGCGGAGTTTTCATCAATGTTGCGGTTGCTGAGAACTAGGTCGGTAGGAGACTCGTCAATAATATTGTTGACGTTAATAGTCAAGACCTCCGAGTAACTGGCCCCAGCAGAGTCAGTAGTCTGGACGCGGATGCTGTAACTCGATCGGGTCTCAAAGTCAGGGGAACTGTTAATTCGCAGTGAGTTCCCTGTTATCGTGAAGGCGTCGTTATCATTGGGACCAGGGCCTGTGACTAACTGGTAGGTAAAGCTATCGGAAACGTCGAGGTCGGTAGTAGAGAAAGTCCCTACGACACTACCCGATGCGGAGTTTTCATCAATGTTGCGGTTGCTGAGAACTAGGTCGGTAGGAGACTCGTCAATAATATTGTTGACGTTAATAGTCAAGGCCTCCGAGTAACTGGCCCCAGCAGAGTCAGTAGTCTGGACGCGGATGCTGTAACTCGATTTTGTCTCAAAGTCTAAGGAACTGTTAGTTAGCAGTGAGTTCCCTGTTATGGTGAAGGCGTCGTTATCATCGCCACCGTCGCCTGTGACTAACTGGTAGGTAAAGGTATCTTCATTATCGTCGTCGGTAGTGGAGAAAGTCCCTACAACGCTACCCAATGTGGAGTTTTCATCGATGCTGCTGCTGCTGAGGTTGATGTCGGTAGGAGGTTCGGCAACATTGTTGATGCCAATAGCCAAGGCCTCCGAGTAACTGGCCCCAGCAGAGTCAGTAGTCTGGACGCGGATGCTGTAACTCGACTGGGTCTCAAAGTCAGGGGAACTGTTAATTCGCAGTTGGTTCCCTTCTATGGAGAAGGCGGCGTTATTATCGGCACCCATGCCTGAGACTAACCGGTAGGTAAAGGTATCTCCATTATCTTCGTCGCTAGTTTCGAAAGTCCCCACAACTGCACCATCAGAGGAGTTTTCATTGATGCTGCTGTTGCTAAGGACTATGTCGGTCGGAGGTTCGGCAACATCAATGACGCTAATAGTCAAGGCCTCCGAGTAACTGTTACTAGCAGAGTCGGTAGTTTGGACGCGGATGCTGTAACTGGACTGGGTCTCAAAGTCAGGGGAACTGTTAATTCGCAGTTGGTTCCCTTCTATGGAGAAGGCGGCGTTATTATCGGCACCCATGCCTGAGACTAACCGGTAGGTAAAACTATCTCCAATGTCAGGGTCGCTAGTTTCGAAAGTCCCCACAACTGCACCATCAGAGGAGTTTTCATTGATGCTGCTGTTGCTAAGGACTATGTCGGTCGGAGGTTCGGCAACATCAATGACGCTAATAGTCAAGGCTTCCGAGTAACTGTTACTAGCAGAGTCGGTAGTTTGGACGCGGATGCTGTAACTGGACTGGGTCTCAAAGTCAGGGGAACTGTTAATTTGCAGTGAGTTCCCTTCTATGGTGAAGGCTTCGTTATCATCGTCACCGGTGCCTGAGACCAACTGGTAGGTAAAGGGATCGGAAGAGTTAGGATCGGTAGTTTCGAAAGTCCCCACAACTGCACCATCAGAGGAGTTTTCATTGATGCTGCTGTTGCTAAGGACTATGTCGGTAGGAGGTTCGGGAACATCGTTGACGCTAATAGTCAAGGCCTCCGAGTAACTGTTCCCAGTAGAGTCAGTAGTCTGGACGCGGATGCTGTAACTCGACTGGGTCTCAAAGTCAGGGGAACTGTTAATTTGCACTGAGTTCCCTTCTATGGTGAAGGCTTCGTTATCACCGTCACCGTCGCCTGAGACTAACTGGTAGGTAAAGGTATCTCCATTATCTTCGTCGGTAGTTTCGAAAGTCCCTACAACTGCACCATCAGAGGAGTTTTCATCGATGCTGCTGTTGCTGAGTTCGATGTCCGTCGGAGGTTCGGCAACATCAATGACGCTAATAGTCAAGGCCTCCGAGTAACTGTTACTAGCAGAGTCGGTAGTTTGGACGCGGATGCTGTAACTGGACTGGGTCTCAAAGTCAGGGGAACTGTTAATTTGCAGTGAGTTCCCTTCTATGGTGAAGGCTTCGTTATCACCGTCACCGTCGCCTGAGACTAACTGGTAGGTAAAGGTATCTCCATTATCTTCGTCGGTAGTTTCGAAAGTCCCTACGACTGCATCATCAGAGGAGTTTTCATTGATGCTGCTGCCAGAGAGGTTGATGTCCGTCGGAGGTTCGGCAACATCAATGACGTTAATAGTCAAGGCCTCCGAGTAACTGGCCCCAGCAGAGTCAGTAGTCTGGACGCGGATGCTGTACCTCGACTGGGTCTCCCTAATGTTATTCCGGATGCGGATGATGAAATTCGATGGGTTCTCAAAGTCCAAGGAACTGTTAGTTAGCAGTTGGTTCCCTTCTATAGAGAAGGCGTCGTTATCATCGCTACCCATGCCTGAGACTAACCGGTAGGTAAAGCTATCTCCAATGTCACGGTCGCTAGTTTCGAAAGTCCCCACAACTGCACCATCAGAGGAGTTTTCATTGATGCTGCTGTTGCTGAGTTCGAGGTCGGTAGGACTTAAGTTCGGACGGGAGTCGTTCGTGCGGGTGAATTAATTGCCGAACAGGTCATCATTGTTCAGCATGGTGCCCGATATGATGGACGCTGGAGTGATTACCCGGATGGAGGGTATGTTGCAGTTCCACCAGTAAAAGAGCAACGCGCGATCTATCCTGTCGGACGCCGAAATAGCGGCCTTAGAAAAGTGCTGCGCCTGCGCCAAAACCCAAGCCATGAAGCAAGGCATGATGCAGGAACTCTTAACCGGAAAAACCCGACTCATCGATCCAAACAAGGGAATAACTGAGTCATTCCCTTGAAAATGAGTTATTCCAGGGCGTCAAAAAATTTTGCTTTGACTTGAAACAATATTACCAAAAGGCAGATGAGTAACTCCTTGGCCGGAGTAAGCACCACCTTGGCCGGAGCGGGAGCCACCTTGGCCGGAGCGGGAGCCACCTTGGCCGGAGCGGGAGCCACCTTGGCCGGAGTAAGCACCACCTTGGCCGGAGCGGGAGCCACCTTGGCCGGAGTAAGCACCACCTTGGCCGGAGTAAGCACCACCTTGGCCGGAGCGGGAGCCTCCTTACCCAGAGTAAGCGCCTTCTTGACCAACAAGCACCGGCAATAAACCCGACGTAAAGAGTCCATCTAAAACTACGATCAATCATCTATAGGAACGAAGTAAACCAGGTATGTACTCTCTACTACCGGTCGATAGATAGAGTAGTCACCAAAGGCGCCACATCTGCTCACATTAGGCAGGTCGTACTGTGGAGAAGCAAACGACCACCGGTAATAGGTGGTATACGCTGACGCCCTCACAGTAATGTCAATTGTGAAGTTGTAAGTAGCAATACAAACGTCATAAGCACGATGGAAACATTGATGAATGAATGGAAGGATATTCCCTGGCGAAAGCTGGAGAGGGTAGTCTTTAAGTTGCTTCTGAGAATTTACAGAGCGGCACAACGTGGTGATAAGCGGACAGTTCGTAGGCTCCAGAGGTTACTGGTAAAATCCCGGGCTGCCAAAAGTCTAGCGGTACGACAGGTAACACAAGACAACCGAGGTGAAAGTCTCATGTCCTATAGATGCTTAGTAACGCAAACCAGTATAGGTGGCGATCGTCAGTTTCAGCAGGACAACTGTCCACAACCAACTGGGGATGTCTTCCAAGAGAATAAAAATACCAGTTAATACCATGCCAATCAATCCGAGGATGAAGGCTAAGGCAAAGGTGGCGATCGAGAAAATGATAATAGCGACAATTTCCAGCATCTTGTTGTCCCCCGATCAATTAATTTTTAAGTAATGATCCCGCTCTATATTAAGCATTTACCATATATTCTGAATATTATAAACCGCGCTTTTTCAAGCAGTAAGAAATGTCATTGCGATTTTTCGCGCAGCGTGGGGGGGATAGTTGAGATATACTTGTGTTTTTTGATTAACTCCCCTCCCGAAGCAATCTCTTACCTCGCTGGACCGCATGAGATTGCTAGTCCTCCTGGCGTCGGGCCGCTGCGCTAGCGGAGGGTCTTCCTGTTGCTTTGACTACAGTTAAATCTTTTATATTCTCCCTCGCAATGACACATTTGCATCCTCAAAGCGCAAGTCTATCCCTTTGGGAGTATATCATCATGATACACCACCATATCGAGCAATAACCTGACGATCGGGATTTTTTTGATTCCGCAACCAGGCCCACATCTGATCGCCCAGGGAGAAATGCCACCACTCATGGGGATGATTCTCAAACCCTGCTGTTGTCATTACTTCCCACAATAGCTGACGATGTCGATCATACTGCTGTTCCACAGGATCGGCACTTTTGGCAAAATGATTGGGATAAGAACGAGGGGAAATTTCATCGATCGGGGAACCTATGTTCGCGGTTTTATTTGCCGCGTCTACCAGGGTAACATCTACAGCACCACCCGTGCTATGGGGCGGCGATTTGCTTTCTTCCTGGGAAGGCACTGCCCAAAATTGATATACTTGCTCTAGAGTAGTTTCCCGCTGTTGTGGGGTTAGTTCTCCTGGGTTTAATCCCCGATCTCGAGCTATTTCCTCAAAGGTGTAATCTACCATAAATTGCTGCACTGCTATCGGGCGGTAGGCGTCGTAAATCTGGATCCGCCAACCGGGTTGACGCTGTTGCAACTGGGTTTGGGCGGCAATGAGACGATCGATCGCCCCTTGACGCAGATAATAGGGAGATTTGTCTCCATAAGGTGCTCCCAGTTTTTGATAAGGATGGGGTGAAGATACGGCAAATATATCCAGAGGTATGGGGACCAGTGGTTCTTGGCAGTCGATGATGGGAACTTGCTGATAGGGTTTTTTGGACATGGGCGCTGCGAGGCTGCTATTAAACCTGGATTGACCTGATTCTCTGAGTATAGCAATACTTTTTCAGATGTGCAACTTTTTCCTGAGCTGGCAGCAGGTCCCCGATCGGGATATAATGTAATTTGGGTGTGAGTCTATGGCTGCATTGATAATGCAAGGAATCTAGCCCGCGCAGGCGGGCTTTGTAAGAGTAGCCCCACCCTTTAGGGTGAGGGCATCGTCGCCGAGCGTGATGATAAGGTAAAGGAATATGATGGTGGGAAAATCAGTGATAGGTATATCAGAGGCAACAGCAGAAAAGGGGCGATCGCTCCTGCCGCTAGAAAACGGCGAACGGCTGCGCCGGGCGGAATTCGAGCGGCGGTATCAGGCCATGCCGCAGATAAAGAAAGCTGAACTCATAGAAGGAGTAGTATATATGGTGTCGCCAGTACGCATTGCCAGTCATGGGAGACCGCAAGCTCGGATTATAGCATGGTTATCAAGCTACTGGATAGCAACGCCTGGGGTTGACTTAGCCGATAATACCACGGTACGCTTAGATATGGACAATGAACCCCAGCCAGATGTACTATTACGATTAGAGGAAAGGGTGGGGGGACAGTCCCGGATCGACGATGATGATTATGTTGCAGGGGCACCGGAATTGATTGCCGAAATAGCAGCTAGTAGTGCTACAATAGATTTGCGGGATAAGTTAAGGGTTTACCGCCGCAATGGCGTGCAGGAATATCTCGTTTGGCAAGTGCGCGATCGCCGTCTAGATTGGTTGAGGTTAACAGAAGGGGAATATGTGCCTTTACAAGCAGATGCAGAGGGAGTCCTGCGCAGTGAGATTTTCGATGGCTTGTGGTTAGCAGTCCCAGCATTGCTAGAGGGTGATTTGGTAAGAGTTATAGCGGTGTTGCAAGAGGGGTTGGCGTCATCAGAACATGGGGTTTTTGTCGAGCAGTTAATGGCAAGATAATCAACTATGGTAGTGGAAAAATCAGTAACAGGTACAGTTTCCGATTGTTTGAAGACTGGAGAAGCGACGCGATCGCTCCTGCCGCTAGAAAAAGGCGATCGCCTAAGTCGCCCTGAATTCGAGCGGCGGTATCAGGCCATGCCGAATATTAAGAAAGCGGAACTAATAGAAGGAGTAGTGTTTCGATTTTATGCGCTGCGCGTGCGCGCAGCGTTCCTCATGCGGAACCACATGGGTTGGTAATTACTTGGTTGGGCGCTACCGGCGATTATTCTATACTACATCAATTTGAGAAACGCTATATCACAGACAAGTTAATTCTCTTTGGCATCTCGTTCGCGAAGGGTGTTTGTCCCCTCAGCTTCGGGGACCGGGTCGTAACCGCCCGGATGGAAGGGATGACAGCGCAATATCCGCGCCACGGCCATCTGAGAACCCCGCCACGCTCCAAACCGCTCCACCGCTGTCAGGGCATACTGGGAACAGGTGGGATAAAATCGGCAACTAGCCGGTAACAGGGGTGAGATAGCTGTGCGATAGGCTCTAATCAACCGCAGAATCAACTTTTTCGTCAGTTGGGCCTCTAATCTGGTTCTCTCTAGCACGATATTCTCCCAAAGGGATCGACTTGCGCTAACGGCCAATTGCATGTGTCATTGCGATTTTTCGCGCAGCGTAGGGGGAATCCCTGAGCGCTATTGTCGGGAAGACAGCGGATCTCCGCGAAGCAATCTCCTACCCAGCGCGTGGAGATTGCTTCGAGGGGGGGAATTACTCCTGCCGAAAAAGGCTCTCTCAATTATCCCTCCCCCTCGCTCCGGACATATTGGCTGCATTCTCTCAGTTCCTGACCGTTCGCAGTAATTACCCAAGATTTTGGCATTTCACCCAGAATATCCTACAATGATAAACCTGTGTGAAATTTGAGTAAAAGGAAAATCAATGTCGCGATACCGAGGCCCACGCCTGAGAATTGTCCGGCGCTTGGGGGACTTACCTGGTTTAACTCGCAAGACTCCTCGACGAGCATACCCCTCTGGTCAACACGGTCAGGTCCGGAAGAAGAAGTCAGAGTATGCTATTCGTCTGGAGGAGAAGCAGAAACTCCGCTTTAACTATGGCCTGAGTGAAAAGCAGTTGATGCGCTACGTGAAAAAAGCTCGTCGCATCACCGGTTCTACCGGACAAGTGCTGCTGCAACTGCTGGAAATGCGTTTGGATAACACAGTCTTTCGTCTGGGAATGGCCCCGACTATTCCCGCTGCTCGCCAGTTGGTCAATCACGGTCACGTGACCATTAATGGTCGGGTGCTGAGTATCCCCTCCTATCAGTGTAAACCTGGGGATGAAATTGGGGTCCGAGATCGCGATCACTCTCGCAAGCTGGTGGAAGATAATCTGCAATACCCTGGTTTGGCCAACATTCCCTCCCATCTGGAGTTTGACAAGAATAAGATGATCGCTAAGGTGAATGGTATCATCCAGCGGGAATGGATAGCTCTGCAAATTAACGAGCTACTGGTGGTGGAATACTACTCCCGGAAGATTTAAGTCTTTCTTCCCTCTCCAAGTGTGTGGGGGTGAGTGGGGGTGTTTCTCTCGCCCGACCGAGGCAGAGCCACGGCTGGCGCCCCAGCGCAGCGCCATCGGAGCCGGAGCTACTTTAGAGTGCTCGATCGCCCGTTTATCTATTTTGGGCGATCGCGTAACCAAAACGGTACTGCTCTGATGCCCATTCTTGCTCCGACAATACCACGAAATTTAACACGAGTTTATTGACACGATCGAGCTGATGCAGAAAATCATTGGCTGCACGATCGCAGATCTCCCGATAGGAGTCCCAGTTGGCTTTGGGGGCGCTGGAAAAATCCCCTATCGCCTCTAGAATAGGTTTGATTTTTCTGCGATCGTAGAGGAAACCCTCTATGCCAATGATAGCCAGGTTGTTTAACTGACAGTCAGCGACAAAGTTAAGAGCTTGGGGGACTGACAGGTAAAGTTCTCCTCCCTGTACAATTCCCTGCTGGCTATATTTTTCCCAAATGTCTGTTTCTGATAGCATCGATATCCTCACCTAAAAATAAGACTCCCAGTTGGGGTCGTTGCGATGAAAATTTCACCAAATCTAATTGTCTGCTATTATTGCGTTTAGCTCATTAATCATTTTTTCGGCATTTTTTACTTCCCATGGGACATGTTTATATCTGATTACAAAACCTGGATACCCGAGTCGTAATATGTTTTAACTATCTTAGTGAAGTTAAAAATCCCCAAAATAATGAATAGGAATCCTACCCAATTATTGATTGTCGAAATCCCTATCAGCATAAACAATATTACCCAAAACATAGGGACAAAAAGCTGTATTTTTTTCACATTTTTAACAGACCCAATCTTATTTAAAGAATAAGTGATTGTGTTACTGCCTACAGGTATAATCCAGCCTAAATATTGTAAACATTCTGTCACCGCTGAAAACCTTGCATGGATTTCAGCAAAAGCCAGTCGCACAACTCATAAGGACTAGCTATATCGCCAACTAATCTTGAGAATCGAGTTCTTGCCGTATTGCCTTTTTAGCTGACTGTTCGCCTATGAAACTAATCGTAGCTGCCAATGCCCATACAAACAGAATCAAGTGTACAAAAACACCAATAAGATACCATAGTCCTAAAGTAGAAACTGTTAGGAGAAAATTAAGGACCGAGAGAACGAGTTGAATAAATCCTTTAACTAAGGAGGCAATGACCGAGCATAATTTGACTGTAAGTCAGTCAAGCCAAGGGTTTCAGCTTTTAGACTGGGTCCTCTTCTGTGAGAACTTCGCACTCTCCAGCATCCTATACTGTATTATAGGATCGAGACTGATACTTTATGCAGTTTGGCGAGCAAAATTCTAAATTTTTCTGGTCCCAGAGCAGCTCAAACCCTTTGACCCCCCCAGGCTTTCGGTCGAAATTATTCGCTACAACTCGTAGCCCAGTCATGGTCCAACTGGAGCAATGAAAGCAGGCGATCGCCCGTCACCAGCAGGAAGCACGTACCGGCGCTGCACAACAGTTAAGCCTATTCGAGCCCCCTCCTAACCAGCATAACCCCGAGCAGATAGACCTATTTGACCTCCACCAGTACCCCTTCGGGTTCTACGGCCTGCCGCAAATGAGAATTGTCGAAGAAGGCGAACCGTGGATCTATTTCTGATTGAGCGTGACCGTGGCAGTTGAGAAACCGGGTTGAGGCTAAACTCTGCTAGACTAGATCCAGGACAAAAACATTGAAGTAGACTCTATGGAAACTCATGGGACCGAAACAGTTGTAAAGCATAACATCGCCGCAGAAACTCAAATAGATGACTGAGAGCAAGAATTAGCTCGCGCCCGGTCGAAAGGCGATCGCCGTCTGGATGGCCCAAATGCTTTGGCATCGATGTACTCCGCGCAGTGGGAGTACATCCCACTGCCCTCTGAGATCTGTACCCAGCAATGCTTAACCGAAAAGTATTGAGGGGGGCTGGGGGGATACCTTTTTACCATAGTCGATCTTACGGATCTGATATCACCTGACTCTGCAATAAAGTCGCGTGACTTTGAAATAAAGTCGCGTGACTTTGGAATAAAGTCGCGTGACTCTGCAATAAAGTCGCGTGACTCTGCAATAAAGTCGCGTGACTCTGCAATAAAGTTGCGTGACTCTGCAATAAAGTCGCGTGACTCTGCAATAAAGTCGCGTGACTTTGGGATAGAGTCACGCGCAGGCGGGCTTTGTTCATGTAGCCGGACCCTTTAGGGTTGGGCAGTGCGCCCCGAGTAGTGCGGTTAGCGCTCCCGGGGCGCACAGAAGGGGAGGCCTCCTACCAACGGGTTTTGACCACACCCAAAGGATCCTGCTCGAACCTGATAGAGAATTTGCTTCCAGCATTTTTGTCTTGCTGGAAGTTATCCCCAAAGCAACTTACTACAAGAATGCTGATGAAATTGCTTTTTACGAAAAGTTTTTCAGCTCAGTGGTACATTGGGCTCATCCAGACGATCGCCTTATGCAAGCAGCATATCAGCTAGCTTGCGATTTTGGCATCGCTGCTCTTGACGCACTCCACGTCGCTGCGGCAATATCAGTCGGTGCGGAAGAACTAATAACGACTGAGAAGCTTAGCAAGCCAATTCATCGGGCCACAGGCATCACAGTTGTTTCCATCTGGCCAGCAAGACATCGGTGCTGCCTTTGAAGCGATCGTCACGTACCTCTGTCATCAAGTCCGTGACTCGACAATAAAGTCACGTGACTCGGCTTACTGACATCAGAAGAGATAACACAAGAACGGGCGCGATCAAGGTGGTATTCGGAGGGAAACTGTGCTAGACTAGCTCCAGGACAAGAAAATTGAGGTAGACAGTATGGAAACTCATGGAACCCAAACGGCGGTAAAGGATAACATCACCGCAGAAACTCAAATAAATGACCTCCAGCAAGAATTGGCTGACGCCCGGTCGAGAGGCGATCGCCCCGCTGAAGCAAAAGCCCTGGGAAACTTAGGGACTGCATACGGTTGGCGCGGAGAGTATGCAGAGGCGATCGCCTGCCTGGAACAGAGTCTAGCCATTGCGCGGGAACTGGGCAATAAAGAAGCAGAATGGAGATTGCTGTGGGATCTAGGCGTTGCTTACGATAAGTATGGTAAGCTAGAAGAAGTATTAGCAGCCTTTACTCAAGCAGAAGACATGACGAAAGAATTTGGATATGCTTTTGAAAATATCCCAGAACCCAGCTTAATCAGATTACGATGTGTAACAGAACTGGGAATAGATCTGTGGAGATGTCGCCAGCGAATAGTCGCCAGCGGCGTTCGTTTGCTGACATCGGAAGAGGTGGCACAAGAACTAAACGAGCGACGTGGTATTCGGGGTTAAACTAAAATGAAACGCACCTATATTGATTCGGGAGTGCTGATTGAGGCGATGCAAGGTAATAGTGGGAGTGCTGTTTCCTTCCAAGCGCAAAGGATCCTGCTCGAACCTGATAGAGAATTTGCTTCCAGCATTTTTGTCTTGCTGGAAGTTATCCCCAAAGCAACTTACTACAAGAATGCTGATGAAATTGCTTTTTACGAAAAGTTTTTCAACTCAGTGGTACATTGGGCTCATCCAGACGATCGCCTCATGCAAGCAGCATATCAGCTAGCTTGCGATTTTGGCATCGCTGCGATCGACGCACTCCACGTCGCTGCGGCAATATCAGTCGGCGCGGAAGAACTGGTAACGACTGAGAAACCCAATAAGCCCATTCATCGGGCCACAGGTATCACAGTTGTTTCCATTCAGCCAGCTTGACATTCGCCGTAGGTTGGGTTTCGTGCCTCAACCCAACCGGGTGTTAGCTTTTGCTGACCTGCCATATACAACCGGTGCGATCGCCCTCTTCTTCATACTCCTATTGTCCCAAATATATTCTTAAGCTACAATCATAGTAGCCCAATTGCCATAAATGTCATGGAAGAACTATTCACCCTGAAAGACTTGCTAATCAAAGGCGATATCCCCGGGGCATTAGTCGTCGTTGAAGAACTGGAAGAAATGAGTCGTGACGATAAAATTAGTAACATTACCAGCTATGGAGTGATTCTGCTAATGCATCTAATTAAGCAGCAAGCAGCAAATCGCACGACTCGTTCCTGGGAGGTATCAATTGAAAATTCTGCCTGGGAAATTCAGAAGAAGAATAAGCGCCGGAAATCAGGTGGTTATTACCTCACCCCGGAAGATTTACGCCAAACTCTCGCAGAAGCTTACCCAAAAGCTATCAAGAAAGCAGCCCTGGAAGTTGATGAAGGTGCTTATGATGCTGCTACCCTGGAAACTATGGTTGACCGAGAAGAGATAATCGATCGCGCTTTACAGGCGATCGCCGCCGAGTCTGAATCTCAATAAACTATTCTGACCGAGATATACAACTTACCCAGGTGATCGTCTAGGGAGACAACTGGACCGCGTTCGGATCTTACACTTTGCCAGCGACGACTTTTACAGATGGTTTATTGGGGATGAACTTTCTCACCCGTTGTCACGCAGTTATCTCTGTTTATCTCTGTTGCAGAAGCAGAAATTCGCTGTCTTCAATCTACCTAAGACCTGTTAGATCGTATCTGCGTAATTGATCTTAATATCCTAGGTTACCATTCTTACTACGAACCTAGGGGAAACGCTAAAGCGTTTACTACGAACCTAGGGGAAACGCTAAAGCGTTTACTACGAACCTAGAGGAAACGGGGATTAATGATGAATTAAACTTATCCGCCAATCTGAGACATGGTGCGCGCGTAACTTCCCGTCGTCCCAGAATCTCGCTGCTTGAAGTTAATCTCTGGTTTGATCCTCAGCAACTGACTCACTCTCTCTCTTAACTCAGCGGTATCTACCCCCTGACGCAGACCCGTTTTCAAATCAATTTGGCCTGTTTCATTCAGCAAACAGGGCCGCAACCATCCATCCGCTGATAGCCGCATCCGGTTGCATCGATCGCAAAAACATTCTGACATCTGACTGATGAACCCGATCGTCCCTTTGGCACCGAGTATCCCAAACACGTCCGCAGGACCATTCCCCCGCACTTCCGAGGACGTTAACCCCCAGCGCCCGCCTATCCATTCTCGCAACTCGGACGACGGGATCCACGCCCGATCCTTAAATAACTGCACGTTCCCGATCGGCATAAACTCAATAAAACGCACGTGCCACTGACGGTTGATCGTCAGGGCCGCCAAATCCAGCACCTCGCCGTCATTCACCCCGGGAATCACCACCACATTCAGTTTGAGGGGGTCGAACCCCACAGAGTGGGCCGCTTGAATCCCCTCCCAGGTTCTCTCCCACCTGCTTCTACCCCGATTTCCGATAATTTTGTCAAAAGTCCCCGGATCCAGGGAATCTAGGCTAATATTAATCCTGCGCAACCCCGCATCGTACAAATCGGAAGCCAGATTTGCCAGCAGAAACCCATTCGTCGTCATCGCCAAGTCTTCCGTTTCCGGTAGCGCCGCTATATCCCGGACCAAATCTACCACCCCCGGGCGCAGCAGCGGTTCCCCACCCGTCAGACGAAACCTGGTAAACCCCAAGGGGATAAATACTTCCTTCAGCAGAGTCAGGATTTCGCCATTCTCCAGTAACTGCTGTTGCCAGATATATTCTAGTTCTGCCCCTTCCGGCATGCAATATTGACAGCGGAAGTTACAGCGATCGATCAGACTAATGCGGAGATAATCGACTTTATTCATCAGCACCTCAGCAATTGAAAATTTAACATTTCTTATTCAAAATTGCCAAACCAATTGAAGGCAAGGCTTTCAGCTTTTCTCTATCTACAATTTCAATGGGCGACAGCTGACGCCAAAGAGCAACGCTTTAACTTATCTTAATGAATCAATCTGCCTTTGGGTAGCAGTTCCATGTGCTATTCTAACCTGAATATCCTTAAGGATCCCATCTAAATTCTACAAAAGTTAGCTACCGAACAAATCCAGTGACTCTCCAGACCGCACAAGCGCCTCCAAAAACAACCTTGGGGGAACTGAACCGCCAGATGATCGTGATTCTGGACTTCGGTTCCCAGTATTCTGAACTGATTGCTCGTCGCATCCGCGAAACGAAAGTTTATTCAGAAGTCCTATCTTACCGCACTAGCGCTGAAAAACTACGGCTACTCAATCCCCAAGGAATTATTCTCTCCGGCGGCCCCAATTCCGTCTATGATGCCAATGCACCCCAATGCGACCCGGAAATTTGGCAACTGGGCATTCCCATCCTAGGTGTATGCTACGGCATGCAACTCATGGTACAGCAACTGGGTGGAGAGGTGGCAAGGGCTCAAAGAGGTGAGTATGGCAAAGCATTACTCTCCATTGATGACCCCACGGACTTGCTTACTAATGTGGAAGATCCCACTACCATGTGGATGAGCCATGGAGACTCTTGTATCAAATTACCCTCCGGATTTGAAATTCTGGCTCACACGTCCAATACTCCCGGCGCGGCGATCGCCCACCACGGGCAAAAGCTGTATGGCGTACAGTTCCATCCGGAAGTGGTTCACTCCATCGGTGGAATCGCCCTAATTCGTAACTTTGTTTACCATATCTGTGAGTGCCAACCCACCTGGACGACAGAAGCATTCGTGGAAGAAGCCATCCGAGAAATCCGCGCTAAAGTGGGTGACAAGCGGGTGTTGCTGGCCCTCTCAGGGGGTGTAGACTCTTCAACCCTGGCATTCTTGCTGCACAAAGCCATTGGCGACCAACTCACCTGCATGTTTATCGACCAAGGGTTCATGCGCAAATACGAACCGGAAAATTTGGTGCAACTGTTCGGTGAGAAATTCCACATTAAAGTAGAACATGTGATGGCACGCGATCGCTTCCTGAAGCAGATCGAAGGGGTCACGGACCCGGAAGTGAAGCGCAAGCGCATCGGTCACGAATTCATCAAGGTCTTTGAAGAAGAATCAAAGCGACTCGGACCATTTGATTATCTCGCCCAAGGCACCCTTTATCCAGACGTGATCGAATCTGCTGACACCAACGTTGACCCCCAGACAGGGGAACGAGTAGCGGTGAAAATCAAAAGCCATCACAACGTGGGCGGTCTGCCAAAAGACTTGCGATTTAAGTTAGTCGAACCCCTGCGGAAACTGTTTAAGGATGAAGTCCGCAAGCTGGGGCGATCGATCGGTCTGCCGGAAGAGATTGTCCAGCGCCATCCCTTCCCGGGTCCCGGACTGGCCATTCGCATCATCGGCGAGGTGACAGCGGAAAGGCTGAAGATTCTGCGTAATGCAGATTACATCGTCCGCCAGGAAATTAAGAAGCGGGGGATCTACAATGACTTTTGGCAAGCCTTTGCTGTCTTGCTGCCCATCCGCAGTGTCGGCGTCATGGGAGACCAACGTACCTATGCCCACCCGATCGTCCTACGCTTGATTTCCAGTGAAGATGGCATGACTGCTGATTGGTCTCGGGTTCCTTACGACTTGTTGGAGGCGATTTCTAATCGCATCGTCAACGAAGTCAAAGGCGTTAACCGCGTCGCTTACGACATTACCTCCAAACCCCCTGGCACCATTGAGTGGGAATAGCACATCTCCAACTTGAGATCGATTAAGAAACCCGGTTTTCTGTAAAAACCGGGTTTCTGGGCAACTCGCACCAAGAAGTCACGGGAAAAGCGGGCGATCGCCAATTGGCAAGCGTACCTTAACCATTCCTTGAATTTTTGTGGAAAACAGCTAATTCTTTGTGGAAAAGCCCGATCCTCTGTGGAAAACCTACCTGTCTCGGCGTCTTCCCCGTGCTCTTGTCCTGAAGGACTCGGCACGGTCCAGACACCGCGGGTTCATAGGTGATACGATCTGACTTGTATTCTGGGGGTTCGACGTGAATTAAAACCCGGACGGGGTCGTACTTGGCCGCTAGCTGGGCTTCGACTTTTTCGGTAATCTGATGGGACTTTTCCACATCAGTGGCATCGACTATCAGGTGCATTTCAATGAAAGCTTGACGCCCTACTACTCCCCGGGAAGCGATGTTATGACAGTTGACGACACCGGGCACAGAGATGACGATCGCGTGAATGGCTTCAGGGGCGATCGCCATTTCGTCCACTAGCCAGGGGAGATTAGCCTTCAACACTTTCCAGGCGCTAGCAAACACCAAAACCGCCACGGGAAAGGCCAAAATCACGTCTAGCCATTGATAATCCAGCCACACCCCGCACAACCCCCCCATGACAGTAATTGTCACCCAGACATCGCTCATGGTATGCTGGGCATCAGCGATTAAAATATTGCTACCCAGGCGCTGACCTACACGGCGTTCGTAGAAAGCGACAAAGATGTTAATGACCAGTGCAATCAGGAGGATCGACAGTTCCGCAGCCGAGATGGCGATGGTTTCGCTGCCTGGGAACATCCTCTCGACTGCACCGCTGAGAATTTCAAAGCGATACCTAAGAAGGCGGAAATTCCCAAAGCACCCACCGCTTCAAACTTCTGATGTCCGTAGGGATGTTGCCGATCGGGTTGCGGCGAGGCCAAGTGAATCGTTACCAGTCCCAAAACATTGTTAGCACTATCTGTGATACTGTGTAAGGCGTCCGCTAACAAACTCAGGGCCCCCGTATGCCAACCCACAACGCCTTTGATTGCCATCACCACCAAATTCAGCATTAGAGTAGTCAGTAAAACTTTCCGAACTTCAGAACGGTTATCTACAGCCATAGATTTTCTCCTGATTAAACATAAATTTATCTCCTATGATTTTAGCGAAACTTTTAGCTTTTATAATATCATAAAATTTCAGGTTATTGAGATTTATTTTTAGAGACAAGAGATTAAATATGCTTCCCGAGCTAACTAATTTTTATGATATTTTAGGATGATGTAGGAATTAATTGTAATTGCTGAAAAATGAATCAACTGAAACTAAATTTGACTGAAGGTTCGGTTTCCTTTGGCTTTACCGCCTCGGCGGCCCGGGACTTACAGGGGGCGATCGGGGAACTGATGCAAAGCCTGAAAGCGGCAGCGGCGGCCAAACCAGCTAGCGGTGGCAGAGTGACTCCCCAGGCGCCGATGGAATATCAGTACACCGGCGATGTGTTCCTAGAGATTTTCTGCAACCCCAATATCTATCCCAGTCCCTTTGCGGCGAAAGTGCTGATTACTCTGCGGGACGATCGCATCCGGGTGTCAACGGAAGCGGAACTAACTCGGGTGATTGAGGATCTGAACCTATACTTAGAGCAGGTAGAGGGGTAGACATAAATAACAGCCAGAAACCGGGTTAGAGGGTCCGACGCAGGTAATGTGGGCACCTGCGTCAGTTTTCTGTAAAGATAATTAATATATAAACCACCCTAGAGATTGGAGAAATCGCGGGAATCGGAGAAAATGGGAAACGAAAAAATAGTTCTTTTATCGCGTAGAGAAATAGAGAAGATGCGTCGGGCAGGGCGCTTGGCAGCGAAACTCCTAGACCATCTGGCACCAATAGTGCAACCGGGAGTCAGCACTTTGGAGTTGAATGACAAAGCGGAACGCTGGACCCAGGCCCATGGGGCAAAAAGCGCCCCCCTCGGTTATCACGAGTTTCCCAAGTCTATCTGCACCAGTGTCAATCACGTGATCTGTCACGGCATCCCCAATAGCAAGCAGATCCTCAAAGATGGTGACATCATCAATATAGATGTGACGCCGATTCTGGATGGTTACCACGGGGACAGTTCCAGGATGTTTTTTGTGGGTACTCCCAATGCCACGGCGAAAAAGCTGGTGGAGGTAACGGAGGAATGTCTGAGAAGGGGGATAGCGGCAGTCAGGCCCGGAGGCCGCATTGGGGATATTGGTGCGGCAATTCAAGAGTATGCAGAGGCAAATGGCTTTTCGGTGGTGCGAGATTTTGTCGGACATGGGGTCCACAAGGTGTTCCACGCGCCGCCCCAAATTCCTCACTACGGTACGCGGGGTAAGGGCAAGCGTCTGCGCAAGGGCATGGTGTTTACGATCGAACCGATGATTAATGAGGGCACCCACGAAGCTGAGGTGTTGGCGGATAAATGGACGGCGATTACAAAAGATCGCAAGCTTTCAGCGCAGTTCGAGCATACAGTTGTTGTCACCGAAGATGGAGTGGATATTCTGACTCTGCGCGAGGAAGATGCGGAACTAAAGATGGCGTCCTAAAAGGTTCGTAGTTAGGACTTTAGTCCTTCAAGGTTTGTCAATTAAGAAACCCGGTTTTTATAGAAAACCGGGTTTCTGGGTTATCCAGGAATCTACCCACCCGCCTTCATAGCAGCCGCCCGAACCCTAAAGGGTCCGTGCTACACGCACAAAGCCCGCCTGCGCGGACTAGATGAAAAAAGCCCGATCGCCTTTGTGTTTAGTCAATTTTACTCTGAGAGTGCGGATGATTAATCATAATCCTGTAGGTGGGAATGAAAAACAGCAGATATTAAGGGAAGAACAAGTGGCACAATTAGCAGATAGTCTCGAACTTGCCAAAACTATTGAACTTCAAGCCAAACAATTATCAGAAATGATAGAAACGTTTGCTCTGAAATACGAAAGTCGTCTGACTGAGGTTAGACGGGCAGCAGGGCAAAAATAATCACATTAAACGGCGATCTCCGTTTGGGGTGGTGCTGCGATCGCCCCCCAACTACGACTTGCTTAGTTTTGCTAGCCGGAGAGCGATCGTCACTTCGATTATACCGTGACGGGAGGCATCGTTTCACTTAAGGCGGGATATAAGTTGCTGGATTTTTTGAGAAGCATTCAGGATTTCAATGCCAATAGGGTCACTTTCGGCATCGTAATCTATAATAACACCAGGACTTACTGCATCGCTTTCTTCAATTTCTGCTTGACTCCAATTAATCGTTAATACATCCACTTCGTATTTAGCTTCCATCCGTATCCCAAAACAATGACTTCAAATTTCGATATCCACTGATAACTCTGAAAATTTCAATGTCTTCTCCCACCAAACGGTAGAGAAGAATATAACCGTCTATAGAAACTCCGCGTAACT
Organism: uncultured Hormoscilla sp.; assembly: GCA_963921275.4. GTDB lineage: Bacteria > Cyanobacteriota > Cyanobacteriia > Cyanobacteriales > Desertifilaceae > Hormoscilla. Next base: position 6,850,866 of record OZ001293.3, on the reverse strand, counting down.
GGGGGGCTAACTCTTCATAGCTTTTGCCCATCTGGGAAAAGTTGACCAAATTTTGATATTTTTTTTCCAAGGCATCCAAAAAGCGATCGACAGCATCGAGACTGTAACCGGACAAATAGTTAAAAATATCATCCAAGTCCTGTAGAGCTTCATCTGTTAACTTATAGGTACTCATCCTTTCTGGGACTCCCTTGCTTGACTCAGTTTTTCTCGCAGTCTCGCCATCACAATTTTACCATCAGTTAGTTGCCCCCGGTTTGCTTGTTCTATACCGATCGCCACTTTTTTTCTAGTTTCATCTAACCATTGTAGGTAATGTTTGTCGCGTTCCTCCAGCAGTTTAAACGCTTCGGCGATGACTTCATCGATAGTACCATATTTGCCGCTGTCTAGTTTTTCTCTAAGGAACTTTTCCTGTTGTGGTTTTAGGGTGATGTTCATTGTTTTTATTGAGGAATATACTTCTATAATAGTAGAGTCAGACAACTCTTCGATGTCGCCACCTACCAAGCTATCTGAGGACGGTTTATTTTTGGAAGCCGTCGCCAGCTTCGCGGGAACAGGGCTGGACTATTTCAAGAACCACCGTGCTTTAGCCAGTAGTGCCAATCCCCTCTCCAGCCTCCTCCCTGGTGAGAGAAAACTGGATACCTCTCTAAGATAGCTCCTTTTCATTCTCATGTCAACAACAAATATTTTGTTTTGCCCTCGTCCAGATCCCAGATCGAGGATCTGGCCCACCCGACAAGACGAGGTCCAAAACAATCACCCGCATACCCCGAGAAAAGGACTAAAGTCCGCCATGATCGAACGAAAGGCGATCGCACCCGTCGGCTTAATGTTATTCTAGATGAGGTAGTGAAAACAGAATAGATTCTATATAACAGGAGTCAAAGAATGGCAATTGTCAGGAGTGCAACGGGTGAAAGCAAACACCAGTATGTCTACGGTGCTGTTGATGATGACGGCAATATCATGTTTGGTGAAGGATTCAAAAGTACCAGACTTTCTGCCGGATCCTACGAAGTAAAATTTGAACAACCGTTTGTCAAAGAACCAAGAGTAGTCTGTCCAATTTTTGGACGTGGAAGACAGTTGATATATCGATCGCCATTGCTCAGATATATCTGAAAAAATTTATCTGCTTCACCACAACACCGGAATTGCCATTTGATTGTGCTTTCACTTTTATGGCTTTCGGTGATATACAATCGGCTTTTTCTTGCGCAACTCTTTCTCTGGCCATGGCCACGGTGGCATCAGTGGGATTTTGGGCAGAAGCGGCCCGTTGCAGTCTCGCAAGGGCCGCTTCTATGGCTCTTTTTTGCTGGGCGATCGCCTGTTTTTGTGCTTCTACTCGGGCCTTTTGGGATGCTGTAGCTTCCCCTTGCTGCTCTACTGCTAATTGTACCTCTTCAAATTGGTCTAGGGCAATAGATCCAGACTCCACTAAGGGCTGATAGCGATCGCGCTTTTTCCGGGCCGCCTGCCAGGATGCTGCTGTGGACCGCAAGTTCGCCTCTGCCGATTTTAACTGTGCCCTTTGTTGTTGCAATTGCTCTTGGGCTTGCCGGAAATTCGCTTCTGCTTCCTTCACCTCCGCTGCCGAGGTTATTTCTCTGTCTTGAAACTCCCGTTGGGTCCGTAGTAGTTCCGCTGATGCCTCAGCGATCGCTCGGTTGCTGCGATCGCCTTCTGCGGCTATTTGCTTCCCAATCGCTTTTATCTGGGCATCTACATTTGCCAGTTGCGCTGCCAGTTGACCGATATTTCCTTGCAACTGACTCTTTTTAGTTTGCAGGCGTCCGTCATCGATATAGGCGATGATATCATCTTTTTTTACTCCCTAATTGCCCTCAACTTCTATACTTTTAATTGTACCTGCGATCGGGGACTGGACGCGGCGCAGTTCCCCCGCCGGACGAATGGTCCCTAGGGCTTTGATGGTGACCTTGTATTTGAGGATCGCCGAGAGGGCGATCGCCGATCCAAAGGCAGCGATCAGGACTATTCCTCCGAGAGTAGTCCAGTTGCTAATGGGAAGTAAGAATTCCTCTGGGGTAGCCGGGTGAAGAAATTGGGGATGAGATTCGTCGAACATTTGATTGACAGCCAATTATCTGTTATCATATTAATATAGCAGAACCAGATGAGGAAAGACAACATCTCAATCATGCCCTATGATAATTTATGCAAATATCTGTGCGAGAAATACCCAGACGCCTTTTCCCGTTGGATATACGGACAGCGGACAAGGAATGTAGAAGTGTTGAAAACCGAATTAACTATTGAGCCAATTCGGGCCGACTCGGTGACATTTTTACGCACCGCCGACCGGATATTCCATCTGGAATTTCAGATACAGTTGCCCAAAAGGAAACCCATGCCACTGCGGATGCTAAACTATTGGGTACGGCTGTATTGGGACTACGAGCTGCCCATTACCCAGGTGGTAATTTGGCTGAAACCAACAACCAATCCGGCGGTTTTTGAGAATCAGTTTAAGCTAGAATCGACTCAACACGAGTATAAGGTAATCCGCATTTGGGAGGAATCACCTGAACTCTTGTTGCAAGAGCCGGCGTTATTACCACTGGCGACATTGGCCGCGACGGAGAATAGTTCCGCATTGCTCAGTCAGGTAGCCGAGCAGGTGAGTAAGATAGAAGAACCTGCGGAACGAGACGAAATTTCAGCTTGTACTCAGATTCTAGCAGGATTGAGGTTTAAGAAAGATGTAATTCGTAATTTTTTCCGGGAGGAAATTATGCAGGAATCAGTGATTTACCAGGACATCATCCAAAAAGGAATGCAGCAAGGAATGCAGCAAGAGGCACTAGCGATGGTTACGCGCCTACTGACTCGGCGATTAGGTACGCTTGAGGAGAATTTGCAACAGCGTATTCAACAGCTACCGACTACTCAGTTGGAGGATTTGGGAGAGGCATTGTTGGATTTCTCTTCGGTGACTAATTTGGTGAATTGGTTACGGGAACGGCAGATGTAAGCTAAAGCTAGGAACGGGTGGGCATTGCCCACCTTGCTTGCTACAAGCTACAATGCTACAAGTGAGGTAAGTATGCTCGAATCAGTGATTTACTCCTGACATCATCCAAAAAGGAATGCAGCAAGAGGCACTAGCGATAGTTACGAGCCTACTGAATCACCGCTTCGGTACCCTTGACGAGAATTTGCAACAGCGCATTGAACAGCTATCGATTACTCAGTTGGAGGATTTGGGAGAGGCATTTTTGAATTGATATTCTGTAGCTGATTTGGTGACTTGATGGTGACCTTCGAGAGTAGTCCAGTTGTTAATGAGGGGGAATAATTACTCTGGAGTAGCCGAGGGAATAAATTCTGGATGAAATTCGTCGAACATAGTTTATTTACAACAAATTATTTGTGATAATATTAATATAGCGGAACAAGATAAAAAACAAAAAACTCCCATGCCCTATGACAATTTATGTAAATATCTGTGCGAGAAATACCCGGACGCCTTTTCCACTTGGATATACGGACAACGGACAAGGAATGTAGAAGTATTGAAAACCGAATTAACCATGGAGCCAATTCGGGCCGACTCGGTGACATTTTTACGCACCGCCGACCGGATATTTCATCTGGAATTTCAGATACAGTTGCCCAAAAGGAAACCCATGCCACTGCGGATGCTAAACTATTGGGTACGGCTGTATTGGGACTACGAGCTGCCCATTACCCAGGTGGTAATTTGGCTGAAACCAACAACCAATCCGGCGGTTTTTGAGAATCAGTTTAAGCTAGAATCGACTCAACACGAGTATAAGGTAATCCGCATTTGGGAGGAATCACCTGAACTCTTGTTGCAAGAGCCGGCGTTATTACCACTGGCGACATTGGCCGCGACGGAGAATAGTTCCGCATTGCTCAGTCAGGTAGCCGAGCAGGTGAGGCTCAGTCAGGTAGCCGAGTAGGTGAGTAAGATAGAAGAACCTGCGGAACGAGACGAAATTTCAGCTTGTACTCAGATTCTAGCAGGATTGAGGTTTAAGAAAGATGTAATTCGTAATTTTTTCCGGGAGGAAATTATGCAGGAATCAGTGATTTACCAGGACATCATCCAAAAAAAAATGCAGAAAGGAAAGCAGGAAGGGGTACTAGGGATGGTTACGCGCCAACTGACTCGGCGTTTCGGTACCATTGACGAGAATTTGCAACAGCGAATTGAACAGCTACCCACTACTCAGTTGGAGGATTTGGGAGAGGCATTGTTGGATTTCTCTTCGGTGACTAATTTGGTGAATTGGTTACGGGAACGGCAGATGTAAGCTAAAGCTAGAAACGGGTGGGCATTGCCCACCTTGCTTGCTACAAGCTACAATGCTACAAGTGAGGTAATTATGCTCGAATCAGTGATTTACTCCCGACATCATCCAAAAAGGAATGCAGCAAGAAACACTAGCGATAGTTACGAGCCTACTAAATCACCGCTTCGGTACCCTTGAGGAGAATTTGCAACAGCGCATTGAACAGCTATCGATTACTCAGTTGGAGGATTTGGGAGAGGCATTTTTGTATATCTCTTCTGTAGCTGATTTGGTGACTTGGTTGCAGTCTCGACAAATGTAAGCTAATATCGGGTGGCGATCGCCCAATTTGCTTGTTACAAGTGATAAAATTACGATCGAAAGAGAAACTATTGGATTTATCTGCGGCCTAGGTTATTGTCGGGGATGGTTGAACTCGTTTTCAGCAAGAGGTAAATGGCCGCAAAAACCAATATAGCATAGACGCTCCCATGGAAAAATATTAAGTATTGTTAAATTCTGTTGACAAAAGCCAACATGGGTTTGTGATAATCAAAAAATGGTGCAGAAAACCGGGGCTAATTATGCTGTGGCGACAGCAGCCAAGGGAACAGGGTCAACTGCGCTTACTACAAACCTAGATTTTCCTACTTAAGATAGTAAAGCATCTGCGATCGCCTCAGAAATGGGCATTAGTCACGTGACTCTATGACAAAGTAGCGGGACTCTATGGCAAAGTAATATTAAGTGAGGGGTTCGTCACGTGACTCTATAATAAAGTATTGTGACTCTATGGCAAAGTCACGCAACTAAAACGCAGAGTCACGCAACTAAAACGCAGAGTCACGCAACTAAAACGCAGAGTCACGCAACTAAAACGCAGAGTCACGCAACTAAAACGCAGAGTCACGCAACTAAAACGCAGAGTCACGCAACTAAAACGCAGAGTCACGCAACTAAATATACTGGTCATGTGACTTTGACGCAGATGCTTCGATAACAGTTGCTCAAAACCTCATGTAAGGGTTTTCTTCAAAATGCTTCTGAATCATGAACCTCTTTCAAAGTGCGATCGCCATCGTCCAATCGCACCTCATCGGTCACTTTGGGCAAAGATTAAAATTAGGATTAAGCCCGTCGCAGTGGCGAAGTAGTTTCCCGCATCGCCGATGTTAATGCCATCAACGCCTTCGTGACCCCAATTGTCCTCGGCGTCCCCAGCCAATTTTTTATCGCGATCGCCTCACTCGGAGTCATGATATTCTACAGTTTGCAACTCACCATCGCCTTTCTGATGGCCTTTTTGCTGATCGCCGCAGTCAACTTACTATTTCTGCCCACCTTGCAGCAGAAAACCCGGGCCCAAATAGTCTTAGGGGCCATCCTGATCTTAGATGAATCCACCGCTGCCCTCGACCCCATCATAGAAGCAGAAGTATTAGATAATATTATCCCACAGAAAATCCCAAACCACAATTATAATTAGCCACCGTTACCGGGCGATCGGGCGAGCAGATTTTATTATCATGCTGGAGAAAGGGCAATTGCAACTAACTGGTTGGACAGAGGAATTACGTCAACTTCCCGGGCCGCATTTAGACTTTTTAAATCCCTAAAATGTAAATCACCCTCGTTACCAGGTAGAACCTGGTGTTCTCTGAAACTTACCACAAATCATTTAGGATTGCTAGAGAAATCCTACTCAAGAGGAAAACCGGGAATCAGTCCATCTATTTCTAACATCAATTCCCTAGTTTCCTTAAGGGCGACTACAACCCTTTGATAGTGTAACACATCGTCAAATGATAAAGTGCGTTGAGCTTTTTTGCGGTCTGTAAACCATTTGGATAAAACCTGATAACCACCAATTTTAAATTCCCAAACTTCCGGGGCGATGCCTTCAAAATAGCGGGTTTTGTTGATGTAAACTCGCTGTTCTTTTGGTTGATAAGTGATCTTAGTAACGGCATTATCGCTCTCCCCGCTGATTTTGGTAATTAGTTTGTTGAGTTTTTTCGATTTCATCAAGTGTAACTCTACTAATTCCTCGCCTTTTGCTCCCAAGGCGTTAAATAGTTTGTTGTTAGCGGTTAGGGGTACGCGGGGAAAGTCTATTTTGAGAAATTCGGCGTAACGTTGGCGGTAGGTGGGACTGTGGAAAATGGCATAGATATAATAGAAGATTGCTTCTGGAGTGGGAATGTAGCCGAGTTTTTCTCGAATGGCTGTCAGGAAATCTGAAGAGAGGTTAGGATATCTTTCAACAAATAGATTACCTTGTTGGTTTTGCGTGTCGGGGTAAAGGTAAAGGGGAAAAACAAAAGCGTTATTAGATGTTGTGGGAGATAGCAAAACTCTGTCTGTAGGGGTTGTCGTCAAAAAACAGTGATTTGGTGTTTCTCCCTTAATAATTCTGGAAGTAATTAAAGCTAAGTTTGGTTGACATAAATGCCTTAGATTTTTTAATTGCGCCCGTCGAATAAAATTGTTGTAGTAACTGTAGCGATTATCAAAAGGTCGATAGCTGATTAGTAGCAAGCAGTCTTCTTGAAATCCATCCTTTATAAGCTGTAAACGTCTTCGGGCAAGAGGCCAACCGCTAGTGCTTTTCATACCGTACAAACTCTCAATTTTATCGTCGGGAACTTTAGCATCTAACAAAACTTTAATAAATTCGTCAACTTTGTCTCTTTCAAATGCAATTAAATGGCGATCGCATCCAGTCTCAAACCCCGTAGAATAACTTATAAAAATCTGAGCAACAGACGACCATTGTTCGTACTCTTTAATATTTTTTGAATTGTTTTCGAGAGGGAAAAAAAAGTTAGGCTCTACAGGCTTTAATTTATTTCAAGCTACGCTTTCGATATCTACTTGATTTAAAAACTCGTATTTATCGCGACGACTTCCCCACAAATCGTAATAAAAAACCTCGGCAGGCGAACCGTTTTTCCCTAAATTTTTCTCCTTAACAGCTATTAAAATCGCCACCCCCTGTTGAATATCAAAAACATTTTTATCCGGGGAACCATCAGGACAAGTCTCCTTTAATAAAGAATTGCCGTGCAAATCCATAACATAAATCTTATCGAAAGTTTTAATTAACTCTTCTCGCATTCCCCGGTGGATGAGACCGTTTAAATAAGAATGGTTAGTAATAAATCCAATAACACCATACCCCGTCCGTTCGATTTGGTAGTGAGCGAAACGAATAAATTTAATATAGTCATCGTCCAAAGGCTGAATATTTTTTTCACCCTCCAAACGCACCCGCCCCTTATATCGTTCTAACAACTCTCCGATATGGGTCAACTCCGTAACCGTCATATCCTTACTCGCCGTCTTAAAAATTAGATTCCACTCCTTCCCCGTAAACTTAACATCCGCCAAATATTGTTCTCCTTTACTCGCTTTACGCTTGCGTTTGCTGGCATTTAAAGAACTCACCGAATAAGGAGGATTACCCAAAACCACCATCACTGGCACATCACGTTTTATTGCCGCCGCCTCGTTAGCCTCCTGGGCCACAAACTGACCGAACAAAACCTCCGACTTTTTCATCGCCTCATCCAGAGTATTAGTCAGATATACTTCCAAACGCTGCTTCCCCTTAAACCGATAGCCCAACTCCTGCAACTGGAGACCTAATTTCAAATGAGCGATCGCATAAGGAGCCATCAACAACTCAAAACCAAACAACCGCCCCAACAAATGCTCCTCGACATAACTATCCCACTGATTCGCCAAACCCATCTTTTCCAAATTACCATAAATCTGCTTAACCACTTCATAAAGAAAAGTCCCCGTTCCCGTGGCCGGATCCAGAATTTGTACCCTTGGCTTTTGGGTAGTAGAGTCCTTAGCATTATCCGCCAAACCCAACGGCAGGTCGAAACGCTCCCTTAAAATAGCATCCACCGATCGCACGATAAAGGACACCACCGGTTCCGGCGTATAATAAACCCCCCGACTCTTGCGCAAAGCCGCATTATAAGCCCCCAAAAACGTCTCGTAAAAATGCACTACCGGATCTTCCTGGCGAGTCCGCTGTCCAAAGTTCTCCAAGATGCCCCCCATATCCACCTGGGAAAGCAACTGCACCAAGTCATCAACCGCCCAATCAATTTGACTAATCGCGTCAGTTTCCACAATCGTATTAAACAACCGCCGCAAAAAAGGATTAGTCGCCGGAATATAAGTCCCCGCCGTCCGCCGAGTAAAGCGATCGCCCCCCGCAGCTTGCGCGTGACCCACCCTCGCCGCAAACAACCCATAAGAAATAGTCTGAGCGTACATATCCGCAAACTCCCCATCGGCGATATCCGGCAGCAACACCTCGCTAAAACCCTGCTTGAGTTGACGCAACTCCCCATCGGAGGACTCCTCTTCCAAGGCACCGTTGCCAACCGGATCGCTTTTGTTAACCTCGCCATCTGCCGCGCCAACTCAAGAGGGTTTCTCACCACCTCCCCCGTGAAATTGAGAAACTGCTCTAACAGCACCGCAACCTTATCTACCTCTAAAAGTTCTAACTTATTCCCGTGGCGATCGGCCAAAACCTCCTTAAGTCTGCACTTACCATCCACATACCAGCGAAACTCCAAATAATTAGTCAAAACCAAATTAGAGAAAGCCTCCCGATAGCGTTTAAGCTGTTCCGTCTTCTCCACCACATCCAAATCCAATCCCACATCCTTCGCCTCCACATAACCCACCAGCAACTCCCGCCGCTTCACTGTAAAATCGGGAATCCCTGCCTTATTGCCCTTTTCCTCGATCGCCGCATCAATCCCCGACGCCCCTGCGTCCAGCAAATCCTTTAACGCCGGATAGTGGGTGCGTTCGCTTCCTTTTTCTAGATTTTTTTGAATCGACTTGAGATAACTATCAAAATCAATAGATAACATCAGATTAGCTCCCTAGTTCAGTCAAGTTATATACCTATACCTAACGGAATATAAATTTTTACCTGCATTTGCGAGCCAAACACTTAGGAACATGCACAAAAATCGAGTACCAGTTAAATAAAATTGTAGTTGGGTTCCGTTTCACTCCACCCAACCTACCGATACTTTATTCAACTGGTTGTCCGGAGGAATTCCGTCAGATTCCCGGCCAGCATTTAGACTTCTTAAATTCCTAAAATGTAGGTTGGGTTGAGGCATGTTTTTTCCCTCAAGCTTGAGCAAATTTTACTGACTATTCATGATGAATTCCTCAAGGCCGAGCAAATTTTGCTGACTATTCATGGTGAATTCTTCAATGTCGAGCAAATTTGACTGATCATTCATGGTGTTGTCGTCGCTGCGGTAGCGAGCAAATGATTATTAGAGTACAATCAGGGCGATGGACGGATTAAGCGCAAAAGATGAGTTCCGATAACAACCTGTTTGACCTAATGCAAAAAAGCTTCCGCGTCTCCCTAGGCGCGACCACGGCCCTGGTGGAGTCCTTGCAAGACCCCCAGAAGAGAGACGAGAACTGGACAAAAATGCAAACTGATTTCGGTCAGCTGACCGAGGAGTGGGCCGAAAAAGGAGAAGTCACCGAACAAGAAGCCCGCAGCTTCGTTGATAATCTGATCTCCAGACAAGACACACAGTCAACTTCAAGTACCTCCGACCCCAGCAGTGCCACCACCACAGCGACCCCAACTGCTGAGGCAGACATCCAACAGGAGTTACAGGAACTAACAGCTCACATCATCGCTCTGCGGGAGGAGTTAGAGAAACTGCGGGAGTCCGAATCAGATTCTTCCCCATAGCCCGAACAGGCAAGGGGTCAGACCCCTTGCCTGTTACAATCTATAGTAAACAAGCAGAGGCTCCGCCACAGAGCGTAAGGCGATCTTTCTTACCTACCTCACCCCTCTGGCGGAGCCCAACCGCTGTCCATATTTTAGTCATTTTCCCATTTTTCTCGTCCCAGCAAGTCGCCTATGCGATCTCTGAGTAGATATTCGTTGCTTTCTAGTTCAAGCTCGACATAACTCCATTCACGAGCCGGAATGTATTTACACAGCACGTAAATAGGCTGCTGACGAGAGATTTCCCCCCGTTGTACCAGTTCGCGAGATTCGTCTTGGATGACGGACAGGGAGTATTGGATAGACTGTAGCATATTCACCCTCATGATTTTCTCTTCTGACGCTGCTTGAGTTAGATGGCCCGATTAGAACCAGTTAATGTGGCCAGGATTTGGTATCCAGCTATACGGAACTTTTTCCATTGTGACCCTATCTACCCTCAATTTTTGTTAATAATCATTAAAAAACTCATTAAATTTTGACATTTTTCTGGTATGCCAACTCAGTAGCTACTTGTAGAGCTGCTTTCATACTAGTAGCATTTGCTACTCCTTTACCCGCAATATCGAAGGCAGTACCGTGGTCGGGAGATGTTCTCACAAACGGCAAACCAATAGATGTGTTGACTGCCCGATCGAAGGCCAGCATTTTCACTGGTATCAAACCTTGATCGTGGTACAGTGCTAAATAGGCATCGGGAACAGAAAAATTTCGGTCCGATTTTTCCGGAACGGTGCGATACCACGCCTGGGCGGGTTTAACCCAGAGAGTATCCGGTGGCACCGGTCCTTCTATGACTATTTGCCAGTTCTGACGCTGCTGTTCGATCCAGGGAATTAACCAATCTTGCTCTTCGAGTCCTAACTGTCCCTGTTCGCCGCTGTGGGGGTTCAAACCGGCAATAGCAATGCGGGGACGATCGATCCCAAAATCAAAGCGCAAACAATCAACCAGCAAGTCCAGCTTACTACTCAGCAAGGCCGGAGTCAAGGCGTCAGGCACCTGGCGCAGGGGAATGTGGGTAGTGGCTAGCAGCACGATCGGAGTCCAGCCATTGTAGGGCGATCGGGCCGCGAACAGCATGGCAAAATTATCCACCCCCGCGCGGTCCGCTAGCAGTTCCGTTTGACCCGGATAATCATGTCCAGCTGCTTTCCAAGCTGACTTGGCGATCGGGCCCGTCACGATCGCTTGGAACTGGCCAGCCAGAGTCCGGGCGATCGCCGTCTCCAGATAAGCAAAACTAGCCGCCCCACTGGCAGCATTTCCGAGGCCAGGAGTGATTTTCCCATCAGCAGGCAGATCTAAGAGGGCAAACTGGTCTGGCGAGGCCAGGGGTGCTCCCAGATCTGCCAGGCGGTTGTAAGTCTCCTGCAACACCGAGGCCGATCCTACCACCGTCACCTGGCAATTATCAGTCACTCTCGGGTCGGCCAAGGCTTTGAGAATCACCTCTGGTCCAATACCCGCCGGGTCTCCCATAGTTATAGCTAAACTAGGGCGCATACTTTCTTTTTATTCCTTACCTTGACTGTCAAACTGTTCTACAATACATCCGTAAGCCCCGCAACTGCGCCAGCACTCTCCCCTAGCTGGGCAGATCTCAGGCTGTCAAAACCATCATTCTAAAGGAAAAAGCAAACAATGGGCGGTGAAATTTTTAATGCGGCAGTTCTCTCCTCTACCCTAATTCTGGTAGGTTTAGGCTTAGGCTTTTTGTTGGTCAAAATTCAGGGTCCCGAAGAAACCGAATAGCCCGTGATGGCGCGGTGTCTTCCGCGTGCCGAGTCCTTCAGGACAAGAGCACGCGGAAGACGCCGGAAGCCGTGCCCGCCATCGCCCCTAAGTGTCTGGCAGTCGAACGCTGCGCGAAAAATCGAGATGGGAAAGCAGTTCCCGGTAAATATTGAGCGCGTGGCTGTCCGAGAGAGAGTAAAAAACATTCCGTCCCTGCTTGCGATAGTTAACCAGGCCCATTGAGCGCAAAACTCGCAGTTGATGGGAGACCGCCGATTCACTCATTTTAATCAATCCTGCCAAATCGCAGACACAGAGTTCCCGTATTGCCAACACCGATAGAATGCGCAAACGGTTGGCATCTCCCATCAAGCTGAAAAACTCAGCCATCCGCTGGGCTTTTTCCACCGGCAGCAGCTTGGAGTGTAGCTGGCGGACGTTCGCGAGATCCACCGGATGCTGCACCTCACAGTTAGGGGCCTCACCACCTGACGACGCGATTTTTCGGGCCGTCCGCGGACCGATCGGCAGCTGTCGATACTTAATTACTTCAGGCACCGTTCCGGAAAAATCGGACATAATTTAATCACTAGTTATATTTTGATAAACTACAGATATGAGATTAATTACCGCAGCATACTCCATGTATATAGGGCATTAAGCATTGCTCAGAGAAAAGATGCGCAGCTAAAGTAAATTAGGGCCTAGGGGCAGTGATTTAAACCGCTGCCCTAGGATTATATTGGTATCTTTATACTGCTGGTGGCAAGTAGGCTCCTGGAGATCGATCTCCGTAATGTAAAGATTTATGATAAAATCTTATCAAAAGTTAACGATTTGTAATAAATTACCTCATGAGCTTATTGGTTGTAGGTGCCACTGGAACCTTAGGAAGACAGGTGACTCGTAGGGCCCTAGACGAGGGCTATCAAGTCCACTGTCTAGTGCGGAGTCCCCGAAAGGCAGCATTTTTGAAAGAATGGGGAGCAGAACTGGTCCGGGGGAACTTGTGCGACCCTAAAAGTCTACCTCCGGCCTTGGAGGAGATTACGGCTGTGATTGATGCAGCTACGGCCCGACCGACAGATTCCCTGAGCGTGAAACAAGTAGACTGGGAAGGAAAGGTGGCGCTAATTCAAGCAGCCAAAGCAGCGGGGGTGGACCGGTTTATATTTTTCTCGATTCTGGACGCCGAAAAGTATCGACAGGTACCATTAATGGAGATTAAACGGTGTACGGAAATATTGTTGGCACAATCAGGTCTGAATTACACGGTGCTGCGGCTGGCAGGCTTTATGCAAGGCTTGGTCAGTCAATACGCTATTCCCATCCTGGAGAATCAGACGGTTTGGGTAACCGGTGAGGCTTCGCCAATTGCCTTTATGGATGCGATCGACATCGCTAAGTTCGCAGTACATGCCCTTACGGTTCCAGAAACGGCAGGCAAAACATTCCCAGTTGTAGGTCCCCAGGCGATGAGCGGGTATGAGATCATCCGTTTATGCGAAAAACTGAGCGATCGGGAGGCAAAGATAGCGCGGATGCCGCTTTCATTCTTGCGTGTGATGCGCCAAATGGCCCGGTTTTTCCAGTGGACGTGGAATGTAGCTGACCGATTGGCCTTTGCTGAAGTGCTCTGTTCTGGTAAACCCCTGAGTGCTTCTATGGAAGAAGTATACAGCACCTTTGGACTAGACCCGTCGGAAACGACAACCACCAAATCCTATATGCAAGAATACTTCAGCCGCATTTTGCAGAAACTGAAGGAATTAGATTACCAGCGCCAGAAAAACAAAAAGCCAAAAAAGACGCCGTTAAAATCTCGTTTTTAGTCAGATTTAACCCAAGGAGTAGTAGGTAGCGTGCCCAAAGCTGGGATAATATATAACGAAATCAAACCAGTAGCTTGTCGCGTCGCCAGGGAGTTACAAGCTCAGCTGACATCTTTGGGCTGGGATATCTGCGTGACGACGGGTGTGGGAGGAATTCTTGGCTATTCTCAACCCGATCGCCCAGGCGCAGCCGTGTGCCATACACCCATAGAGCAGCTAATTCCCCCAGGTTTCGGTAAGGAGATGAGTTTTGGGGTGGTGCTGGGGGGAGATGGCACGGTGCTGTCGGCTTTTCGTCAGGTGGCCCCCTGCGACATCCCGCTGCTAACGGTAAATACTGGTCACATGGGTTTCCTGACAGAAACCTATGTCAATCAACTGCCCATCACCATGGAAAAAGTTATGGCAGGTGATTATGAAATAGAAGAAAGGATGATGCTCACAGTACAGGTGTCGCGCGGCTCGACCTGCATCTGGGAGGCCCTGTGCCTGAATGAAATGGTGCTGCACCGGGAACCGTTGACCAGTATGTGCCATTTTGAAATCCAAGTGGGACATCATACACCGGTAGATATGGCGGCAGATGGGGTGATTGTATCGACTCCAACGGGCTCAACGGCCTATTCTTTGAGCGCGGGAGGAGCAGTGGTCACCCCAGGAGTGCCGGTGCTACAATTGATGCCGATCTGCCCTCATTCTCTAGCCTCCCGAGCTTTGGTGTTTAGTCAAAACGATCCAGTGAGAATTTTTCCAGTCATTCCTAATCGTCTGGTGATGGTAGTAGATGGGAATGCAGGATGTTATGTTTTGCCCTCAGATGAGGTGCTAGTAGAGCGATCGCCTTACACAGCTCGCTTCATCCGGTTAAAATCGCCGGAGTTTTTCCGCATTCTCCGAGAAAAATTAGGTTGGGGTCTGCCCCATATTGCTAAACCAACTTCTGTCGAACTACCCTAAAGGATGATGAACCTTGCCTACCATTCCCATCCCCCCTCGATTTTACTGATTGAAACCGATCCTACTCTAGCTGAGGAAATAAGTCGGGATTTAAAAGAATCGGGTTACGATCCAGTGGTGGGCTCTGATGCGATCGCGGGTATGCAACTGGCCCGAAAACTCCAGCCAGCTTTGATTGTAATCGACCGGATGCTGGCAGGAGATTCGGGGTTAGACCTCTGCCGCCAACTGCGTCAGGCGGGAGATGTGACACCGATGCTGATTTTGATGGCTCGCGATCGGGTGGACGATCGGGTAGCTTGTCTGGAAGCAGGCGCTGATGACTATTTCCTCAAACCCTATCGCACTTCCGAACTTTTAAGGCTGCTGCGCCTTTACTTACAGCCTGACAAGAGTGAGACGGAACAGTTACGCTTTAGCGACCTGGTCCTAGACTTGACTACCCGCAAAGCTATCCGCGCCGGACGGGCGATCGACCTGACTATGAAGGAATTTGAATTGCTCAAATGCTTGATGTCCTCCCCCCGCGAGGTATTAACCCGGGAACAGATTTTGGAACAGGTCTGGGGTTACGACTTTTTGGGAGAATCAAATGTGATTGAGGTCTATATTCGCTATTTGCGCATCAAAATTGAAGACCAGGGGAATCAGCGCTTGATTCAAACTGTCCGAGGAGTCGGATATGTTTTGCGAGAACTAGGAGTTGTTGAAAATTGTTAATTGAAATTTGAAAGTAGTTGGATCTGCTATCTGGTCTCGGGGGGCACGGGTGGCACTCGGATATGACGGTGGACGATTACCCGATCGCATAGCCGTAGTTAAGTGGTTGTGCAAAATTAGGCATAGCACGGGGGATGATACCATTTTGGCGTTGCACATTTTTGGGATGATAGCAGTCAATGGTTGAAAATTGAAAATTGAAAATTGAAAATCATTATTTGTCTATTCATGAACATCTATAACTATTTCAATTGACCATTGACAATTAACAATTTTCAACCCTTATCATCCCGGAGTTGTGCAACGCCACCATTTTTTGCGCATAACTGAAAATGGCTTGTAGTCTAAGTTGAAAACAACTGCCAACTATGCCCATCATCGGTGTGATTGTGCAACGCCCGCCGTTGAATTAATGTAACCCACATTCGGCACTTCGTTTTGTAATATGGAAGGGAACAGTGTGACCATGAAAACCGCCCTTGCACGCCTCGATCGCCCAGACTCTAGCCTGTCTATAGGCCAATCCTGGTTTGCCAATCTCGCAGAGCACTTACTTAACAAGACGGAGCTAGTCATCAACGGTGATGCGCACAGGCTCGTCTAGGTTGAATGCTATTATCACAGCGCCGAGCATCCCGACCCGTTTGCCCACCACGACCCGATGCAACAAACCACTGGGTGCTGGTACTTTCACCGTGACGGTAGCAACTACCGAAGCGGCAGTTTCAAGGGTCTGGATATCACTTTCGGCGCTGACCCCAGTGCTTTTGGTGGCATCCTGATCCGCACCTTCTCCCGACCTAACGATAGCCTAGTTAATGGCTGCTCCCTTTGCGTAGATCGCATCCAGAGCCACACCGGTTACACCACGATCGCCGACCTCGACTGGACTATCGGTACCCGCAGTCACCGACACCACCAGCCCCCTTCACCTGCGTCCTCTCCCCTTCACCGACCACCGCAACGTCATCGCCACCGCCCGCGTTGGACTAACTCTCAAACCTATGGCTAGCTACCCCGAGATGCCACGCTATATCATGCGCCGCTACCGTTTTTTGACTGACCTCACGATCGCCTAAGATCCACACCATTATCGCTCTTCACCAAAAGGGCCTCAGTCTCGACCAGATCCGCACCTACACCCGTAGCCCTAGGCGCACTATTGCTAACGCGATCGCCCACTACACCGATGGCCTCCAACAGAGTAGCTTGGCGTTGCACAATTACGGGATGATTTAACTATAGACAGGTATGAAATCATAACGTAAATACTGTCAAAGTAACTTAATTGAAAGCATTAACATTTCTTCGGATTTTGAGGAACACAATGTTTTTCTTTTTAATCGAGCGAGATCATGTCTTAATCGACAGTTTTCACCTTCAACACGAGTCATGTAAGTTTTACTCACTATCTGGTCAATATCTTCAATAAACTTTGAATATACTGGCCAACCATCCGTCAAAAAAATGATGCCTTTTATTATTTCCCACAATGGCTTAAATGTTTCTGCCGGGCGGTCTCCTAAAGTCCATGCTATAATTCCAGGTTGAAAATGATTAACAACTGTCCATAACCACTTTTTATTCTTTTTTTCACCTACATAAGTATGTAACTCGTCAATCTCTGAAACCGGATCTCATAGTTTTCGGGGAGAATAGGCTCTTGTTGAGCTACTTGTTTTACCCAATTGATGACAGTATTATGATTGACGTCAGTGATTCTTTCAATCCCTCGAAAGCCCTTGCCATTAACGTACATTTTTAAACAATTTTCTTTCACTTTTTTCGGATATACTCGTGGAGAATAATGTTCAATAAACTGGCGGCCACAATTCTTGCAAAGAAAATTTTGTTTGCCACGTAGATGACCATTTTTATTGACTTTTTTCGAAGCACCGGAGTGGACATTTCATATTCAACTCCTTGACATTCTAAATTAGCTTTAATATCCATTATACCACTAATTGGTACTCCTGTGTAAAATCAGCCTATGCTAATTATAAATTTATGATGAGTTATTGCAGATTATTATAATCTGCAATAACTCATCATCCCGGAGTTGTGCAACGCCAGTAGCTTTATCCCCTACCAAGGTCGTGCTCTCAAAACTAACGACCTCTGCACTCTTCACGGAATTTGGACCGCAACCTTTCGGCATGCTGATGCTAGCGGCGACGGTACTCCCAGAAAATAATCCATCTTGAATCCTCCATCAAGCAATGGCATAAGATTAACGAACTCAAAGAAGGTGAGTTTAGCTTTAAGAGCAATCCCTAATTTTAGCAGCTTGCCCCTTTTGATTGCATAGCAATTGTAAAGGTCGATCGCCCTCTAAAAAGTGGTGGGCTCTATGGAAAATCGTAGCCCCCACCAGACTCCTTAACTGGGCGCATCGGTAGCTTTGGGGGAGTACCAAAAATAAGGCACGACTGAGATGTTTCCAGGTTCGCTGGTGATCCCCTCGCCGCCCCCTGCGCGCGAGTTTCCTGTTTCCCGTTCCCCGTTCCCCGTTCCCCCAACAAGAGGATACGCCCTCCTTAACTGTGTTCTTTGCGGGCGATCGGGCGATTTGCGCATTCGTAAGGAAGAGATAACTGTTGAAAGATTTATATGTCCAAAGGCCGATATGGAATGCTTATTCCGAGCCCGTTCAAAAAGTAATAGAATTCTATGCTAGGGCCACATTATTTGATCCTCAAGATGTCATTGAATATGCGATCGCCTGTTTTGTTGGCATCGCTCATTTGCCTTCAGGAATAGAAGAGAGGTCCGGATCTGCCTTTAGTTACTATCTCCAGAAGGGGATTCATTCTCATGCTGCTGAAATTGAATATCCTCCCGAAGCAGTGATGGAAATGGCGATCGCCAGTTTTCTCGACCCCGATGCTGTCACCTTTGATGACTGTTTTCCATCGGATCGATCGGGATAAAGTCGATCGGCTAAAACGCTTCTATGGCATATTAGAGTCTCCTGTAGCTTGACCGACACTAAGGTCAAGACCGAATTTCTGTATTTTTTCCGTATATTCCCGGTTTCTTGACCGACCTTAGCGGATTTTAAATGGTATGCCCTGGGGGCGCCGTGGCCCCAGATAATTGGCAAGGAGGCGTTGCACATTTTTGGGATGATAGCAGCCAATTATTGAAAAGGCGTTGCACATTTTTGGGATGATAGCAGCCAATGGTTGAAAATTGCACTTTGGCACTTTGGCTAATTGAAAAGAGTAAATACATCTTTCATGACCAAAAATGACCATCAAGATTAACCTTTGAGTATTAGCAATTAGCAACCCTTATCATCCCGTAATTGTGCAACCCCGTTGAAAATTGCACTTTGGCACTTTGGCTAATTGAAAAAAGTAAATACATCTATTCATGACCAAAAATGACCATCAAGATTAACCTTTGAGTATTAGCAATTAGCAATCCTTATCATCCCGGAGTTGTGCAACGCCGGCAAGGATTTTAGTTATAGGGTATCACCCCTCATTAGCTAAAAATCAGATTCCAACAGGGTAACTACCGGCGATAAATTATATATTAACCGGTTGTAATATTCGGCTAGACCGTTATAAGATACTGTGGGGTAATAGACTGGGGGGCGACGCCCCTCAGAGCCCGAAACCGCCAGAAATCAATGATTTTCTCCCCTCTCCCTGCTCGGGTGCTCCCTCACGCGCCTGTTTTGGTAATTCGCCCACAGCATCTTATAATTTGGGGGCCGTGGGCTGATAAGTAGGTAGGCACAAATAAACCAGCCTATGTTAAAAAATGTAAAATAGCTGAATCTCTTTCTGGGAGGGGCTCGATCGCCAACTTAACAAAACTTTACTTCCATTAAGTTTAATTATGCACGCCAACTTAACACGCGCGTGAAACCCGATTTTTGGGAATAATTAACCGATTTACTAGGGTGTGTCATCAATCAAATTGCTTGACAGAAATAGATGGATACGGTATGGAGTCCTTATCCAGCAATAACAATCAAGAGGGCATGATATGAGACGCTATGGCTTGCGAGACGACCAGTGGGAACGGATCGAACACCTTTTACCTGGTAAAGAGGGTGACCCAGGCGCTACAGCCAAGAACAATAGATTATTCGTGTTCTGCCGTGTTATATCGATATCGTGCTGGCATTCCCTGGCGGGATTTACCGGAGTGTTTTGGGGATTTTCGGGTTGTTCATACCCGCCATACCCGTTGGTCTGAAAAGGGAGTTTGGAAGCAGGTATTCGATGTCTTGGCCTCAGACGCCGATAACGAATACGCCGCGATTGATGCCACCATCCTGCGTGCCCATCAACGAGCGTGCGGGTGCAAAAAAAAACACCCTCAGATACGTGCGAAACCCAAGCCATAGGCCGTAGTAAAGGGGGACTATCGACAAAGATTCATGCCACTTGCGATTGCCCAAGGCAATCCCACAGGATTTCATCTTACCCCTGGCCAAGCCCACGACGGGAAAGGCGCTGACGTGCTATTGGATAAAATCGGTGAGATTGGCGCGCTGCTTGCAGATAAAGCCTATGATGCGGAACAACGTGTGCTCGAGCGCTGAAAGAGGCGGATTGGATGGCTGTCATTCCTCCAAAAAGTAACCGCACAGAACACAGAGAATACGATGAAGAAATGTACAAGTGGCGGCATCTAATTGAAAATCTATTCCAAAAACTCAAGCAATACAGGGCTCTGGCGACACGCTACGATAAAACGGCTCGCAATTTCTTGGGTGCCATCTACCTCGCGGCAGCTGTAATATGGCTTAATTGATGACACGCCCTAGACAGTCTTGTCTTTAAATTGTTATAATGTTGGGTTTACCGCGTCGCAGAACTCGGTCTTAAGGTGGATCCGACTGCTGCGCAGTCGCTAGGGCTCGGTCGCCTGTGTTGCGAGGTATGTTAGCGTAGCGGCGCGACGCAGGAGCGCTAGCAATCCGCACTACATATCAAGACCAACATCCGGTGTCCGATTTTTTTCTCCGACCGCGACCTGCCCAATTATTTTTCGCCCGCAAGTAACAAATATGTTAAGATTCTTTACAATAGTTAACATATGTTCTGGATAGAAGGCTCGTTTTGAATCGGCAGCCGCGTCAACTGACTAGAGTCTATGGGAGTATAATTGTGACGATATATACACAAAAATAGTAAAAACACTTAAGTTCCGGAATCTGCTGTCTGATGCTTGATTAAGCAGTAAGGCATGGTTACCAGAGGGGTCGATCGTTGAGGCTGAAGACAGCGATCCCGGAGTAAACTGGCAGTTGGGATCGGCTACAGAGTAGATATAGTAAGCGTTGTAGGATTTGTTAGGGCAGGAGCGATCGGGCGGATGTACGGATGTGAAAAATTTTTTTGGAAGATTCCGAATCAGGTCAGAGTCTGTTGTAGTAAAGATAAGTCCCAGCGGGGATCGACGAAGGGATGTGATCGAGGTCGCATTTCGATCTCACAAGAGATCACTTCAACCCCATAGATAACTGACTTACTATTGTAACATTAGGCGGACAGATCGAAAACTGGCTACTCGTGGACTGAAAGTAAAGTGGATTATTTAGAAAATAGTTTTGAATAGCAGAGACAAAAAAATCATGGCACCAGCAAGCTACTCTCCATTAATTGGGTTTTTACAAGAAGAATTGGTAATTCCGTTTTCCTCGATCTCCGTGGCCATGAAGCGCTGCGAGCAAGATCCTGGTCCATTACCGATGGTTCTGTGGCAATATGGTTTGGTGACCCTAGAACAGCTAGATAGAATCTTTGACTGGCTGGAAACTACCTGAAACCTAACCAAAACGCTATAGGAGCATATGATATGTTGATGCACGAGCATCCCCCTAGCCTGGGACCGGGTCTAACTATTCGGAGAAAGATGATAAAAAGCGGGTGCAGGTCACCCGCTTTTTCAGTTCAAACTCATCCCTGATTAAGAAACCTGGTTTCTGGGATACTGGTGAAGACAGGTTTAGATTGGGCAAAGACTTTAGCCGCAGCTGTCACCCCCGCACCAGGAGTAAAACTTTCATATCCCAGTTCTTGTAGGGTTGCTTCTAAAGCAGCTATGCAGGTGAGTATGTCCCGATCGCTGACAAAACCCAAATGACCGATGCGGAATATCTTGCCCTTAAGGTGGTCTTGTCCGCCAGCTAAAGCAATATCAAACCGCTTCTTGATCACGGCCCGAATTTGTTCTGCTTCCACCTGGGTAGGTGCCACTGCTGTCGCCGCCGGACTGGCAACATCGTCAGCAGCTAACAGCCCTAACCCCAAGGCTTTCACCGCCGCACGAGTGGCATTGGTCAGGCGCAAATGGCGGGCGAAAATATTTTCCAACCCTTCATCCTTTAACATCTTCAGGACCACTTGCAGGCCGAAATACAAATTCACTGGTGGTGTAAAGGGGGTGCTATTCTTGGCCGCGACCTGACGGTATTTACCCAAATCAAAATAGAAGCGGGGCAGTTTTGCCATCTCATAGGCTTGCCAAGCTTTGGGGCTGACCGCAACAAAACCCAAACCTGGGGGCATCATGTAACCCTTTTGAGAACCAGAACCCACTATATCCAAACCCCACTCATCTACAGACACCTTAGTAGCCCCTAAACTGGTAACGGCATCTACTATAATTAAGGCTTCACCGTGGGCTTTGACATGGCGATTGATCGTTTCCAAGTCATTGAGTACAGCTGTCGAAGTCTCAGAATGGGTCAGAATCGCAGCTTTGATTTGCTTTTTCGTATCCGCTTCGAGTTTTTCCCGGAATTTCTCTGGATCCAGGGGTTGGCCCCACTCCGCCGTGATGATTTCCACATTCAGGTTGTATGCTTGGGCTACTTCTGCCCAGCGTTGGCCAAATTTACCGTTGCTTCCCACTAGCACCCGATCGCCCGGACTGAGGAAATTAATTATCCCCGCTTCCATCGCCCCCGTCCCACTAGCTGCTAAAGTCAGCACGTCATTGCTGGTTTGGTGCAGCCATTTGAGACCTTCATTACATTCGCCGATAATCTTGCTAAAATCGCCACTGCGGTGACCGATCGGGTGCTTGGCGATCGCCTGTAGCACCTGGGAAGGCACTGGCGTCGGTCCGGGAATCATTAGCATCAGCTTGTTGTCCATCAGATTTCCTCCTCGGGGATAACGGGTTTGCTATTCTACCAAAACATCATATGAGATAATGCTATCTTAGCGGATGAGGGGGAATAAAACTCCCATTGGGTTTGGTATGGAATGTATGACTTACAGGGATTTTAAAACCGTCAGTCAAGTCAAAGCCAGCTTCGATCTTAGTATTAATCTGGTTAATCTGTTTCCTCAGATAGATCTAGTTGAACCAAGCGACTACCTGAAAATTACCCTGAAGCGTAATTTGCAAGTTGCCTTTGATAACGATACAGAAAAAGCCCGTTCTGAGTTGATTATTGCGCCAATGCTAATAGAGATAAGAGAGATATTTAATGGCAAAATTAGCTTATTTTTTGGCAGGGATTTTAACGTAGATGTGAATCGAGGACTAAATGGCTATTGTGACTATATTGTGAGTGCCTCTGAGTTTACCCTGGAAATCGAGGCACCAGCGATCGCAATTGTAGAAGCCAAAAATGGTAGTACAAATTCAGGTTTGGGACAATGTATTGCTGAGATGGTAGCAGCACAGCGGTTTAACCAAGCTAGGGACAAGATTACCGATTTTTCCGGAACGGTACGCATCTATGGTGCTGTTACTAATGGTCGTGTCTGGCGCTTCCTTCAGCTTGACGATCGCACTGTCGCGATCGATCGCGAGGAATTGACGATCAAGGATGCCAAAGATATAAATGTTGCTAAGATTTTATCGATTTTCAGTAACCAGATAGAAAAAATAAATTTTGGTTGATTATCTTGGTTGTATGCTAGACTAAAATAAAGATAAAGGAGGCGATCGCCATGTCTGTTTTGACAGTTAAAGATTTAGATAATCTGCAAAAAGATTATCCAGAACTGAAGATGGAGTTAGTAAGTGGAGAAATTATTGTTATGAGTCCTTCAGGATTGGAATCAGATGAAGTAGCAGCAGAAATTGTTGCTCAATTACGCAATTGGGTACGACCTCGTAAGTTAGGCAGGGTAATAGCTTCTAGTGGAGGTTTTCGCTTGCCGAATGCAGATGGAGATGTGCGGGCACCAGATGCTGCGTTTATCCGTGCAGAAAGATTACCTCGCCCGACAGAAGATTATGCTGAATTGGTGCCCGACCTGATGTTTGAAGTAAAATCTAAGAGAGACAGCATGAATAAACTTCGTCAGAAGATACAGGAGTTTATAGAGTTGGGAACTGAAGTGGGTGTTTTAGTAGATCCGCGAACTCGGACGATGGAAGTTTATCGCCCTAATGCCGAGAAAATAGTGTTGGGAGATGCAGATGTTTTAGAAGTGCCAGAGTTGCTGCCAGGGTGGGAATTATCGATTGTTGATGTATGGGCACCTGAGTTTGAATAGGATCGGGTGGAAGGCGATCGTCTGTAATACCGGTTAAAGCACCGGAGTTGGACCGAGAATCATCAGTTTGTCGTTAATCAGAATATGCCAAGACTAGATTTATACCATGATTATGAGATAATACTATCTTAGCGGATGAGGGGAATCAACAAAGAAAACCCGCGTTGGGTGAGGAGCGATTAAAAACCCTATTTGGTATTCAAGGAGTGTTCAGCAATAACTTACAGCGATTTTAAGACTGTCAGTCAAGTCAAAGCCAGCTTCGATCTTAGTATTAATCTGGTTAATCTGTTTCCTCAGATAGATCTAGTTGAACCAAGCGACTTGCCTTTGATAACGATACAGAAAAAGCACGTTCTGAGTTGATTATTGCGCCGATGCTAATGGAGATAAGAGAGATATTTAATGGCAAAATTAGCTTATTTTCTGGCAGGGATTTTAATGTAGATGTGACTCAAGGACTAAATGGCTATTGTGATTATATTGTGAGTGCCTCTGAGTTTATCCTGGAAATCGAGGCACCAGTGATAGCAATTGTAGAAGCAAAAAATGATAGTACAAATTCAGGTTTGGGACAATGTATTGCTGAGATGGTAGCAGCACAGCGGTTTAACCAAGCTAGGGACAAGATTACCGATTTTTCGGGAACGGTACGCATCTATGGTGCTGTTACTAATGGTCGTGTCTAGCGCTTCCTTCAGCTTGACGATCGCACTGTCGCGATCGAGCGCGAGAAATTGACGATCTCCGATGCCAAAGATATAAATATTGCCAAAATTTTAGCAATCTTCAGTAATAAGATTAACAAATTAAATATTTTTTAATAATTGTGGTTGGCAGTGAAAAGATAAATAAGCAACTCGAAAGTATGCTAAGATATTGGAGTGGGAGTAAGAGTGTGACTGGAGGAAAAAGATGATACAAGCAGTTAGCAAGGAACAAACAATTTTAGAACGCCTGCAAACCTTAAGCCCTCAACAGCAGCAGTCGGTTCTGGATTTTATTAATTTTTTGCAGAGTCAAAATCAAAAAATAAAATATCCGACTGTTGAGGATAAACCGATATCTGCTTATGAAGCAGCTAAAGAGTGGGTGGGATGTGTCGATAGTGGCATTGGCGATCTGTCTTATAACAAAAAGTATCTTCAGGGATATTCAGCACAATGAAATCAAGAGTGATTTTAGATGCGAGTCCATTGGTGGCGCTGATCGATAAAAGCGATCGCTTTCACCACTGGACGGAAGAGATTTGGAAAACTATTGCTATCCCCTTGTTTACCTGTGAAGCAGTAATTTCAGAAACATTTTTTTTACTGCGAAGAACTTATGGCGGACAGGAGGCGGTAATCTCTTTACTGAAAACAGGCGTTATCCAAATTTCATTTAGCTTGAGTGAAGAGTTGGAAGCAGTTGGAAACTTGATGCAAAAATATAAATCTGTCCCCATGTCTTTTGCGGATGCTTGTTTGGTGAAGATGAGTGAGTCGATCGCGGGCAGTACTATGTTAACATTAGATAGGGATTTTCGCATTTACCGAAAAAATCGGACAGAGGCGATCGATGTGATTATGCCATCAGAGTTATAACCGAAATGGATAAGCTAAACATTTACCGACAAGTCGTTCAACAGATTGTGACACACCAAATAGCGCCAGTCAAGAACATATTGAAGCTTTGTCAATCTGCGATGCAACTAATGACAACTATATTTTATTGGATGTAGGATGGGATCGAACTGGTCGAGTTCACGATATTGCCCTGCACTTGCGGCTCCGGGATGGTAAGATTTGGATTGAGTGGGATGGTATCGAAGAGGGCGTGACTCAAGAACTGCTTGAGTTAGGAGTTCCCAAAGAAGACATTGTTTTAGGTTTTTATCGTCCCCAAAGACGCCAAATGACTGAGTTTGCTGTTAATTAATTCTGCCGGAAGAAGAAAGGAGACCACTATCAAGTGTTTCATGCAGGATGGGACAAGTATCATCGCGTTTACCGTTCCGGAAAAATTGTACCGATAATTCACATCGACTATTGACGATAAAATCTGGATATGACCGGTATCAGCCCTAAGTCTGCTCTCCACAGACGGGGATAGAAACAATTTGCGGTATCTGCAAACCCTGGTTCTCTGAGAGACCGGTTTTTTTACCACTGGCTATATACTGCACCAATCAAATTTGTTCAGCTAACGGATGTCAGGCCATAATAGTGGAACGAGTGCTGGGGGAGTGGAACGAGTGCTGGGGGAGTGGAACGAGTGCGGGTTGGATCGTGGACTGTGCGGGTTGGATCGTGGACTGTGCGGGTTGGATCGTGGACTGTGCGGGTTGGATCGTGGACTGTGCGGGTTGGATCGTGGACTGTGCGGGTTGGATCGTGGACTGTGCGGGTTGGGTCGTGGACTGTGCGGGTTGGATCGTGGACTGTGCGGGTTGAGTAACGACCGGAGTTCGGGAAAGTAGCACAACTGGCCCAAATTACTCGACTTTTCCTCAGTCGCGCAATTCCAGATTGGAGGTCGTGCTGATAGAATAACAGATGAGGTAAGTAGGGCATGTCATCAATTAAGCCAGACGACAGCGGCAGCGAGGTGGATGGCACCATTGCGACATGAACATTAACCGGTGAAACAATGCGCTCTACACCGGGTCCAAAAGGACAAGCAGTTAGTGCTAATTGTAATCGACCTGTGCTTCGCGAGCCGCTTTGGCCATTACTGCCAGGCCGACTTGACATCAAGCAATTTATCTCTAAAATCAGAAAATGAAACATCTCCAAAACGAAATCGTAGTGGTAGACGCTTTCTTAGAAGACTACCAGCAATAATAGAGGGCATCCAGCCTGGGGTTCCCTTCCTGGATGATAGCCACTGGCATATCCCTGTGGTCACAATTGATTCCACTAACATCACCTGGGGCTGCTGGCTCAAGTGCAGCACAACAACTTACGTTACATCTTAACTATGACTACCACAATTCATGATCTTTTAGAGGAATTTAGAGAGGCCGCTAGTTCTAACCGTGATTTGGGCGATCGCTTTGAACGGTTAATGGTCACTTATTTCCCGAACGATCCTCTATATAAAAGTCGTTTTAGTAATGTCTGGTTGTGGATGGACTGGCCCAAACGAGGAACGCAATCTGATACGGGTATTGACATTGTGGCAGCAGAAGCTGCTACTGGGAAGTATTGCGCGATTCAATGTAAGTTCTACTCCCCAAATACTGTACTAGATAAACACCACATTGATTCCTTCTTTACAGCTTCCGGAACTTCTTGGTTTAGTAGTCGAATCATTGTCTCCACTACCGATCGCTGGAATAAACATGCTGAAAAGGCATTAGAAAACCAACAGATTCCAGTTCAGCGACTACGAGTAGAAGATTTAGCAGAGAGTACCATAGACTGGAGTAGTTTTAGTTTCCAGCACCCGCAACAACTGCAACTCAAGCCCAAGAAAACTCTACGAGACCATCAAAGAGAAGCCCTGAAGGATGTAATGGCCGGGTTTGAGAAAAGCGATCGCGGTAAACTGTTGATGGCTTGTGGAACGGGGAAAACTTTTACTTCGTTAAAAATTGCCGAAGAATTTGCACCAAATGCTCAAGTGTTGTTGTTAGTGCCTTCAATTTCTTTACTGTCTCAAACCCTCAGAGAATGGACAGCAGAAGCTGGGGTCAGTCTTCACAATATTGCGGTATGTTCAGATACTAAGGTCGCCAAACGCAAGCGCAACAACGATGATAATAGCGATCTCACTACCCAAGATTTACCCATTCCAGTCACCACTGATGGACAAAAAATCGCTGATGTGGTGCAAAACTTCTCTGGGAAACGCGACCTCACGGTAATTTACTCCACCTATCAATCCATTCAGGCGATCGCCGATGCGCAAGCAAAAGGTTTACCTGAGTTTGATTTGATTATCTGTGATGAAGCCCACCGCACCACCGGCGCAACTATATCTGGGGAGTGCGATTCGTTCTAGTCTAACGTGGGCAACTACGGAACGCTAGGCCAGGTCCAAACTGGTAACTCTGGTATTCATGGGGGTTAGATTCCCTCTCTCCAAGTGTGGGAGTAACACCGGTCCTTAGTGCTGCTGAGTCACATCACGGTGGTGCGGAGCAAGGACTTAAATGTAGGATAGCTAGCAGCCTAAGCTAGTGACGCCGCTAGGAAAGATGCTAATGGCTAGAACAAGCGAACCTGTGTACGCCTCGTTATCTAGAACCAGCGAAATAAGGCTTAAAGCGCTGGCCCAAAAGGGAAATGGTAGTTTGTGCTGGTTCTTGCACTTGGCCAGTATCGCACTCTAAGAACTCCCGGGGTATAGCAGGGGCCTAAAAGCATCGTGAAATGATACTAGGGAACGAAGTAACTTCTCGTGTGCTGTCTAGATTGGACAAGTTAGATGTAAAGCGCAAGCCGCGAGGGGAGAGATAGCCCGAGAAGCTAATGCCTAGGGTAACGCCTATGGATATGATGGGGTGTTCCTCATCCAGCTGACGCGGGTTGGTTAAAGTAGGAAATCTTGGGTAAGAGTATCTCTAAGACGCCGGAGGCCTCTCGAAGGTTGGATGACTGGTAAAACAGACTTGGAAATGGTAATACTAAAGGTTATCTGGCAGCGCCGCTTACCAACCAGGAAAGGAGTGAAATCGCATGAGATGAGGGACAAGTGGAGCAATCCGTAGTAATCCTAGTAGTGACAATGCCCTACTTGCCAGTAGCCGGATGCGGTGAAAGTCGCACGTCCGGTTCCGAATGGGAGAGTTAGGGGGTGACCCCTAGCTCGACCCCGACTAGAAGAATCCTATTTTGTGCGGGTACATAACCAAGAATTTATCAAGGGTAAGAAGCGCCTATACATGACTGCTACTCCCCGACTGTATGGGGATAATGCCAAAAAAACGGCCCAGGAGAATGAGATTGTGATTTGCTCCATGGATGATGAGCAGTTGTATGGACCCGAGTTTCACTATCTGGGATTTGGGGAAGCGGTTAGTAAAGGACTACTCACTGATTATCGGGTGATGGTGTTAGCAGTTGATGAAAAGGATGTCAGTACCACATTCCAGCATCAGTTAGCGGATCGTAATAATGAACTTAATCTAGAAGATGCGGTTAAGATTACTGGCTGCTGGAATGGACTATCCAAGCGGATGGGTACCCCCAGTAGAGGGGACACAACTTTAGATGGCGATAATGCTCCCATGCGCCGTGCTGTTGCCTTTTCTCGCTCCATTAAAGACTCTGAACGCATTACCCAACTGTTCACCCAAATCATTGAGCAGTACCAAACCGCCCATCCTGATGAAGAAATCCTTAACTGTGAGCTTGATCATGTAGATGGAACCCAGAACTCCCTAGAACGCAATGCTAAACTGGATTGGCTGAAAGCTGAAACCAGTGGTAATACCTGCCGCATTCTTTCTAATGCTCGATGTCTCTCGGAAGGGGTGGATGTGCCCGCGTTAGATGCGGTGATGTTCCTCACCCCCCGTAACTCGGTAGTGGATGTGGTGCAATCTGTGGGGCGAGTGATGCGAAAATCGGAAGGAAAGAAATACGGTTATATCATTTTACCAGTGGGTATTCCGGCTGATATCCCTCCAGAACAGGCTCTCAAGGATCATCAGAAATACAAGGTAATCTGGCAAGTATTGCAGGCCCTTCGCGCCCATGACGATCGCTTCAAGGCGATGGTCAATAAGATTGAGTTTAATAAAAATCGGCCACCGGAAATTGATGTCATTGGTGTTGGGGGGACTCCCAGAGATGATACAGAAACCGTAGGCGATCGCCCTTCCGACTTACCCGAAGTCAGGCAACTGAAACTGCATTTTCCGGAACTGGAAGAATGGCGGGATGCGATTTATGCCAAGCTCGTGCAGAAATGTGGCGATCGCCGCTACTGGGAAGATTGGGCCCAAGATGTAGCGAAAATTGCTGAGGGTCACATCTCCCGCATTCAGGCATTACTTGCAGGTGCAGATGCCAAACCCCGCGCTGCCTTTGACGAGTTTCTCGCGGGATTGCACAGCAACATCAACCCCAACGTTACCGATTTTTCCGGAACGGTAGATGATGCCATTGAGATGTTATCCCAGCATCTGATTACCAAACCCGTCTTTGATGCTTTATTTGAAGGGTATGCCTTCACCGAACTTAACCCCGTTTCTCAAGCTATGCAGAACATGCTGGAGGTCTTGGAAGGAAAATCCTTAAATAAAGACACCGCCAAGTTAGAGAAGTTTTACGACTCTGTCCGAGAACGGGCCACCGGGGTAGACAATGCCGAAGGGAAGCAGAAGATTATCACCGAACTGTATGATAAGTTTTTCCGGGGGGCATTCCCTCGATTAACCGATCGCTTGGGAATCGTTTACACTCCCGTTGAGGTGGTGGACTTTATTGTCAATAGTGCTGACCAGGCCCTGCGGCAAGAGTTGGGAGTGGGGTTAAGCGATGAAGGCGTTCATATCCTTGACCCCTTCACGGGAACGGGGACGTTTATAGCGCGGTTACTGCAAAGTGGGTTAATCAAACCGGAGGACTTAGAACGGAAGTTTAAGCAGGAGTTGTACGCCAACGAGATTGTTCTACTCGCCTACTACATCGCGGCCATCAATATTGAGGAAACTTACCACGGGTTACATGGCGGGGAATATCAACCCTTTGAGGGGATTGTGCTCACGGATACCTTCCAAATGTTTGAGAATGAGGGGACGTTACTGGATCGGATGTTTCCTGAGAATAACCAACGGGTAGTCAGTCAGAAACAGCAAGAGATTCGGGTAATTATTGGTAATCCTCCCTATTCGGCGGGGTAAAGTAGCGAGAATGACAATAATAAGAATTTGAAATACCCCCAGTTGGATGACCGCATTAGGGAAACCTATGCTAAATACTCGACTGCTACCAACAAAAACAGCCTTTATGATTCCTATATTCGGGCAATACGCTGGGCAAGCGATCGCATCCAGGGCAAAGGCATCATCTGTTTCGTCACCAACGGTTCATTTATTGACAATAACGCAATGGATGGCTTGCGAAAATGCTTTGTAGACGAGTTTAGCCGGATCTATTGCTTCAACTTACGGGGGAATCAGCGCACCTCCGGTGAGACATCTCGACGGGAAGGTGGGCAGATTTTTTGCTCTGGAAGCCGTGCTACTATCGCCATCACCCTACTGGTGAAAAATCCAGAACACACCCGAGCTTGTGAATTGCTTTACCATGATATTGGAGATTATCTCAGCCGTGAGGAGAAGTTAAGCATCATTGCTCAGTCTGGTGGTATTACAGGAATAGAGTGGAGGGTGATCGATCCCAACAACAACCATGACTGGATAAACCAGCGCGATCCGGCATTTGAAGCATTCACTTCACTGGGGGATAAGACAAATACAACAGCTAAGACGATATTTGATTTATATTCAAGAGGGCTTGAAACAAGTCGTGATGCCTGGTGTTACAACTTCTCCCGTGAGGCAGTTTCCGCTAACATGGGCAGGATGATTGATTTTTATAATCAGCAGGTTAAACGGTATCAGTCCATTAAGGGGGATAAGCCAAGTATTGATAACTTTGTTGATAATGATCCGAAAAAAATCAACTGGTCAAGCGGAATTAAGCAGGATTTAGAAAAATTCATAACATATCAATTAGAACTAGTTCTTTAGTTAAAGGGATATATCGCCCTTATTGTCGGCAGTGGGTTTATTTCAATAACCATTGGAATCACAGGACTTCCCAAATGCCTAAGATTTTCCCGAAAGAGAATCAGGAAAACTTAGCAATTTGTGTAACTGGACTGGGGGCAACTAAAGACTTTTCAGCTTTGGTATCGGATACATTACTCGACATTAATTGTCTTACACCTTCTCAATGTTTTCCCCTTTACACCTACACCCAACAATCAGACTTGGGCGACCTCTTTCGCTACCGCGACCCGGGCAACGCAACAGCAAAACAGGATGAATACCTCCGCAACGAGAACATCCATAATGCAATACTGACCGACTTCCAAACCACTTACAGCGACACGGACATCACCAAAGAAGACATTTTCTATTACGTCTACGGCATTCTCCACAGTCCTGAATACAAAACCCGCTTTGCTGCTGACTTAAAGAAAATGTTACCCCGCATCCCCTATGCTGCTGACTTCTGGACATTCAGTAAAGCGGGACGAGACTTAGCCCACTGGCATCTGAACTATGAAACCATCGAACCTTACCCCGTGAAGGAGTACACCGATTTTTCCGGAACGGTAGATTATCGAGTCAGTAAGATGACCTTTGGTAAGCATAACCGTCAGGTTGATAAAACCACCATCATCTATAACAGCAAGATCCAGATTCAGAATATCCCTTTAGAAGCTTACGAGTATAAGGTTTGCGACAGATCTGCCCTTGAGTGGATTATGGATCGCTACCAAGTTACCAAAGACAAGAAGAGTGGCATCACCAACGACCCCAACGACTGGTCTTCTGACCCCCGCTATATCTTGGATCTAGTGAAGCGTATTGTACGGGTGAGCCTGGAAACCCAGCAGATTGTACACAGTTTACCGCCATTGCATAATTAAAGAAGAAATGGGATTAAGTTGATTGAGATGAAAGCCAATCATGATTCTGGCGTGAGGGTGAGGCCGCGATAGACTTGCTCGACGGGGAAACTCAGGTTAATACTTCTGAGTTCTATGATGTCACCTTCTTGGTAATTAACGATCGTCCATTCACCCACATCATTTTTGTGATCCAAATCAATTTCAATACGGGTAGCGCTCACTAATAAATAGTCTTGTAAAACCGGGTTTTGGCGATACATTCTAAACTTACCGCCCCTGTCATAGGCTTCAGTGCTATCTGACAAAACCTCAACAATTAAACATGGATAGGTAAAATAGTTGGGGGTGATTTTATCGCGTCCGTCGCAAGTTACACTAGCATCTGGATAGGTATAGTTATTGGTTTCAACAATATTAACCTTGATGTCAGAGTTGCCAGTCATACAACCGCTACCCTCTAAATGAGCGTCGAACATGGCGGTAAATCGGATGGCAATGCGGCCATGATTAACGCTGCCGCCGCTCATGGCATAGACTTGTCCATCTATATATTCATGTTTTTCCAATTGTTTTTCTTCCCAAACGAAATACTCTTCAGGGGTTAACTTTGGGGGAATCTCTTTTGCTGCGATCATAATGCGACTAATTTGTTGACGATTGTTGTTTTTCATTTCTCTGCTTTATGCTGATGTGCTGCTTTTGGGACATCCCTAGTGCTGCAAATGGGCAAACCTTTGGCTGCGGACTTCCCCTGCGGGGAATCGCCTGATGGACGTGAGTTCGACAGGTGCTCCTCTCTGATTTCTAGTCAACAAATTGCCTCAAACCCAAATGAATTACGTTCTGATTTTTCTGATTTTTCGCGCAGCGTGGTTTGTAGTGAGGACTTCCGTCCTCACTACAAACCTCAGTAGATCCATAACTGCGAACTGCGTATACGCAGTTTGCAGTTATCAGATTTCCAAAAATATCAGATAACATCAACCAGGAACTGTGGTAACTTCATTCAAAGACCAGCGATAGTCAATGGGCAAGTTAGCCTGGTGGCAACTTGCTTCCAGTTGTCTCTGTTGGGCCAGGGCTTTTCGCAGGGTAATAATCAACTGATGGACTTGTTCCTGCTGCGGAGACTGGTTACTAACAGCTAACCATGTCTGCCGTTCTAAAAGTCGCAGTAGCAGTTCGTAGTGAATGTGAGAAGGAAGGGGAAGAGGCTCCATAGATGTAAATCTCCTAAAAATTTGCGGTTGATAGACTAGATGCCTGTTATTTTGTCGGACAGACATCTTGCCTGTCCTTTCCCTTAGTCAAACAAATGCCCGATCGCCTGTCCTGGTTCGGGCTGTTTCACCAGAGATTCGCCAATCAATACAGCAGCAGCACCCGCATCGCCAACCAGTTTCAGGTCAGCTGGAGTATGGAGTCCCGACTCACTCACTACTAATATACCCCGTGCTTGCAAAATCTGCCCCCGGGCCTCTAGCAACTGGCAAGTTGTTTGCAAGTCTACGGAAAAATCTTCCAAGTTGCGATTATTAATCCCGACTATGGTAACGTCTTTCAGAGCTAAAACCCGGTCTAGTTCTGCTAGAGAGTGAACTTCTATCAAGGGAGTCATCTGCAATACCCTCGCGATCTTCACAAAGTATTGCAGATCCCGATCGCCCAGAATGGCCGCTATTAACAGTACCGCATCCGCGCCATAGATCCGGGCTAGATATATTTGGTAAGGATAGATGATAAACTCCTTACATAACAAGGGCAAGTCTACAGCATTTCTGACCTGACCCAGGTTTTCCCAGGTGCCTTGAAAGTATTTTGCATCCGTGAGCACCGACAGGCAAGTTGCACCCCCTTGCTGATAGGAACGGGCGATCGCCACTGGATCGAAGTCCTCACGGATCACCCCTTTAGAAGGAGAAGCCTTTTTCACCTCAGCGATGAGGGCGGGGTGTCTGTAGCACGCCGCGTCCTTCAGGACAAGAGCGTGCGGAAGACGCCGAAGGGAAGTTTTGCCTCGACCCAGGGCCCCGACAAAGTCTCGGGATGCTGGCGCTTTCTCTACCTGACGCTTCAGGTCACTCAAAGGTAACTTTGAGCGCCTCTGGTCAATTTCCTTTTCTTTGTGCCAGACAATTTCCTCCAAGATATTCTGGGGGGCGCTATCAGGCAAGGTTACCTCATAGCGCAGGTTGAGTAGATCTACAGGCGGGCTGGGGGGACGGCGACGGATTTGCATAAATTACTCATTGTTAATTGTCAATTGCTAATTGTTAATTGTCAATTGCTAAAAGGGGGATGCTGTTGACGTAGAACAGGCGAGATGCCCGTCTTACGCATGAGACATGGCCCGTTTATAGGCATCGTCCAGGACTTCTGAGAGGGTGGGATGGGCGTGAACTAGATAGCCCAAGGTGTTAACTGACTGACGTGAGGCGATCGCCGCTGCTGCTTCGTGGATCAGATCCGAGGCGTGGGCGCCCAGAATGTGGACTCCCAGCAGTTTTCCCGTATCTTGACGATAGATAACTTTGGCTATCCCGTCCGTTTCCCCAGAGGCGATCGCCTTAGAGTTACCCTTAAAGTAGGTCCGTACTGAGGCCACTTCAAATCCCACGACTGCACCCAATTCCTTGGCTTGAGGTTCAGTCATACCCACATAGCTAATTTCTGGATGAGTAAAGGCTGCTGCGGGGATACTGCTATA
This sequence comes from uncultured Hormoscilla sp., assembly GCA_963921275.4. Classification (GTDB taxonomy): domain Bacteria; phylum Cyanobacteriota; class Cyanobacteriia; order Cyanobacteriales; family Desertifilaceae; genus Hormoscilla. The sequence goes on along the minus strand of OZ001293.3, from coordinate 6,815,755 downwards.
GTCTACTTCCTGATTTTTCGCGCAGCGTTCGCGCCTGCAAACATTTTCCACCACCGTAATGCCTTGGGCCGATGCCGCGTGGGCCAGCATCATCTTACCAGTTGCGTCGCCAATGGCCCACAAATGGGGTACGGGTTCGCCGTCCGCCAACACTGCCATTTTGCCATTAACGGGAATAAAGCCTTTGCGGTCCAGTTCCACACCTAATAATTCCAACCCCATGTTTTTAGCCACGGGGATGCGTCCCGTCGCCACCAGACAAGCATCTACTTCTAGAACCTCTACCACTTCTTCCGTTTTCGCATCTGCCAGTTCAATTACTACTGGCGAACCCGGAGTCACCTTTTTCGCCAGCATGCCCACCTTAGTTTCTATATCACGAGGATCGATCAGCACGCGCTTGGCCAACTTAGCAATATCCGGGTCAAAAGCTGGCATCAGCTGGTCTAGGGCTTCGATCATGGTAATTTCGCAGCCTAAGGCGGTGTAGATGTCGGAAAACTCCAAGCCAATATAGCCGCTGCCGATAATCGCCACCCAAGGTGGTAGCCAGTCTAGCTTCAAGGCATCATCGCTAGTAAAGACTGTTTTGCCATCTATTTCAATCCCTGGAGGTACCCAGGGGACCGAACCCGGTGCCAGGATGATATCTTTGGCCGTAATGGTTTTCTCCCCTGCATCCGTGGCCACTGTTACCTTTTGCGGACCCGCTAGCTTACCCCAACCTTTGATCGTATCTACCCCCAGGCGTTTGAGACTATTAGTCATGTCCCCCCGTATTTTGCTAACGATGTTACCCGCATGGTCCGCGATCGCCTGGCGGTCGAACTCCACACCGGCTATTTGTATGCCCAAAGTTTTGAGATGGTGGGCATCATGCAGTTCTCGCACCCGTCCTGCTGCTGCCAGCAGGGCTTTTGAGGGAATGCAACCGCGATTAATACAGGTTCCTCCCATCTCTCCTGCTTCCATTATTGCCACGTGCAGTCCGCAGCTGACAGCATGTATCGCAGCACCATGTCCGCCCACCCCTGCACCGATAATCGCCAAATCGTAATCAAAATCTTGAGACATCTTCAACTCCACCAAGCCCGATCGCCTTTTATCTTAGCCGAAGGTAATCCCTCCCGCATACCAGGCATGAGGTTATTCTACCAGTCACCTGCAATTGTTTTTAGCGTAGCGTGTTGCACAACTCCGGGATGATAAGGGTTGAAAATTATTAATTGTCAATGGTCAATTTAAATAGTTATAGATGTTCATGAATAGACAAATAACCGCTTTTCAATTTTCAACCATGACTGCTATCATCCCAAAAATGTGCAACGTTTTTTTCTGGGTACGTTACCATACCTGTGTGCTCAAGCGATCGCAAAATCTATCGGTGCTGCTATATCCATGCAACTTAGGCCAACTTTAATGTGACGTTGCACAACTCCGGGATGATAATGCTTGCTAATTGCTAATACTCAAAGGTTAATCTCGATAGTCATTTTGGGTCATGAATAGATGTATTTACTTTTTTCAATTAGCAATTAGCCAAAGTGAAATTTTCAACAATTGGCTGCTATCATCCCAAAAATGTGCAACGCCAATGTTTTTTATTATACTGGAGTCAATCCATTATGAATCAAGAAGAACAACATCTGCGTGTTTCTGCCCAAAAATAGTTTCTTAACTCCCTGGACCAATTGCAGGAAACACTGCTTGCTGATGAAAAAGAAATGCCGAAAGCAAAAACTACCTGGCCTCGCGACCGAACTGGCGATCGCCCCCACTAAACTCCAGCACCAGCACTGATCGATGCTGGTGCCTTAGAAGCAGCTGTAGCAGACATTGAGGAATTTATCAATTCCCAGCACTCCGAGTCAGGCCATGAGGATTTTTAATTGTTGATTGTTAATTCCCTGAATCTATTCGTGATTAACAATTTGCAATTGACATCAGGCCTCTAGCCTTCCGATCTGTTTTGATCAGACCGACGCTTTTCCCTCTTAGCAGGAGACCTGCGCCAAGTGGGCAGGTCTGGGTCCAGCTAGCGTACTGGGTTCTGGTACGCTAACTGGAGTGCCCCCATCTCCTGGACTGCCATCTCCTGGGTTGTTATTACTGTACCACTCATTGAGAATATTGTCGATCCAATCAGCGTAGGATAACACGCGGGTATCAAAAGTAAACTCTCCGAAAGAATAATTCAAGATATTGTCAATGTCAGAGGAAGCACTATCATCACTATATTCCAACCGGTTACCAAAGGAAGTAATCCCAGCGATCGCTCCATCAATGAAGGTTGGTCCTCCTGAGTCGCCCTGATGGATCTCCCGCTGTTGTTAACAGCGGCTTGATTTATACCTCCAATCCATTAGACCCCACTTGCTCTCCACTGTACCCCAATTCCTTAGCGAATTGAGCTTCAAAGCTTAAGGCGATCGCCTCTCCACTGGCGACGAAGATCCCCAGCAGCCGCACTGCTGTTCCTCTAGTCAGAGATTTTATTTTTCCTGCTGTAGCTGTTTACCTAAGTTGCTACCTATAGAACCTCAACACCAAAATCAGCAAAAATCAGCAAAAATTGCCTTGTGACTTACCCTAAAATGGCATTTTTTCTGATATATTTGCAAAAAATGGCTGTCTGGGACGTATAAATTTTAATAGGTAGCAACTTGAGTTAGCTGTTTTCATCTTTTTTCCTCTACAACCCCTTAATACTAATACATCGCGAGTCAATTCCCTGTGAGGGCGACAGCCCTCATCTGCCTTGGGCTATAAAATTCTTCAAATTCCGTGATTGTTTTTCCAGACCGAGTTGCCGATTATCCGGCCTTGGCGTTGGGCCTCGTACAGAACTAAGGCAGCGGCGATCGCCACATTTAAGGACTCTACCCCACCAGCTAGGGGAATTTTCGCTTGCCGATCTGCCAAAGCTGCCAAATCAGGGGATAAACCGGCACCTTCATTGCCCAGCAAAATCAGCGTCGGACAGCTCAAGTCTATTTCCCAGTAAATATTATCAGCTAGGGAAGATGTTGCCACCACCTGTATTCCCTGCCGTTGGCAGCTTTCGACGATATCTTTTAAGTCGGGACTGACGGCGACTGGCAACCGGAACAATTCACCTGCTGAGGCCCGCAATAGCTTGGGATGGTGAATATCCACGCTGTCGGCACTCAGCCACAAACCCTCTGCACCGGCAGCTACCGCAGTTCTGATCGTTGTACCTAAGTTGCCAGGGTCTTGGACTTTTTCCAATGCTAACCCCAATCTGGTCGGCAGCGTCACCGATTGCGATCGCGGCTGGGCCGTGGCCACCACCCCATCGGGATGGACGGTGGTGGCGATCGCCTGCATCACCTCAGGAGAGACTAACTCGGTGCGCTGGCACTGTCGGCAGGCATTTTCCCAGAGGGGGCCATGACGTGCCAACCAATCGGTCGTGCAACAAACCGTCACTAGGGGATAATCCACAGCACAGGCGACTTCCAGCAAATGGGTGCCTTCCAGCAGAAACAACTGCTGTTCGCGACGCCCTTTAGCCTGGTGCAGCTTTCTGAGTTGCTTTACCAGGGGGTTTTTCAGACTGGTCAATATCATATGCGGAACCGGGGACTTGAACCCCGAAGTCCTTGCGGACACTAGAACCTGAATCTAGCGCGTCTACCAATTCCGCCAGTTCCGCTTATCTAGTGCAGTTTTCACTGCCCCTAACCATCATGACGCATTTTTTCTGATTCGTCAACCCCTAGAGCAAAAAATTTTTTTTCCTGACCCGAGGCCGCCACCGGTACAGCCACGCGGGCTGATTTGCGATCGGGTTTAGGGGTGGAGATTGTGATTATCCGTCAGCAAGCCTTCCGCCGCCGCCGCCGTCAGCAGGCGATCGTCCGCCGTCAGAAATACCAGAGATGCCGTTTCCAGACGGAATTGGGCTAACATTGCCGATGCCAATTGTACGGCATCATAGGCACGCAGCGGATGTACTAATAGCAGTAATCCTGCTAATTCTAGGAGCATTTCGCAGGGCTCGATCATACTGGTTAGCGAGGTGAATGCGAAGGATTGAGATAATCCGGTTCACCTAAGCAGCAGACTGACTTCCTTCCCGATAACAGCGTAGCGTGTGCTAGGGCGCTAATTATTTCTACTCTGGTGATTTCGGCAATATATATTATGTTGCCAGTATCCGGGGCAGTCAGCGATCGGATCCAGGAAGTGCTGATTTCCGTAACATAGTGTTTGAATATCGCGCTGGTATCCAAGAAGTAGGTAGTCACCAGGGCTCCCGTTGCTCGATAGCGATTTCTGAAACCGGTTTCCCAGGACAAAACTCGGAAACCCAGGCCAGAAAACAGGTTTTTTAATTCAAGCAGATCGATCTCCCGGATGCGATCGCCCCTAGAAGTAGGACAGGCGGGCGGTGTCTCTCGGGATCTCGATGTCTCCGGAAAGCGCCATTCGCACTACTCCGGAGATATCGTATTCGCACTACCCGAGAGACACCGGACGAGGATACAGCAGTTAAGTTAATTGGATCGCAGGAGTATCTATCCTCTGATAAACAACTTCCTGGTTCACCAGCAACAGACTTGACAAATTCACATTCTGGGAAGCATCCAGAATCTCAATGCCTACAATCTTATCATTTTCCCCAATATCTAAGACAACTGTTGCACATTTTGGGGATGATGTCATTGTTTGCACATAACTGAAAGTGGCTTATAGTCTACGTTTAAGACTTATGCAAAGAGACCCATCATCCCGTGATTGTGCAACGCCACAACTTCTTCCCTGGTTAGTCACCTGCTGCTTGCGCTCATCTGCAGGTAAAGTCAATCTGACTTGGTGTTGTAGATAATCTGCATTTTACCACTTTCCATAAAATACGTATACTGTCACAGTTATTATGACATTGTCCTCGATCACATAGAAAACCTCCACCCGCTTTTCCTCGTAGTATTTGCCGTTTCTCGTTTGGTTAAATTCATAGATTTTGCCCTTGCCCAATCGCGAAGCGTGCGCGCTGCGCAATCGCCCACGCTTACCCAGGATAGAAAACCCTGTGAGGATCGCATCTCTAATTTCGTCTTCAGTAGTACCGCGTTCTTCCGCCCGTTCCCGGGTATGAGACTCGCTCTAAATTTCCATTGATTTACCTTAATTGTAACACAGAGTCATTTTAACTACATCTGAAATTGCCAACCCTAGGTTTCGCCATAACTTCTGAGTAGTTCTGCCAGCTGCGAGTGGTTGGCGTCTAACGCTAGTTGCAGTGGAGTTTTACCATTATTAGTCCTAGCATTAACATCTGCGCCACGATCGAGTAGCAGCGTTGCTATATCTGTTAGACCTCTGCTTGCTGCCCAATGTAGTGGCGTGTTTTCATTTTTATCCTGGGCATCTACCTCTGCGCCATTATCGATTAATAAAGCTGCTATTTGATCGGCGTTACAGGCTACAGTTAAGTGAAGTGGGGTATAGTTGTTATTTGTTTTCGCATTAACTTCGGCACCGTTTTCAATCAGCAACAGTGCCATATCTGTTATCCCTTTAACTGGTACTAAATGCAGTGAAATACAGCCATTATCATCTTTTTCGTTAACATCTGCCCCTTGCTGGATTAGCAAATTTACTACCTCTGAGTGACCATTACCTACTGCCCAATGCAGTGGAGTAGCGCCATCATTTCTTTTGGCATTCACATCGGCACTGTTAGCTATCAGTAGTGCTACTATTTCCTGATGCCCGTCTTGCGCTGCTAAGTGCAGCATAGTATAGCCATCTGTATCTTTTGCTGCATTAACATCTCCGTTCTAGATATTTTCTAACTGTATCAATATTTCCGTCGCGTACTGCATAGAAGATACTATTTTTACTAGTAAACATCCATGCTAGGATTATTGCTAGCGGTGTAATAGTCAAAAATCCTACTGCAACCAATTCCTCTTTAATCAATTTCAAATTGACGAGTATGCTTGCAAGAAGAACATATCCCCACAGCACGTAGGTTAGCAATTTCATCTCTTGAGGTAATTTTTGCATTAATTTTTCACCATATAGCGACAGGAAGGTGGGCATTGCCCACCCTACCATTTTAACCGAAAATGCTGCCAAAAAACTCTACAGCTTCCTGCAATGCGGCGATGAAGAGGTCAATTTCTTCCCGGGTGTTGTAGAAATACAAACTCGCCCTGGCAGTTGACTGCACCCCCAAGGCCCGATGTAATGGCTGCGTGCAATGATGTCCTGCCCGAATTGCTACCCCAGCTTGGTCTAAAATTGTAGACAGGTCGTGGGGGTGAACGTCTCCAGCTGTAAATGATGCTAATGCAGCCCTTCCTTCCCCATTAGCTTTCGGTTGCGGTCCGTAAACTTGCACTTCCGGTATTTTACCCAATTGCTCGAATAAATAAGCTGTCAATTCGGCTTCGTAGGTGTGAATTTTCTCCATGCCAATGTTTGTCAGGTAATCTACCGCTGCACCCAAGGCGATCGTCTCTCCAATGGCCGGAGTTCCCGCCTCAAACTTATGGGGCACATCTGCATAGGTAGCATGTTCCAGAAACACGTCGGCAATCATCTCGCCACCGCCCAAAAATGGCGGCATAGATCGCAGTAATTCCCGTTTTCCATACAGGAACCCAATGCCCGTGGGGGCGCACATCTTATGTCCGGAAGCCACCAGCCAGTCACAGTCAATCGCCTGCACGTCAACTACCATATGGGGGATACTTTGGCAAGCATCAATTAACACTTTTGCCCCATATTGATGAGCGATCGCACAAATTTTATGTACGGGATTAATACAACCGAGCGTATTAGAAACATGAACCACAGCCACCAGTTTTGTCTTATCGGAAACCAGAGACTTAAAATGATCTAAATCTAATTCCTCATTAGCAGTCAGTTCCACAAACTTGAGCACTGCACCAGTTTTTTGAGCAATCATCTGCCAGGGAATCAAATTACTGTGATGTTCCATCAGCGAGAGGATAATTTCATCTCCCTTTTGTAAATTATTCAAGCCCCAACTGTAGGCGACTAAATTAATCGCTTCACTAGCATTGCGGGTGTAAACAATTTCTTCCGGCACCGCAGCATGGATAAAATTGGCAATTTTATCCCGCGTCCCCTCATAAGCATCTGTTGCCTTGGCGCTGAGGGTATGAACGCCTCGATGCACGTTAGAATTATACTCCGAGTAATAATCCCGCAAAGTATTTAAAACAGCGATCGGCTTTTGGGAAGTAGCAGCATTATCCAGATAAACCAGAGGTTTACCATTAACTTCCTGCTGCAAAATAGGGAAGTCACCGCGAGTTAATGCAGCAATAGTTATTTCCTGAGTGAGAGTCATCATAATCTTTGCAAATGGTGAATTGGGAATGGCTAATTGTGAATGGCTAATGGCTAATCGCTAATGGCTAATTGAAAATTGTGAATGGCTGATTGCGAATGGCTCATCCTTGGCATGTTGGAGATACCTATTAGCCCGCGCAGGCGGGATTTGTTCGTGTAGCCGGACCCTTTAGGGTTCGGGCGTGGGGGCTTATCTTTAAGGAAGCCACGGGAATGCGATCGAGAATTTCTCCAGCAAATGCATCAACTAGCAAATTGCGGCTAGTTTCCCGGTTTAAACCGCGACTTTGCAGATAAAATACCTCCTCTGGGTCTAGCTGACCGACAGTGGCACCGTGAGCGCATTTGACATTATCAGCAGTAATCTCTAGCTGAGGCTTAGTATCCACCCGGGCTTGAGGCGACAGTAATAAGTTACGATTTAACTGTGCCGCATCTGTTAGCTGGGCGGGTTTGGGGACAAAGATTTTGCCGTTAAAGACTGCATGGGCTTTGCCATCTACAATGCACTTATGCAGCTGCTTGCTAGTTCCATTGGCATGATTGTAGCTGATCGCGTTATGGGTATCTGCCAGCTGTTGGCCCGAAATCTGGGTCAAGCCATTGAGAGTTGTCTGAGTACCCTCACCATTTTGCCATACTTCCAGATTATGCCGAGATAACCTGGCCCCCAAGCTAATGGCATTACAAGTATAGCGGCTATCCCGGGCTTGGGCGATCGCGCTTTTACCAATATGAAAAGCCACGCCAGCTTCTCGTTGCACTCTCGTGTGGTTGACCTCAGCATTTTCCCCCACCCAAATTTCCGTCACTGTATTAGTGAAATAGGGGTTCTGAAGCAGGGCATCCGGGCAATTCGCCGCTGCGGTGTAATCTTCAACTATGGTTAAACTACTACCCGCTTCCGCTACCACCAGACAGCGAGGCTGAGAAATAGTCGCCACCTCGCCCCTAGTTGAGATAAACAGCAAATGAATAGGTTGCGAAACTACCTGATTTTTCGGCACCCAAACTATAGCCGCATCCGTCAGACTCGCCGTGTTAAGTAATGTAAATACCTCCTCAGCCCCCTGTTGCTTGGCCAGATATTTTTTCAACTCTGCTTGTGGGATCTTGCCTGCCAGCAAATTACCCACAAACACATTTTCTGGCAACCCACTTACATCCGACAACTGCGGTGCATAAATGCCATTGACAAATACCAAGCAACTACTATCCGCTTCGGCGAGACTCAATTCCCTGACAGAGGATACCTTATCGCCACTAACCCCTGCAAACTCCACCGCCAACAAGGGCGACAAGTCCGTAAACCGCCATTCTTCATCCCGCTTAGTCGGAAAAATACTTTCCGTCACTAACACCGCCGCATGTTCTCGAATTGCTTGCAACCACGCCGTCATTTCCGCGTTCATTGCTTGCGTATTCAGTGAGCGACGTTCTTGCAGCAACTCTATCAGATAGCGATCGCGCTTTGAGTCATCCACAATCCTTTCAACAGAAGCTATACTCATACTGCTGCACCTACCTTTACTGCATCTTCTGCATCTGGAGCGATCGCCCAATCATAACCACGGGACTCCAATTCCAGGGCCAATTCCTTCCCGCCAGTAGTCAGAATCCGTCCACCTACCATCACGTGAACGTAGTCGGGGACAATATAATTGAGTAACCTTTGATAGTGGGTAATCATGAGAGTAGCATTTTCTGGTTTTGCCAACTGGTTCACCCCGAAAGCGACAATCTTCAAAGCATCAATATCCAAACCAGAATCTGTCTCATCCAGAATTGCCAATGTCGGTTCCAGTAAAGCCATTTGCAGAATTTCATTCCGCTTCTTCTCTCCACCAGAAAAGCCCTCATTAAGACTCCGGTTCAAAAAAGCCGGATTCATCTTCACTACCTCTAGCTTTTCTTCTACCAAATCTTGGAAATCAAAAGCATCTAACTCTTCCAGTCCCTGTTGCTTGCGGCGGGAATTGTAAGCCACCCGCAAGAAATCTAGATTGCTAACCCCTGGAATTTCCATCGGATACTGAAAAGCCAGAAACACTCCTGCCACAGCCCTGTCTTCCGGTTCCATCTCCAGCAGATTTTCTCCTTTGAAGAGTACCTCTCCGCCAGTTACCTCGTAAGCTGGATGACCTGCTAACACCTTAGAAAAGGTACTCTTTCCCGATCCATTCGGTCCCATAATAGCATGGATTTCTCCAGCCTTAATTTCCAGATTCAAACCCTTAAGAATCTGGGTACCATCCACATCCGCCTTTAAATTCCGGACAGACAAAATAACTTCGCTGTTTTCAACGATCATTCCTTACCTCTTCTGATATATTTTCTCGTTCCCTGGCGGGAGCCATCATTTTTCTCGTTCCCAGGCTCCCGCCTGGGAACGTTCTTTTTGAGGCTCTGCCTCCCCACATATGCTGACAGAAAACCAGAGAGTGACTAGAGGTGGGAGCCTCATACTTGGTTCCCAGGATCTGCCTGGGAACCAGATTAAAGTTAATCTTTACCCAACCGAACCTTCTAACTTCAGGCTCAACAACCGGTCAGCTTCCACAGCAAATTCCATCGGCAACTGATTGAATACATCCTTACAGAAACCACTAATCATCATCGAAACAGCGTCTTCTGCCGAAATGCCCCGTTGAGCAAAATAGAACAGTTGGTCTTCTCCAATCTTGGAGGTTGAAGCTTCGTGTTCTACCTTACCAGTATTCTCTTGCACCTGGATATAGGGAAAAGTGTTCGCCTCGGCGTTATCCCCAATTAGCATCGAGTCGCACTGAGAATAGTTACGTGCCCCCTTTGCCTGCGGACCAACTTTCACCAAACCCCGATAGCTATTCTTGGAGTTGCCAGCAGATATGCCCTTGGAAATAATCGTGCTGCGAGTGTTTTTACCGATATGCACCATCTTAGTGCCCGTGTCAGCTTGCTGCTTATTATTGGTCAGGGCCACGGAGTAAAACTCGCCCACGGAGTTATCCCCCACTAATACGCAGCTGGGATATTTCCAGGTGATCGCCGAACCCGTTTCTACCTGGGTCCAGGAAATCTTGGAATTGACCCCTTTACACAATCCCCGCTTGGTGACAAAGTTGTAAATCCCACCCTTGCCGTTGGCATCCCCAGCGTACCAGTTTTGCACTGTAGAATATTTGATTTCCGCATTATCCAGGGCGACCAGTTCTACTACTGCTGCGTGCAACTGGTTGGTGTCGTACATCGGGGCGGTGCAGCCTTCTAGATAGGAAACTTTACTGCCTTCGGAAGCGATAATCAGTGTACGCTCGAACTGTCCCGTGTCGCCGCTGTTGATCCGAAAGTAGGTGGACAACTCCATCGGGCATTTCGTATTTTTGGGAATATATACAAAGGAACCATCGCTGAACACGGCTGAGTTGAGAGCTGCAAAGTAATTATCGCCCGCTGGCACCACGCTGCCTAGATACTTCTCGACCAATTCGGGATATTCCTTTACCGCTTCCGAGATCGAGCAAAAGATTACTCCCTCCTTCGCCAGTTTCTCTCTGAAGGTGGTGGCGATCGAGACGCTATCGAAGACGGCATCTACGGCGACATTAGAGAGACGCTTTTGCTCGGATAAAGGGATACCCAGCTTCTCGAAGGTTTCTAGCAGGGCCGGATCCACTTCATCGAGAGAATTCAGCTTTTCCTTTTTCTGTTTCGGCGCTGAATAATAGATAATGTCCTGATAGTCGATCGGGGGATAGCTGACATGGGGCCAAGTAGGTTCTGTCATCGTCAGCCACTTGCGGTAAGCTTTGAGGCGAAATTCCAGCATAAATTCCGGTTCCTCTTTTTTAGCCGATATCAGGCGCACCATATCCTCACTCAAGCCGCGAGGGATGGTATCCGTTTCAATATCAGTGACGAAGCCGTACTTGTAGGGTTGATTTACTAAGGTTTTAACGCTGGTAGCCATCTTGGTGTTCTCTCAATATTGCCAGGGAGTGGGAATGGGGTAAAGCACAATCGGGGGCTGCCAGTTACTGGCTAAATTTCCCCTACTGTCTCAATGACTGGTATGGGATCGAATTTCGTCAGCCGTAATCTTTTGCATATCGCCAGCAAAGTCGTTGTCTGGTGTCAGGAATAGCATGCAGTGGCATTCTTTGCGTTCCCGCATGGGCACGCAGGGGCAATTCCAGTAGGCCGCTGCCACTTCTGCCTGTTTGTCCTCGTAGTGACGGCAAGGACATAGGGGCGCACCCAACTCATCCTTGTGCTTCGCTAGTCCTTCTACAACCACAGCGGTGACGCTGAGATCCGAGCAGAAGTAGGTGCTGGTTCGTTGAGCGTATTTCTCCGAGAAGTGCCGCATCGCTTCCAGGCTCTTCTCTGTTGCTTGTTTGGTGCCGTTTGCTGAGTTCATTCAGGTGACCTATCTAAGAAACTGGGTATAATAGGTTAAACAACCTATTTGTTGCTTAACTCCTATCTTAGGATAGTTTAGTAACATATGTGTTGTTTAAGTCAAGTTTTTTTTGCCGTTCGCCAAGTAAAGTTTTGTGAAGACGATGACAACCACCCAGCAATCCTCCACCAAACAAGGCATTCTACAATATTTGCTCAAGCAAGGTCAAGCAACGGCTCAGGAAATGGCCCAATATCTGGGATTAGCCCCCAAGCTATCCGTCGTCACCTCAAGGACTTGCAGGCTGCCGGATCGATCGCACCGAGGACGGTCCGAAAAATCGACCAGCAAGTAGCGAAGGGGTGGCCAGGAGAGACTGGTCAGACCATGGGACGCCCCCAGTACCTCTATCAACTCAGTCGCCAGGGACGCGATCGCTTCGGCAATAGCCACGCCGAATTTGCGGTGTCCCTGCTGGATACCCTGGCGGAGACGGTAGGACAAGACCAGGTAAGTTCGATCCTGCGCAAGCAGTGGGAACGGAAGGCGAAGGTCTATCGCGATCGCCTCAGCACCGGTTCATTGCGGGAGCGAGTGGCCACTTTAGTCGAACTGAGAAAAGCGGAAGGCTACATGGCCGAGTGGCACCCCGTGCAAACAGATGGCACCGTTCCGGAAAAATCGGAAAAGGCTCCTAGCAGCCGGTTCATCTTGGTAGAGCATAATTGTGCCATTGCCGACGTGGCCTCCTCCTTTCCCACGGTCTGCGGCCACGAGTTGGAGATGTTTGCTGCCGTGCTGCCAGATTGCCTTGTGGAACGCACCCAGTGGATTATTGATGGCGAACATAGGTGCGGTTATTCGATCTCGGCGCGGTCAGAAGAGCAAGCTGACTCGGGTTAGGATTTGGCTGGCGTAAATGTATCGGTAGTATAAATTTCAGGGAAGCAGAACAAGAAATATCCGCTACCAAGCAATTGTTGGTGGCGATCGCTGCGCTACGGGAGGCAGGTTATGATTGATAAAGATCGCCAAACTGAGGTTATGGGAGGAATGATAGCATGACGAATGCAGTCAGGATCGGGGAAGATGTGACATCCTCTGTCATGTCCTTGTCGGAATTTCTCAACTACGATGATGGTACAGATGCTCTTTATGAGTTAGAGGATGGGAGACTGCTGTTTATGCCTTGCGAGAGCGAGGTAAATCGACGTATTGCAATGTTTTTGTTGGTATATTTTATCGGACTGGGGATTTCCTTTTCTCGGTTGACCGTGAAGACAGAAGTGGCGGTGAGTGGGACGCGCTCATCAGTGCGACTCCCAGATTTGATGGTGCTGACAGAGGAATTAGTGCAAGCATTGGAAGGGGCAAGTCGTTCCATGGTGAAGCCTGATATGCCGCCGCCGCAGTTAGTGGTGGAAGTAGTCAGCCCCGGACGGGAAAATGCAGATAGAGATTATCGCTACAAGCGATCGCAATACCAAGCCCTCCAAATTGCCGAATATTGGATAGTTGACCCGATACAGGAGCAGATTACGGTATTGACTCTGGTGGAGGGACTTTATGAAGAAGCAGTGTTTGCCGGGGATGATGCGATCGCGTCGGCGCTGCTGTCAAAATTGGGTCAAGAATCACCTTTGACAGCAATGCAGGTATTGCAAGTAGGGACAAGTAAATAAACTCCGGCTACTAATGCCAGAAATATGTCTGCGATCGCGGGCACGATAATTGCTAGGATTTATAAAGATCGCCAAACTGAGGTTATGGGAGGAATGATAGCATGACGAATGCACTGACTACAAGGGACGAGGTGACATCCTCAATCATGTCCTTGGAAGACTTCCTCAACTATGATGATGGTACAGATGCTCGTTATGAGCTAGAGGATGGGAGACTACTGTTTATGTCAAGTGAGAGCGACGTAAATCAACGAATTGCTTCTTTTTTGTTTGCCTATTTTCTGCAACTAGGGATTGAGTTTTATCGGTTGAGGATTGGGATAGAAGTGGCGGTGAGTGGAACGCGCTCATCAGTGCGACTCCCAGATTTTACGGTGCTGACAGAGGAATTAGCGCAAGCATTGGAAGGGGCAAGTCGTTCAATTGTGATGCCCGATATGCCGCCGCCGCAGTTAATGGTGGAGGTAGTCAGTCCCGGACGGGAAAATGCAGACCGAGATTATCGCTACAAGCGATCGCAATACCAAGCCCTCCAAATTGCCGAATATTGGATAATTGACCCGATCCAGAAGCAGATTACAGTATTGAGTCTGGTGGCGGGACAATATTGCGAGGCAGTGTTTGCGGGAGATGATGCGATCGCCTCTGTTCTACTGTCAGAATTGGGTCAAGAGTCACCTTTGACAGCAAAGCAGGTATTGCAGGTAGGGACAAGTAAATAAATTACGGCTATTGAGTTATACCATCTTAGAAAAAAATGCTACAATTATTCTCAGGATTATCCTCTTAGTCGGTTTTAACTCATATCTTGCACCATTGTCAACTAGAGGGGACGCCTCTAGAACTCGTTCCTAGGCTCCGCCTGGGAACGAGGGGAACGAGGGGAAATCCTTTCAGCGACAAGGCTTCCAGTGGGTTTTAACCCACTTAAGCTATTAGCCGTGGGTTTGAACCCACGGCGGGCCATGAGGCTTATCGAGAATGGTGCAAGATCGAAAGTGGTAACCGACTTTAGCTATTAGCCGGCGCTATCCCCCGGGTAGTGCGATTATGATGTCTTGGGGGTAGTGCGATTAGCGCGTCCCCTGGAGGGGGGACATCAAGCTCCCGGGGGATAGCGTGGGTTTGCAACCCCCGGGGGGCCATGAGACTTAAAAGCTAGCTAAAGTAAATATATCAGTAGGATAAATTGCATGGAAGCAGGACCAGAATCATCAGCGCAATTTTTAACCCCAGAAGAGTCAGCAGATGTAGACAAAGCTTTACTATCTAGTTCTGAGAAGTTTTTGACTAGATTGACGATTTCATCACTAAGACTATTGAAGCAGATCGCTGCCGATACGGGCGTCCCGGTCGAAGAACTCACCCATCAGCAGGTGATTGACTGGTTTGAAAAAGATGGGAAAATTAGGCGCGATCGGGGAGTGGAGGCAGCATTCCTGAAGTGGTAAGCCCTCTTCCCATTGGCACGACTTAACCCAAATCGGAATTATCAGCCGATTTCTTTCCTTATAGTATAGTACAGGCGGATTACTTATTTATGACACTTGACATATATCTCAGGGATAATTTATAAGTGATGATACAGAATAGAGACCGATCGCGCAATGAATACAGAGGAACTAGTAAACTTTGCCGAGGCTGCCATATCCCGCCAAATGGGCGTATCTCTGAACGACATGCAACAGTTCGTTTTGCGAGAATGTTGCCAAGACCAAAAAAAAACCTACGATCGCATTGCCTCTGAATGCGGCTACTCTGCCAACTACCTGAAAAAGAAAGTCATCCCCCAGTTATGGCACCTGCTTTCACAGACCTTTGGGAAAAAAGTGACCAAAGCCAACTGTGGCTTGATTCTCAAAGAACGCCGAGAATCCATCTCCAAGACAAAAGTGAGGCCAGTAAAGCTAGAATCGCCAGAGGGACCAGTGTCCCTAGGGTCTCCTTTTTATATCGAGCGCCCGGTATTGGAGCAGAGCTTGTACGAGGAAATCCTGGAACCGGGGGCTGTAATTAGCCTCAAAGGGCCAGGTAAAATCGGCAAAACTACTCTTCTGACCCGAATACTGGCCCATGCCGAAACACAGCACTACCATACCGTCCGTTTGAATCTGAATCGCGCCGGTAGCACTGTTTTGCGATCGCCAGTTCGGTTTTTCCGGTGGTTCTGCGCCAACATGACTCTACAGTTGGGACTCGAAGCTCATATCGAAGAGTTAGGCTCCTATTGGAATGAGGATATCGGGACTTTGACCAACTGTTATCTCTATTTCCAGAAGTATCTCCTAGCGCAAATCTCCCATCCCATAGTCTTAGGGCTGGATGAGGTGAATCGGTTGTTGGAGTCGCATCCAGCCATTGCCCGCGATTTTTTGGCCCTACTGCAATTCTGGCACGAAGAGGCCAAAGATTGCCCCGTCTGCCAACAGCTCCGGATCGTTGCCTGCCACTCTACCAATACTTATATTCATTCAGAACTCAATAAGTCGCCCTTGAATGTCGGATTAGTTCGAGAATTGCCACCATTTACCCCGTTGCAGGTACAGGATTTGGCCCAACGACACCAATTGCCCCTATCATCTCAGGAGTTGACTCAGTTACAGTCTTTCGTCGGGGGCTTTCCCTATCTAACGCGCAAGCTCTTTTACCAAGCGGCCCGTTACGAGCTGGACTGGAACCAGTTGCGAGCAAGTGCCGCCACCGATACGGGAATTTTTAGCGACCATTTGCACGCGCTCTTACAGGTTCTTCAAGACTTCCCCTATCTTCTGGGGGCTTATCGGCAGGTGGTGACAGCAGAAACCCCGATAGTATTAGAGCAAAAACAGACATTTGGGCTCATTTGTTTGGGACTGGTCCGCAAGGAGCACAATCAAGTGATGGCTAGCTGCCAGTTGTATCGGCAGTATTTTCGGGACCAGTTGTAATCTGGCATTCTACAAGGAAACTAAGCGCTCACGCTTCTTTCGGTGTGAGCGCTTTTTTTTGTGGATTCTGCTGAAGTGCGATCGCCGGTGGTTGTGGTTCTGAGATCTTCTCGCCTCCTTCGAGGATGGAAAGGGCTCGCGCCCCCAACCGGCGAATCTCATGCCAAAAAGGTTGATTTTAGATGCCCAAATAGGTTAATTTTGGGGGATAGACAAATTGCCATTTTGTGCAGGTAGGCAAAAATAGGTTGATTCGAGGAGGATTGACAAATTACCATTTTGTGCAGGTAGGCAAAAATAGGTGGATGTTTTCAGTGAAAAAGGTGGATAAAGGTTGATTGTCGTTGAGAAAAAGGTTAATTATGAGGGAACTATAGTGAGTCGCAAGTAATGTGCAGGCAGCAGATCACTTTTGTAATCTAGCGCTCAATGTCTAGAGGAGTAGTGCGAATAGCGCTCTCCAGACAGTATTTTGGTTGAAGCACTAGAAGCAATATTCAGTAACGACGAAGATTCATACTTCACCGTAGTTGTCACCCTCATGCATAGCGTATTTCCCACCCTCTCCACTCAGTTGATGCAAACGCCAGCGATGGCAGACGGCGATGCAACTCTCGGTCCTACTGCTGGCCCGAGTTATGAGTACAGCGCAACTGGTTCGAGCAATATCAGCGAGGCTTTACAAGGACTCAAGGAAAAGATCGAGTCAATCCTGGCTGGAACAAATCTTTCGTATTCATCGACGATCGCCACCTTAAAGACAGTTAGGAATGCCATTGACAATGCTATTCCCCAGATGGCTGCCCCGATGGCCGAGATCGACATCAAGGAAGGCGAACTCGAAATCAAAATCAAGGAACTTTCGGAATCGACGGAGACGGAGAGGGTCTTACACGGCATTCAGGATGCCCTTGAAAACATTGTCGATATCCTTAAAGACCGCCGGAGTTGATAATTAGGGACTTGCTCAAAAATAAAGTACCAGCGAAAACAAATCCTAGGTAGGGTTCCGTGCAAGGAAACCCAACTTTCCCGGTATGTTATTAAACTACAAGTCCATTATAACCCAACAGCTATCTTTCCCAACAGCAATCAATTGACCGGAATCCTAATAAAAGGAGGAAACAACAATGGGAATTTATAAAATTTTCCCGGCTATCGGCGTTGCCCGAGTAGGCAACAGTGAGGAGTTTTATCTAGCTCCAGAAACCGCAGGAGGTCTTCCCACTCCCTTAACCACCGAAAATGGAACAGTAAAACTTCCCATCCAGGAAGCAGGCCAATTCAGTCGCAATGACTTCCGAGATAGCAACGGCAAAATGCGCCGACAAGCCGTGCGGTTTCGGATTTACCACTACAAAAGCGAAAATGATACAAATCCCATAGAAGTCGAACTGAACTCACAGATCAATGGAAAAGCTGTTACTAGGATTAAGTGGACAGTTTGGATTGCCAATAAAAAGGCAAGCTGGTATCAGTTCCAGACCAAAAACGGAGAAGATGGATACGCCCCCAACCATCCTTTACGAAACAGCGACGTAAAGGGTGATGAAGAAAGGCATAGACTAATCATCGATCCAGGCAGCAAGACTATAGACACAAATGACGGTTGTGCAAAAACTGGTCCTTTTCGATCGCCATTGCGGAGGAACCTGGCCGCAGCAGACACAGCTATATCCTCAAGTTCCCGACATTAGCATTAATAATAAGACCATTGACCGGCTTGGAGAAATGTACCTGGATGTAAAAGGACACCTGATTTTTGCTGGTGGATTTGGTCGCTCCGGTTCCAAAAACGACCCGCCCGAGATGCAGGATTATGCAAATAGTGACGGTTGGTGGGATGACACCTCCGACGGCACGGTTTCAGCAGAAGTGTTTCTAAATGACGCCGGATCTTCCGTCAAAGTAAATTCTCCGGCTTGGGTATTGGTGGCTCCACCGGCCTATGCTCCCCAGATTCTGAATCTGGTGACGCTTTACGACACGATGCTGGATGTCGCAGTTCGCAACATGAAATATCGGAAAGATATTTACAAGGATGGTTTTTGGCAATATAATTACCATCCCAACTTCGCTCAGGAAATTAAACCGATACTAGAACGGGCTTCCATGTTTCCCTGGGTGACTGCTATGCCGCCTAAACCCCATACCTTTGACTACAATTTACTAGGGAACCCCGAAGCAAAATACAACGGTTTGCGGCAATACTTTTTCAGCCAGATTCGACCGCCCAATCAGAAAAACACTTTGAAGTCCAAAACCACCGGCTACCCGATGATGCCCTATTTGGCGGGGGACGATGCTACAGGTTCGAGCCAGAAGTCGTCTAAATATCTGACTTTAACCGATACTCAGTATTTCTTGCTACAGCAATGGGCAGAGGGCAAATTTAGTAATGGTTCTAGTAATAACGAGCCAGATGCAGCAGAGAAACTAACGATTGCATCGCTGGAGAACTGCGTGGGAGGAGCTTTTTCGCCGGGGATTGAAATGACCTGGATTTGCCGCAATCCCAAGATATACTCGGAACCTTTCCGTCTCAAACACAGGTCAATGACTTCAAATGAACTTAGTTTAGGGATGGACTTGGACGCGGGTCTGGAACCAGGGGATGTTACCAAGTTTATGGCTTTACCTTGGCAAGCGGACTTCAATGAATGTTCTGCTCAACTCCTCGACCGAATTGTTTGGTGGTGGCCGGCTCAACGCCCGTTATTCGTGTATTTGGAGGAAGATCCTGCCAGGACTGATGAAATGATTAAAGGCCGGCAAGTACCTTGGGTGGGAACGGATTACGATCAAAACCGCCCCGATTACATGATATTTCCTGAGGATATAGAGATGGTGGAAAAATGGTATCAACTGGGATTCGTTTTTGATGTCGGCCCGAAAGACGGACTAAAGCAATATTTTGCTGAAGTTGCCCGATCGTCAGAATTGCCTCATGGCTAATTGCTTCCCATTGGAGATCGATGTGGCGATTATCGGTGGCGGCCCTGCTGGGGCTGCTACTGCGATCGCCCTCCAACAGCAAGGAGACAAGCGAGTAGCGATTTTGGAAAAGTCTTGCCAGAATCGCTTTCGCATCGGCGAAACGGTTCCGCCGAATATCCGATCGCCTCTGACGCAATTAGGAGTCCTAGATATCCTGGAGCCAGGAGAACATCTCCCCTCTGTGGGCAACCGCTCGGCATGGGGTAGCTCGGAGTTAGGTTATCAGGATTTCTTTTTCTCTCTGGAGGGAAACGGTTGGCATTTGAACCGAGCTCGGTTCGATGCCTCCCTGGCAGAGGCGGCGGCAGAAAGGGGCGCGATTTTAAGGCGAGGCGTGCGGCTGGTGGGGTGCGATCGCCTTAACAACGGTAAATGGAGTTTAGTGCTTCTGGATGGAAATGGTTTGCGATTCCAGTTAAAAACCTCTTTCGTCGTCGATGCCACCGGGCGTCGGTGCGTATTTGCGACAAAACAAGGCGCCAATCCCGTGCGGATGGATAGCCTGTTGGGAATTGCCGCAGTGTTTGAGTTTGAGGAGAAAGCAAAGAAAGATTGTTACACCTTGGTAGAAGCGGCGGAGTTGGGTTGGTGGTATGCGGCTCGCTTGCCCGACAATCGCGCCATTGTCACTTTGATGAGCGATCGCGAACGGTGGCGAGAGCATCAATTCTCTCGTTGGGAAAGTTGGCAGGCAAATCTGGCGAAAACCCGTCACGTTCTCGAACTGGTTGCAGGCGCCACTGCTATTCCTATTTTTTCACCGCCTGCAGCAAAACAACCTCGGCGGAAGTCCGAGCTTCAGATTCAACCAGCTTTTTCCCAGTATTTAGATATGATGGCGGGGGATGGTTGGCTGGCAGTTGGGGATGCGGCTTGCACTTTCGATCCGCTTTCTTCGGCAGGTATTTACAAGGCATTGCGCTCGGGCATTCGGGCGGCAGAGGCGATCGCCAGCTATTTCACCGGGGATGGAGAAGCCCTTGTCGAGTACGAATCGCAAACTCGGCGTCAGTTTGAACTGTATTTAGAAGACCGACGCCAGTATTATACTTTAGAAAAGCGCTGGGCGAATTCTGAGTTTTGGCAGCGGCGTCGATTTCAAATCTCCCTCGATCCGTCGAAAATTCTCTATTTCGAGCGATCGCCTGACAATGCGAAATTTTTGCCGCGACTGAAGATGTATTTACCTCTTCGAGACTTGCTGACGCTGTGCGAGTTATGCGTCGGTGGCAAACAAGCGAGCGATGTAGCAGCGGAATTTCTGGCTCGCACCGAGGGCAAAGTTTCTGCTTATCGAGCGATTGAGGGGCTTCAATATCTGTTGGGGCAGGAAATTATTCGGTAGTTTGTTAGTTTCTCCCAGGAGAGCGATCTCTGTTCAGTTTGGAACTGATCTGTGGCAAGCAGGGGTGTTGTATCGGCAGATTTTTGGGAGCGTTGTACGATTCCTCAATTACAGCGGTTTTCAGGTTGATTGAATACATGCTATTGGCTTTAGGCTTTTTGGGAACGGGCCCTTGGGAATAGCAAACATAAATTAGGACATGATTCAACTTTCATGAAAATTGCTATAAATAGGCTCCTTAGTTGACATCTTGGGAGCCCGGGGCTAAAGCTTTGGAAACCCAGCTCCAATTGTCAGCAAAAATTAAAAATAGCATAAGAGCGATCGCCTCTTTCCTGGGCGATCGCTCTTTTTTGGGGATTCTCCTGCAGTGCGATCGCCGGTGGTTGTGGTTCTGAGATATTCTCGCCTCTTATTTAGTTTGTGCATGTAGGCCCCAAAAGGTGGATAAAGGGACTAAAAAAAAGTAGATATTGGGGCTTGACATTGAAAAATAAGGGGGATATAGTGGAGAAGAACCAAGCCCAGAGAAAAGGCTTTGTGTTTTTTTGGCAACCTCAAAAGAAAAGAAGAGTTTTCATGTTCGACATAACTCGCCATCGTCTATTCAAGATGGCAGCCAGCCTATTGCTGAGTTTGGCACTTCTGTGCGTATATGGCGTTACACCGGCTTCCGCATTCGTTTCGGAGGCTCGTCAATATCCTGTCGATAATATCGACGGAATTATTAGCGATGTTCCCACCGGCGGTCGTTGGCTTCAGCACTGGAAGAAGACTTGCTGCCCTTCTGGGAAATGCAGACAGCATGGGGCAGTCCCGTTGGCAACTACCCCACCTATCGCTGCAATGACGGGTCTTTGTACAACATGGTAGAGCCCTGCCCGGAATTGGAAAATCCCGTTCCCGGTATCGTCAAGCCCGAACGGGAGTACGTCCGCGCCAAGTCCCGACAAATCTTTGCCTACGGTGTTGCTTACAATCTCACCGGAGAGAGCAAATACCTGAAACTGGCTAAAGCTGGAGTAGACTATTTGCACGCACACGCTTTAGCCCCAGAAGGTGGAGCCTACACCTACTTTGAAGATGGGGTCGGCCTACCGAGTGAAGCTCGACGCATCAGTCAAGACATGGCTTATGCTGTTGCTGGCTTGGGATTTTACTACTATCTCACCCGCGATACCGATGTATTGGCAGATATAGTCGCTCTCAAAGATTACATTTTTGACACCTATTACGACGAAGAATGGGATTTGCTCGCTTGGGCCCATGAGGATTACGTAGATTACGTCAATCCAGACGGTACGGAAGAAAAAGTTAGCACCGAACAACGGGAATTAGTCGCTCAACTAGACCAAGTCTACGGTTATATGTTGTTGTTGACTCCCACCTTGCCAGAAACCTTTAACGGCAAACCCCTGCGGTCAAAATGGGAAGATGACTTGGTGCATCTGGCCACAATTATGGCCGAGCAGTTCTACACCCCAGACAACAATATTTTCTTCGGTGCGATTACCGACCCGATCGAGCAAAGGTTGGGAACCGACCATACGGACTTCGGTCACTCCATTAAAACCTTGTGGTTGATCTATGAAATCGGCAAGTTAACCGGGCATTACGAACTCACGGCCTTTGCCCAAGAAAAAGTACCTTTAATCTTTGAAGAAGCATTTCTAGAAGATGGGACTTGGGGACGGCGCATCAATCAATACGGCCAACTGGAAACGGATAAAGAGTGGTGGATTTTAGCGGAACTAGATCAAACAGCCGCCACCTTCAGCTTGCGGGATCCCCTCCTACGCAAAATATCTGCCCACCACCTATGCTTACTGGTTCGAGCATATGGTAGACCACAAACATGGTGGCATTTGGCACTGGGTGAATGCGCGGGACAATCTTCCCGATATTCGCTTCCCCAAGCAACATTCTTGGAAAAATGCCTTCCACAGCTTCGAGCACGATCTCGTTGGCTATATAACCGGACAAGCAATTCACAACTTGCCCACCACCTTGTACTTTGCCTTTAAAGAAATTCCCGAGAAGACTCAAATTCGTCCTTACCTGTTTGCGGCCAAGGTTCACTCGCTCATAGAACCTTGTTATGACAATGGTCGGAAGGTTCAACCCATTCCGGGTTTCAAGCAACAAAAAGTCATGTTTACTGATGTTCGGTAAACCCTAAAGCCAAGCTCTAGTTGCAACCTTAGCAACTGTCGGCCAAGAAACCGGGTTTCTCTTGTCAGAGTATTGATATATGCTTGATAGGGTAACCAGAAACCGGGTTTCTGGCTGATACTCAAACTCAATTGTCAAAGAAAAAAATGTCCTATAAAGCACTACAAGGAAAAAAGGTCGCGGTGCTGACTGAAACAGAGTTCATTACCCACGAACTGGACTATTACGAAATTGGCTTTAAGGTTCTCGGTGCCAGTGTGGATTTTCTCACTAATATGTGGGGAGAATGGGATAGAAGTGGCGGTGAGTGGGACGCGATCGTCAGTGCGACTCCCAGATTTTGCGGTGCTGACAGAGGAATTAGCGCAAGCATTGGAAGGGGCGAGTCGTTTGATCGTGATGCCCGATATGCCACGGCCGCAGTTAGTGGTAGAGGTAGTCAGCCCCGGACAGGAAAATGCTTCCCGAGATTATCGCTACAAGCGATCGCAATATCAAGCCCTCCGAATTGCCGAATATTGGATCGTTGACCCGATACAGGAGCAGATTACAGTATTGACTCTGGTGTCAGGACTTTATGAAGAAGCAGTGTTTGCCGGAGATGATGCGATCGCGTCGGCGCTGCTGTCAGAATTGGGTCAAGAGTCACCTTTGACAGCAATGCAGGTATTGCAGGTAGGGAAAAGTAAATAAACTACGGCTACTTAAAAGCTAGCTAATGTAAATATATCAATAGTATAAATTTCATGGAAGCAGGACCACAACCATCAGCGCAATTTTTAACCCCAGAAGAGTCAGCAGATGTAGACAAAGCCCTACTATCTAGTTCTGAGAAGTTTTTGACTAGATTGACGATTTCATCTCTAAGACTATTGAAGCAGATCGCTGCCGATACTGTCCTGGTCGAAGATCTCACCCATCAGCAGGTGATTGACTGGTTTGAAAAAGATGGGAAAATTAGGCGCGATCGGGGAGTGGCGGGTGCAGCGTTTCTGAAGTGGTAACCCGCCTCCCATTTGGCACGACTTAACCAGATTGACAGGAATAGAGAGCGGATTTATTTCCTTCTAGCACAGATTGACGGGAATTGCTAAGAGAATTGCTGGAGTTCCTTCCCAAAGGCGATCGCTCTTAAGTTCGGGACTGCCGTTAGCGCAGCGGCTGTCCGATATTTGGCCAGCACCTCAACCCGACAATTTCAGCCAAGCGAACAGGCGATCGCTCGTGAGAGCGAGTTCTGCTAAAAAGTCTGGTGTTGGCAGAACCTCTTGGTCGTTGGAGAAGATTCCTAGGCTTAGTCCCGGGGAAAAAACTAAGACGCATCGTTCTTCTGGATCGATTAACCACCCGAGTTGACAGCCATATTCTATGCAATGTCCAATCTTATTAATGACCTGAGTTTGGCTTTGCCCGGGAGACAAAATTTCAATCGTCCAATCGGGATGGCTTTCAAACGAGTTCGCCACCTCACCGCGATTGTCGGAGGGAATTCTCTCCCAACGCAATACAACTACATCGGGAACGATCGATCGTCCTCCAAAGGTGCAGCGCAGTTCTGGGAACGCATAAGCCCGACTCTGGGGTTTGGCCAGACTGTTAATGGTTGTCAAGAGTTCCGATTGAATGAAGCTATGCTTTCCTTGAGGCATTGGTTTCTGAATAATGCGATCGTCGAGATATTCCCTGGCAGGCTTGGTTTCTGGCTGTTCCAGAAACTCTTCTAGGGTCATTGGTTTGGGGACTGTTTTTATCATGGTCTCTTGTCTGGCTGCATAGATAAAGAGGTATATAATTGCTTCGGGGCCTCCTGTAATTGTCATTGCTTCGATATCCCCCAGAGGGGACGCGCTAATCGCACTACCCCAGAGATATCGAGGGGGGAATCCCTGACTGCCATTGTCGGGAACACCGGAAGTCCCCCCGTTAGCGCAGGCGTAGCCGTGTGCGCGCAGCGCAATCTCTTTGGGAGTATAGCGCGATCGAATGGTAGCCCAGAAACCAGGTTTTCGATAAAAACCTGGTTTCTTAATTCTAAAACATGGTGAGAATGTACAGGAGTGCGAACAGGATAATCCAGATGATATCTACGAAGTGCCAGTAGATTTCAGCCATTTCTATCCCCACATGCTTGGTGTCGCTATAGTGACCATCACGGCGCGATCGCCACAAGACTCCCAGAATCAGCAAAACCCCCACCGTTACGTGCAACCCGTGGAAGCCAGTCATCAGGTAGAAGCAGTTGGAGAATACATTTTCAGTCAAACCATAACCGAGAGTTAGATACTCGTAAGCCTGACCGCCTAGGAAAATGATGCCCATAATTGCTGTAGCAACATACCAAAGCCGCATGCGAGAAACATCATTCTGCTTGATTGCCGTATCGCCATTATGAATGACAAAACTGCTGGAAACCAGAATGATGGTGTTAATAGTAGGCAGTAATAGTTCTACCTCCGTGCCTTCAGGAGGCCAAGTTGCGGCACCGCCTCTGTAAATCAAATAGGAGGCAAACAGTCCGCCGAACATGAGAGATTCGGAAATCAGGAACACTAGCAACCCTAAAACCCGGTAATCTGGATGTTCCTCGTGATGGGTTGACACCGGATTAGGGGCCGTTGAGTCTAGCAGTGTTTGAGGATGATCTACCGTTGAACCTTGCATAATTTCTTGTCTTTCCTCCAATATTAAGCTATTTCTAGCGTCAGGTGGGCGGTGCCCACCCTACAACTGAACCAGTAGCCCAGAAACCAGGTGTTGCCGGAATTACCTGGTTTCTTAGATCAATTCTTGCTAGCGGCACTTGCTTGGGCTATGACTTCGCCAGTTAGTTTCTTGCCGTTCAGATGGTTCATGCCGTAATCGTATGGACCCCAGGATATCACCGGGATGCCCTCAAAGTTTTCAATGGCAGGGGGCGAAGTGGTTTGCCACTCTAAGGTCAAAGCCCGCCAAGGATTGTCACCTGCAACTGGACCTTGACTCCAACTCCAGATCGCGTTGACGAAGAAGGGAATCACCGACAAGCCCAGTAAAATAGCTCCGTAGGTACAAATCTGATTCAGACTGACAAATTGGGGGTCATACATCGCTACCCGCCGAGGCATTCCTTTCAAACCCAGTTCGTGCATGGGCAAGAAGGTCAGATTCGTGCCGATGAAGGTGAGGACAAAGTGAATCCGACCCCAAGTTTCGTTCATCATCCGCCCCGTAATTTTGGGAAACCAGTGGTAAATGCCAGCGTAAATGCCAAATACCGATCCGCCAAACAGAACGTAGTGGAAGTGGGCAACGACATAGTAGGTGTCGTGGACGTGAATGTCGAAGGGCGCATTTCCTAAGGTGACGCCGCTGAGTCCCCCCAGGACGAACATCGCCAATAAGCCAATGGCGAATAGCATGGCACTGTTAAGACGGATTTTGCCGCCCCAGAGGGTAGTTACCCAGCTAAAGATCTTTACCCCCGTGGGTACTGCGACGATTAGGGTGGAGATGGTGAAGAACATCCGCATCCATGCCGGGGTGCCGCTGGTAAACATGTGGTGAACCCAGACTACCATACCTACAAGGCAAATGGCCATACTCGAATAGGCGATCGCCTTATAACCAAAGATCGGCTTGCGGGCGTGAACGGGAATCACTTCCGACATGATGCCGAAGATCGGCAGAATCATCAGATAGACGGCTGGGTGGGAATAGAACCAGAACAGATGCTGGTAAACTACTACATTACCTCCCGCGTCGGGTTGAAAGAAACTCGTACCGAAGTTGATATCGAACAACAGCAGAATCATGCCTACTGCCAACACTGGCGTGGAAACCAATGCCAACATGGAGGTCGCCAATATCGCCCAGCAGAACAAGGGTAGCTGGTCCCAATTCATGGTCGGAACCCGCATTTTCCAAATGGTAATGATAAAGTTCAGGGACCCCAAAATCGAGGATGTTCCCACCAGGACGATGCTGAGTATCCACATCGACTGCGCCGTGGAAGCGGTAATCAGGCTGAGGGGAGGATAAGAGGTCCACCCACTTTGGGCGCCCCCGAAGAAGAAACTGCCCAATAGCAGCGTCCCTGCTGGGGGGTTTAGCCAAAAGGCGATCGCGTTCAGCTTAGGAAAGGCCATATCTTTGGCACCGATCATCAGGGGCACCAGGAAGTTGCCAAAGCCACCAATAGAACTAGGGATAATCCACAGAAAGATCATGATCGTCCCGTGGTTGGTGAGGAAGGCATTGTATAGTGACGGATCTAGAAAATCTGAATCGGGAGTATACAGTTCGGTACGCATAGCCATCGCCATCAAACCGCCGATCAGATAGAACATGAAGGCGGTGACCAGATATTGGATGCCTATGACTTTGTGGTCCGTGTTGAATGTGAAGTAGTCATACCACTTCCATGCTTCTTGCTGCCCAGAATGGGCAGCAAGAAGCTGCTTTTCGGGAATTTCTGGTTTGATCTGCGCTTCTGTCATATCTTTTTTTGACTGCTAATATTTCTCAGGAATTGTGCTGGTGGATTATTGCTCGTATATTGGGATCAATCCCCATTTCTTCCGCGTAAGGAGCCAGAAATTCTGATGGGGTTGCATCTGCTGGGTTCACAGCAACTGTTTGAAGACTATCTTGCTGGAGGGCAATGCTTTCTTCGGCTAACCAATCTAAGTATTCTTCCTCTGTTTCTACCACCATTTCCGTCCGCATCATACCGTGATAGCTGCCGCAGAGTTCCGCACAGACTATGGGGTAGGTTCCTGTCTTGGTAGCTACGAACCGCAGCTGCGCGTCGCTGCCGGGAATTGCATCTTGCTTGAGGCGCAACTGCGGTACCCAGAAGGAGTGGATCACGTCACCTGCGGAGATGTTCAGCAGTATGTCTTTCCCCAATGGCACGTGCAGTTTGTCCGCTGAGTCTACCTCCGTATCTTCATACTCAAACTCCCAAGAAAACTGCATGCCTGTAACATTTACTACTACATCCGCCGCTTTGCCTGCCCGTTCTGGGCTGGCTCCAAAGCCATACTCGCTCTCGGTTTTATACCCAAGTTCGGCACGCAACCCTGTCGCTTCTGCTATCATTCCTTCTGTGTCCGCAGCTATTGGGGCCGCGATCGCGCGATTTTTCGGGCCGTCCGCGGACCGATCGCCCGCAGCCATCATGTGATGACCGCTGACCTCAAATCCTCCCATGTCTTCGTAAACTTGCACGCTGTAGATTCCCAGGCCAATGACTAAGATAGCCGGAATTGCCGTCCAAAATGCTTCTAAGGGCAAGTTCCCTTTGATCGGCACTGCGTCAGTGTCATCTCCTTTACGGTGACGAAACCTAATTACCGCTATCAAGATGGCCCCCTCCACTACCAAAAACAGGGCGGTGCCGATCGTCATCATGATGTCGAAGAAATTGTCTACTAGCACTGCTTGTTTCGATACTTGCTCTGGCATGAGACCGTGATTTTGACCATACCAAAGGCTGACCAGGGTGATTACCACCCCCGCCGTTAGGGTTAGCAGTGAACTGGGAACCTTTTCTTTTTGCTTGTCCTTTTCCATACCTTACTGCCTATTCTAGCCGGACGATTCTATCTTGCTACGATCGCTCCTCTGGCCCTCACTATACTTAACAACTGCTTAACATTTTATCTTCTTTGCACCTTAACTGACAATTCTGTTTGATCGTGGCAATTTAATATTTATTTAATGGCCTTGCACGGATGTGGATGATGGTTGCTAATTTAAAATTACTAATCAATATATAGATATTAATCTATATCGCTCGCCGGAAACACTAGCATGGTACGGGCATGGTACGGGCACGGTACTTATCATCCCGTCCGGAGTGCAACCGAATCTTTACTACGATCGGGCCGTCCTTAGTAACTTCGGTACTTATAAAGTAGGCGATCGCTCCGATGGCGTAACTATATTGTCTCATGTGTGTCAAGTGATGCAGGAGGTGAAGTATTGTCCTCTAGCCAGCTAAAACGATCGTGAACTTAGACCTATCCCCGGTTTTTATTTCTCTGAAAACTGCTACCACTGCTACGGAGATCGCCTCCGGTCCCCGATTAACCTGACTTTAATTATATTAACCCCAAAAGATTTTGGTTTCGGTAATGATTATTAACAGTTAAGCATTGTCTTTGGGGTGATGATAATAATTAATAATACCATTTTGAAAAAATGATGATACAGTTAGTAGAGACCTCAACGGCGGCACCTCCGATCCCCCCCAAACTCCTTACAGGGGTATGTTTTTTACATTTCGGTTTGTCTGAGAGAGAGAGGCGGTGTTGGGGAGAGGCGGTTAGGGGGTAAACCTTGAGACTTTCGGGATAATTATCTAGACAATTAATCACTTTTATCGGTTCAAACTCCCCCACTCCCCACTCCCCACTCCCCCACTCAGTTGGATATGGTAAAAATAAAAAACATACCCTTGAAAGCCTCCAAACCCCCCCGTGGCAATTGGGGGGGCGCCTGATTGCTCCCCTTGGGAAGGGGGGTTTGCGGGGATCTAGCGCTGTTAGATCTCTTGATAAAATCGCCGATTACAGACTTTCATTTGTAGCAAATCTTGACAAAATGGTATAACAGGGACTGGAACAGTAATCGCCTAGAACTTGATATTACTTACGATCGTAGCGGTTTCCTTCCCGGTCGATCGCTCATAGATGTTAACTGCACCGGTGACAACCGGTTTCGCAGTGAAAGAATTACGATCGCTAAGAATCATAATCTGGTCCTGAAGGTAAATTGTTACTATGCTAATTATAGCAAAAGATAAAGAAGGTCGAAATCAAAGCCAATTTTTAGACCGAGATTGGGTAGCCTATTATCAGGCGGTGGCCGTCCGCCGAGAAAGACCCTGCTGTTAGCATTGAATAGTTTTGATGCCGAAAAGCTGGAGGGAACTTCACGGTTAGCCGTTGACCTGGGTTGTGGAGACGATTAGCGCGCTACATCTCGTGGGTAGTGCGAGTAAGTAGTCGTACAAAATTATTTTTATATCGAATCAGACTGTAACGCTTGCTCGGCGGCGATCTCATATAAAATTAATTTTGCCTAGGTACTTAGCGCTCCCCATCGTCCAAATACATGTGGTATTCCCCTTCCTTCCCTGGATAGACATTCAGGGTAATGGGATTGGGCTTACCTTCTGCATTCAATTGTCCCACATATTGTTCGATCTCAATTGTGGGAATGATTGCCCCTGCCCGGACGTGGATCGGAACGATAAAGTGAATGTGATCGCCATTGGTATTCAGATTGGCATCAAAATCCCGTATCGTTGTGCCCCCTTCTACCGCAGCACCAAGAGGCATAACGTTGTCCACAAAGCAATACCAGTTGCTACCTTTGGGCACATAGACATCCCGCCGGCCATTGTTGTTGTCTTCAGATTGAGGGCGCAACACTGGAGCAATCAGTAGATCCTTGCGGACAAAGAATTCGTCGTTCAGGAATTGGTCTTTATCATTGTAGAGGGATTCGTCTTGGGGATCGTTGAGGAATAAAGGACGACAGATGGGCATCCCATCCAGGGTGTTCTCAAACAAGGCATCATAGAACAACTGCATCAGTCGGTAGCGCAATGTAATGTAATGCCTGCAAATGTCGGGAACCATGCGGTACAAGTCTTGGGGTTCTGGGATATTGCCGCCCTTATAGTTATTAAACCACTCTACATACTGGAAGGGTTCTTGGAACTCTTTGCGCCCTTTGCGAACGTAGTGATTGCGGAACCAGGGTAAGAAAGCCCCTGCCGCAGTCCAGCGAATCACCAGTTCTGGACTCGCCCACTTGCCGCCATCATAAGCTGCCTCTTCAAAGCCGCCGATATCTTGACCCGTGATTGCCAAGGCGTGCATACCTAGAGACAGGACTTGGGAAATATTCATCTGGAGGAAATCCCAGTCCGAAGAGTTATCCCCAGTCCACAAGCCTGCATATCGGTGAGAACCAACATAGCTGCCCCGTCCGATGATAAAGTTGCGTGTGTTCTCCCGTCCGAGCAGTTTATTGAGTCCTTCGTAGGTGGCTTTGTGCAGATTGTAGGAGTACAAGTTCCAGACTTTGAGGGCTGGCTTCAACTCCACTTTTCCTTCAAAGTCGCTGTTCACCCTGTTTCTTGTCATCCTATCACAGAAAATGTTTTTTTTCTGAAAAAACCACAGAATTATATTAGATATAATTTTTATTGCTATAGAAAATAATCTATGGTAAATTTCAGATGCCAAAGTGAGATGCATCCCTGTGGCAAGGAAAATTACTGGCGCTGAACTAATCGTTGTTGAGTGCCTTTTGAGCAAGTTGCCAAAGACGTGAAGGGTTAGATGTGCGCAGTTTGAATATTGTTTATATATTTGCACACACTTCAGCAGAAAATGTCTTCCGTAATATTACTATTTTTTTGATATTGTGCAAGCAAAAAAACAGCAGCCTTGACCAGAAAGCTGCTGTTTTAATCAGTAGGTGGGCGATGCCCACTCTACCGGCTACCAGGTGAGCGATGCCCACCCTACAGAATATTAGTAATCGAAGTCGCCGCCCATGCCAGCGCCAGCACCAGCACTAGCTCCTTCCTTGGGTTCGGGCTTGTCAACCACGATACACTCGGTCGTCAGCACCATCCCCGCGATCGAAGCCGCATTTTGCAGGGCGGAACGAGTCACCTTAGCGGGGTCAACAATACCCGCATCGAACAGATTCACGAAATCATTGCTCGCCGCGTTGTAGCCCACGTCGAATTCTTTTTCCTTCACCCGTTCGGCGATCACCGCACCATTTTGACCTGCGTTTTCCGCGATCCGCTTCAGGGGAGAAGGTAGGGCCCGGGCGACGATCGTCGCACCGATCAATTCTTCACCGCTGAGGCTATCCTTGGCCCATTTTTCCAGATCGGGAGTCAGGTGCGCCAGTGTCGTACCACCACCGGGAACAATACCTTCTTCCACTGCTGCTTTGGTCGCGTTGATCGCATCTTCCAGACGCAGCTTGCGGTCTTTCATTTCCGTTTCCGTAGCAGCACCCACCTTCACTACGGCCACACCGCCAGCTAGCTTAGCCAGACGTTCTTGCAGCTTCTCCTTGTCATAGGAAGAATCAGTTTCGTCCATCTGACGGCGGATTTGTCCGCAACGGTCTTTCACTGCTTTTTCATTACCTTCGGCCACAATGGTAGTGTTGTCCTTGGTGATGGTGATGCGACGAGATTTGCCCAGCATTTCCAGCTTGGCACTTTCCAACTTCAGACCCGCGTCTTCGGTGATCACTTGACCCCCCGTGAGCACGGCAATGTCTTCCAGCATGGCTTTGCGGCGATCGCCAAACCCAGGAGCTTTCACCGCTGCCACGTTCAGCACGCCCCGCAGGCGGTTGACCACCAAGGTAGCCAGAGCTTCTTTCTCAATATCTTCAGCGATAATCACTAAGGGCTTGCCCGCACGAGCTACTTGCTCCAACACGGGGACCAGGTCTTGTACTAGGGTGATTTTCTTATCGGTCAGCAGGATAAAAGGCTCGTCCAAAATAGCTTCCATCCGCTCCATATCAGTAGCGAAGTAGGGAGAAATGTAACCCTTGTCGAAGCGCATCCCTTCGGTGATTTCCAGTTCGGTAGTCATGGACTTCCCTTCTTCCAGGGAGATGACCCCTTCCTTGCCCACCTTGTCCATCGCTTCGGCGATCATCTGACCGACTTCCTCGTCGTTACCCGCTGAGATGGATCCTACTTGCGTGATCGCCTTAGAACCTTCGATCTGACGAGCATGGCTGGCAATCTCGTCTACCAGGAAACCTGTCGCCTTGTCAATGCCGCGCTTCAGGGCGATCGGGTTAGCGCCAGCAGCCACATTCCGCAGTCCTTCCTTGACCATGGCGTGGGCCAGAACCGTAGCCGTAGTCGTCCCGTCACCAGCAGCATCATTTGTCTTAGAAGCCGCTTGCCGAATCAGAGAAACCCCTGTATTCTCAATATGGTCTTCCAGTTCAATTTCTTTAGCAATAGTCACGCCGTCATTGACAATTTGCGGTGCGCCAAACTTCTTTTCCAGAACCACGTTGCGACCTTTCGGGCCCAGGGTTACAGCTACTGATTCGGTCAGAATATCCATGCCCTTTTCTAGAGCGCGACGAGCATTTTCGTTGTAAATTATCCGCTTGGCCATAGGTTTCAGTCTCCTTGATTACCTGATGTTGTTAATTGCCATATTCATTGGTAATGGCGAATTTTTCTTTGTTTACATTCGCCATTCCGCGTTCCCATAGTCAGGGAACCCCATTAGCTAACGACTGCGAGAATATCTTTTTCCGACAAGAGCACGTAGTCATCGTTGCTAAGTTTGATGTCCGTGCCAGCGTACTTGGAGTAAAGCACTTTGTCGCCCACTTTCACTTCCATTTCCTGACGAGTTCCGTCGTCGTTACGCTTGCCAGGACCTACTTGCACGATTTCGCCAATTTGCGGTTTCTCTTTAGCATTGTCCGGCAATATGATGCCACCTGCTGTCTTTTCCTCCGCCTCGCTGATCTTTACGAACACGCGATCGCCTAGTGGCTTAACTGTCGATACCGTTAGAGATACTGCTGCCATAAATTCACTACTCCTCAATCTCAGATTTTCAATTCTGGAGTGCGATCGGGCTTACCACTTTTTGACCTTGTGGTAGCTCCAATTGCTGCCTGGTTTACTGGTTGAGTTAGCACTCTCAACTCTTGAGTGCTAATGTAGCTAAACCTAGAGAGGACTGGCAAGGGTTTTTTTAGTACGGGTTCCCGAACGGAAATGGCGAAAGGCACCCAGTTATTGTTGTCAGTGGTCAGTTGCGTAGGACAGGCGTCTCGCCTGTCAGGCAGTGGTCAGTGGTCAGCGGTCACTCGGCCTGGTAGGTGCTGACTGGCAGGCCAAGCATCAATCTCCCCAGAGCCGCTACTCAAATTGTTAATTTGGGTTACAAATATTTGGTTTTCGTAACTTCAAGGTTAGTTTTGCCTGAGTTAAGGATAGAGGAGCGCGTTCAGCAAACTGTCGCACCGATGACAATCCACCTTTGGGGAGAAAGAAGGCTGATGATGAGCGCAGCAGTGATAGGGACGGCGAGTGCTAGAGTCGCCTTAATTATCCAGAGAATCCACCGGTCTACTAGGGCAGCATCAAAGTATGCCATCACTGACCTAGGCACTTTGGGCGGTAACTACAGCATCGCTTGGGGTATCAACGACGGGGGGCAAGTGGTGGGCTATTCGGAAACTAGCAGCGGGGCGGGGCGGGGTTGCTTGTGGTCTCAGGGCGACATAATCGACTTGGGCACCCTGGGCGGCAAGTACAGCGCTGTGTCCCCCGGGTAGTGCGACACAGCGAAGCTAGGGCCATCAACAGCTCGGGGCAAATAGTTGGCTGTGGGCAGACCAGCAGGGGCCAGAGGCGTGCCTGCTTGTGGTCCCAGGGCGACATAAAGGATCTGGGAACTCTGGGCGGGGACGACAGTGAAGCTAGGGATATTAATGATGTTGGGCAGGTGGTAAGCTATTCCTGCACTAGCAGGGGCCAGAGGCGTGCCTGCTTGTGGTCCCTGGGTGACATAAAGGATCTGGGCACCCTCCTGGGCAGTCACTCGAGGGAAGCCTGGAGCATTAATAATCAGGGACAGGTGGTGGGCTATGCTTATAGTAGCAGTGGGTCCGATCGCGCCTGCTTATGGTCCCAGGGTACGATAAAGGACTTGGGAACCTTGGGCGGGGACCCCAGGCGAAGCTAGGGATATTAACGATGTCGGGCAAGTAGTGGGCTATTCCTATACTAAGAGTAGACAGGGGCGCGGCTGTTTGTGGTCCAATGGCAAAATTTTCAACCTGGGCAAAGTCGGAGGCAAATACTCTCATGCTTGGGGCATTAACAATGCAGGGCAGGTGGTAGGCAATTGCGATCGTGGCGGCTTCTTGTGGTCCAATGGTACTATGACTTGTCTCAATAGACTGCTACCTAAAAATTCAGGCTGGGAAATATCGGAGGCATGGGATATTAATAGCAGTGGGCAGATTGTCGGCGGTGGGACTTTTAATGGTCAAGCTCATGCCTTCTTGATGACGCCTGTAGTTGATAGTGGTCAGTTGATAGTTCATGGTAATTAGCAATTCTCAATGAACAATGAACAATTATTAGCAGATATGCAGGCGATCGTTTGGGTGGCGAGGCCATCGCCCCGCCCTGCGCTTACTACGAACTTACTTTAGGAAAAGCGAATCTTGAGATAATCATCCTCCATCTTTGCTCCTGCGGGTTGTAATGCTGCCAAAGATTGCGGCAATACCAAATTCCGGCGATGGTTACCAATGCGGACATTCAATTCATCCGCATTCTTATTTAACTGGATTTTTTCTTTCGCCACTCCAGGCAAGTACAGTTCTAAACTGTATTGACCTTGCTCCTGCACTACTCTAATGGTATTTTCTTTGTAATATACCTGCGTTGGATCTTCCTCTGCATAAAGTGTTTCTTTCAACCTTGCCAAAGCTTCCATTCCACACATTTCTTCAGAATACAGGGGCACTTCCTTCACGGGCAAGGGACTGAAATTTTCGTGAATCTCCTGCCGGTATTGCTGCTGATTTTCCTTCCAGCGCTGGAAAAATGGGTCTGTTACCCGATCGGGTATAATCCGATTAGCCACCACCATATCTGTCGCCACATTATACAGACTCAAGTAGGCATGGGCCCGTAAAGATTCTTTAATCACCATCTTTTCTGGGTTTGTGACTAAGCGCACTGATGTCTGACTGTTATCAGTTAAGACCTTTTCTAACTCCTCAATTTGTTGGTAGAATTCATAGGGAGCATCCATCACTTCGTTATTCGGCAAGGAAAAGCCCGCGATCGGTCTAAAGATCGGTTCAAACAGGGGTCGCAGGGCGGCAGACATGCCCTGTAGGGGCCTGTAAAAACGTCTCATATACCAGCCACCCACTTCGGGGATACTCAGGAGTCGCAGGGCGGTGCCCGTCGGTGCCGAATCAATAATCAGCACTTCATACTTGCCTTCATCGTAATGACGTTTCATGCGGACGAGTCCAAAGATTTCATCCATACCCGGGAGAATGGCTAGTTCTTCCGCTTGCACCCCATCTAGTCCCCGGGCCTGCAAGACTTCAGTGATATAACGCTTGACAGCGCCCCAATTTCCTTCCAATTCCATCAGGGCGTCTAACTCTGCCCCCCAGAGGTTGGGGCGGATCGATCGCGCCTCATGTCCCAATTCTAAATCAAAGCTATCTGCCAGGGAATGGGCGGGGTCAGTGCTGAGAACTAAGGTTTTATACCCAAGTTCGGCACAACGCAACCCTGTCGCTGCTGCTACAGAGGTTTTACCCACCCCACCTTTTCCGGTCATCAAAATTACACGCATCAGTTTTGCCCTAACTTGTTCATATTCCTTTACTGTATCTGGTTTTGGAGAAAAAGTGTTGCTTGAGGACATCCAGGCGGGAACAATCCCAGTAATCAATGTGGGATATAATCAATCCTGCCTGATTAATCTGTAGTTCGCTGCGTCCAGAGATGGAGATGCGAGGTTTCCAGGGTAGGGGGGTATTCCAGCTAAGAGTCCACCGGGTGTGAATGGTGTCATCTGCAAGGAAGATATTATGCAGATCGATCTTAGCGTTCCTAAACCAGGTACTGATGAAGCTGATCGTGCGTTTGTACCGTGCAAGACCCCGGAATTGGTTGAGGGGGTCCTGAAAATAGACATCTGGGTCATAGATGCTGTAGGTCTGATCGGCTGGAAATCTTTGGTAATCTTGTTTGAGAGTAGCTATAATGTCCATTGAGAGTTGGCAAGTATTATAGGGACAGCAGGAGAGATATGAGCGAATCGGTAATTGTGCAATTGCAGGCGGAGTGGGTGACAAAAGAGAATTTCGCACCTTACGGCCAGGTTATCTCAGCCGCTGAAAACGAAAAACCTTTTGATGAAGAGGATGCCCAGTTGGTACTCGATCGAGGCATACCGCGATTTTACATTATGCGTCTGCGGCCAAGAGCTCTGAGATTTCATCATATCACTCGCCATGTCCAATGTACCCAATGTCTGGGTTCTGTGGCAGTTATCGATTGGTTGATGGGGGTAGCACCCCCATGTCAAGCTGCCAAACCTGGTTTAGAGGATATTGTAGCATTTCGGATTCCGGGGAATTGTTTTATTAAGTTGCATCTGGGTACCTGGCACGCTGGATCGCTTTTCACTGCTGAGTCCATCGACTTTTACAACCTGGAACTCAGCGATACGAATATCAACGACCACGATACTTGTGATTTATTGTCTACCTATGAGCGGGAATTTGAAATTATCTAGAACCTCAAGGTGCCCACCCTACAATTAATTCTCCATTCTCAATTCTCCATTCTCGGCAAAATTACTTTCTAAATAAAGAGTTGTTTCAAACCCATTTTCTGGTGTCCATTGGATGGCTCCATTCTGCTCTGTACTATACAGTTTTGTCTTACTTCTTAGCAACTCATATCTGGTGTTTTCGTCAATTGCTCCTGCTGAGGCGATCGCCACTTGTGGTTGCAGGGCGGAAAGTAAATCATCGTTTAAGCTGCTGCCGGGCCACCAAATTACTTCGGCTTTGGGCAGCTTTCCTGCGCCCAGCAATAGGTTTTGGTCTGCTGGTTTGAGGTCTGCTAAGAGCAACCATGTCTGGTCGAGAATCTGCAAGGAGATTATCTGTGGTTGAAAGTTGATTAATGTCACAGATGTGGAGCCAATTTGCAGGGGTTTTTCCAGGGGCAAAGGCTGGTATTTGCCCTGATGCTCTTGTATGGCCTTTTGCAGGGCCTGAAATTCGACTTGATTTGCCGCCGCATCTAAATGTAAGATATCATAAAATTGTTGAATGGGAAATTTGCTGAAAATCTGAAACCAGCCGCTGCGATGATTCCGGACCAGACTGGTGGCGATCGCCCAATCTATTTGATTGACTCCCTGTTGTTGGAGAAAGGGGAGGATCGTATAGAGGGCGGTAGATTCGTTGCCACTGTTAACTAGGGTGATTTCTCCTCGATCTTGGATGACGATGACCGGCTTTCCTGATGTGGCTAAGACGGTGACCCGAAACATTGTTGCCTGGGCCAGCATGGCGGGAATTATAATGAGGGCGATCGCGCTAGCGAGACTGAAGCTAATGATAAATTGGTTTTGCTTTCTGGGGGCTAACAGCCAGACGGCGCCAATTAATCCGTAGAGTAGGAGTAGCTGCCATAGAGAGATATTGCCTATAGCTAGGGAATTACCTGGCAATTGACTGCAAAACTCTACGAGTTGAATTAGCAAGTGGGTGGGGTGATACAGCAACCAGGCGATCGCGCTGCCTGCGGTGGGCCAAATTACAGCGGCCAGGGCGCTGATGAACCCTCCTAGGGCGATCGCGCTAATGAGTGGGGTAGTAATGATGTTAACAAAGATGCTGTAGGGAGAGACCTTACCAAAACTGTAGAGTAGCAGGGGCAGAGTCCAGATAGAGGCTGCCAGAGGTACTGCGATGAGAGAGGCGATCGCGGGTGGCAACCAGTCCAGGCGTTGAAGGAGTCCTGGCACGGTGACTACTAATCCTAAAGTGGCTAAAAAACTCAACTGAAAGCCTAAATTCTTAATCCACAGGGGGTTGATGGCAAGCAACAGGACTGCGGCCAGTAATAGGGTTCCGAGGGGCTTAACTTTCCGGTCCGTAAGTATGGCTAGCAAGGCCCCGAACCCCATCACGGCTGCTCGCAGCACTGAGGGCTGAAAACCCGTGAGACCGACATAGATAATTAAAGCTGCTAGCCCAAAGGTAAACTGTCCTTGCACGGGCAGGCGGCGCGTCAGAGTTAGGACTAAAAATAGCAGTAGGGAAACGTGAAATCCTGAGGCCGCTAGCACGTGGGCTAACCCGACATTGATGAAGCGATCGCGGATATCGTAGGGCAAGTCCACGGCCTTACGTCCCAGCACCATGGCACTGACAACTATCCCTTCTGGGACTCCCAAACTCCGGACTTGGGCCCGGACTATTCTCTGTCGCAACTGCCACCATCCCCAGGATCTGGGGGCGTCACTCATGCTCAGGCGATCGCCATTCATGCCTGCAAAAGAGCCTTCGCGGGCCAGGTAATCTTTAAAATCGAAGGCACCTGGATTAGCTGCTGGTTTGGGTTTATACAAAGTTCCCGTTACTTTTACGGTCCGTCCTGGATGCAGACCCGTTGCTTGCAAAAGTGGCACGGTCACGTACAACTTACCTGTCACTTCTTTTCCCATCACCAGGGGTTGGACGGAACCACTGATTTCGTGGAATTCCCGGGCTAAAAGCCAGAATTGAGCCCGTCCCGATCGGGTGAGACGGGGATTACTGGCCACCTTGCCCCCTATTTTCACCACGGGTCTTTCCGCCGAAGCAGTAATGGGTGTGGAGACAAACTGACTGATATCATTGTCCAGGGGTTGGGGCACCCGCATTGGCAAATAGAAACTTGCTAACAATCCTACCAGTCCTGCTGTTAGCCAGATACCAGGTTTCGGTCCCATGCGCCAAAATCTACACGCGGCGGCGGCGACTCCCAGAACTAGGACTGTATACCCTCCCCAAGGGCTGGCGGTAGATAGCAAGCCCAGAATATAAGCTAAACAGATAATGACGCCACTGGCTGGATGCATAGTTTGTGACAGGTGTGAGGTTCCTTAGTATGATACCATTTGCAAACAAGGTTGCTAAACTCAAGCCTGTAATTTCCTCTCTTCAATGCACCCATTCGTGGGTTTGGTCTGGAGAACGAAACCCAACCCGTGCATCTCCGGCCATGAACTAAGTCCGGGCGGGCTTAATCACAAAATAGGGATGGATCCGTTCGTAGGTTGGGTCTGGAGAACGAAACCCAACCCGTGCATCTCCGGCATGGCAGGACATCTCCGGCATGGCAGCACGAAACCCAATTTACAACATTACTGGTGGCAATTGGAGCCGAGCGATAACATTGCTTTCTCTGATAGTAGAGAATGGGAGAATGGGTGCGATTAAAAGTGGTTGATAGAGTAGAGCAATATTTGCTCTCTTAACCGGTAAATATTTCAGCTAGTACAGCTTGCTTTGTCAGAATTTATATTGGAAATTACTCTAAGTATAAGAGAGCTTTTATTCAGGAGATCGCGTTCATTTATGGGGGTTTCTATTTGTTAAAAAGGTTGCTACACTTAAGCTTTGTTTATTGGGGGTATGGGGTGCCAGTTGTCGCCCAGGGCTCCCTGGCGAGGGTATATATATTATGGCGAGGCTAGGGTGGGGATATGGTCCAGTGCGTTGAGAATGGGCTGAGAGCAGGCTCCAGGTAAGGAGGGAGTCCATTAGGCGGGGTTATCGCTCGACTACGGCTCGTATATGGCTCGCTAATGGCTCGGTCTCGGCTCGCTAATGGCTCGGTCTCGGCTCGACCTCGGCTCGACTTCGGCTCGACTTCGGCTCGACTTCGGCTCGACCTCGGCTCGGGTATGGAGCGTCACCGACTAAATGTGATTTCTGTCACTTACAGGAATGGGTAGGGCAGCTATTATGGGCCAGGCTCGCTGGACTAGAACTTCCGAACTTTGGTTTGTCAACACCAAGTTTTCCTGCTTGTGTACTTTCATCCTCATTGTTTTGTGCCCCGCTGGCGACTGCTCTTTTTTAGTTTAATTGGTAGAGCAATCTTGGGTCTGCTGTCGGTGGTGTTAAAGTCATAAATTTACCTGTTCAAAACTCATCTGGCGCCAGAACACAGGTATAGAATAGATAGCAAACGCATTTTGAGTAAGCAGATGAATTCTAGTGACATCAAGCTCGAACCTATAGTGGCAACAGAACAAGAACTAGGTGCATCTCATATTTGCGTCGCCGCCCGAACCCGTTCCCAGGCGGAGCCGTGGGAACGAGGGGCCCGGCTACATGAACAAAGCCCGCCTGCGCGGGCTATATACATGTATCGGGCGATGCACTTGGCTATCAACTACTTATGACCACATCCGTCTGAGTTGCATCGGCGGGGTATAGAAGAGTTGGCTCGAATGAGTCAAGAGTTCGGCCTGTAGTGGCAACAGAACAAGAACTCGCTGACTTGGCTTCATTGTCCCAGTTGTTGAAGGGACTGAGTAATGGCTCGCAGTTGCCACGATTTGTCACCCCAGAGGGTGAAGAAATTGAACTGCCTGCGTCTGTATTGCGCTTGCTGCGTCAGCAGTTGTATCAGTTAGCGCGGGGCAATGGCGTGATGACTGTTATCTTTCACGATTCATTACCAATTTGGGAAGCTACTAAGTTACTTGATGTGCCGCGACAGCATCTGGTGCAACTGCTGAAAGATGGGGAAATTCCTTCTACTGGATATGGTTTGGAGCCCTCTAAGCGAGACAGCAGCTCAAAAGCATCCACAGCCTGCGGGTCGGTCACGCTATGATACTCGGCCCGACCCGTATCTTGGAGATAACTATGTTCCGGACCAACGCCAGGATAATCCAGACCAGCACTAATCGAGTGGGCCTCCACCACTTGACCATCTTCATCTTGTAACAGATAGCTCATGGCCCCATGCAAGACTCCTACTCGTCCCCGAGTCAGGGTAGCAGCATGTTTATCAGTATCAACTCCTGCACCCGCCGCCTCAACGCCGATCAGTCGCACCTCACGCTCTTCGACAAACTCATGGAACAACCCCATGGCATTAGAACCGCCGCCCACGCAAGCTAGGAGAAGATCGGGCAGTTCGCCCCATAAAGCCATTGCTTGAGCGCGAGTTTCCTGACCAATAACTGCATGGAAGTCCCGCACCATCATCGGGTAAGGATGGGGGCCAGCTACAGAACCCAAGATGTAATGGGTAGTCTCCACATTCGTCACCCAGTCCCGAATAGCTTCCGACGTAGCATCCTTGAGAGTACCCGTTCCCGCTTCCACCGGTCGCACCTCCGCTCCCAACAGTCCCATTCTAAGGAGTCACCGCTGTCTGCCCAGAACATAGTAGGAACCATCTCTATGGCTGCGCCACGCTGCGCGTTAGCCTAAGCCAAACTAAATACGCTTATGGCTGCGCCACGCTGCGCGAACGGAGTGTGCTCAATATTTCCTCTACGAGATCTAGGGCGTGTCATCAGTTAGATTAACGATATGGGTCCCCACCAAAAATATATAACAAGATGATTGAGTTGACAACCAGGATATATTGGTGTTATATAAGAGGGTAAAGGTTAGAGCAGGAGAATTTTAGAAATGCGTCGCTATGCTTTAAGAGATGACCGGTGGGAGAGAATCAGGGATCTATTGCCAGGTCGGGAGGGTTATGTGGGGGGAC
The DNA here is from genome assembly GCA_963921275.4 of uncultured Hormoscilla sp. Lineage (GTDB taxonomy): Bacteria > Cyanobacteriota > Cyanobacteriia > Cyanobacteriales > Desertifilaceae > Hormoscilla. Next base: position 6,773,544 of record OZ001293.3, on the reverse strand, counting down.
AGCTAAGGATAACCGCTTATTTGTCTATGCTGCTGATGCGTTACTCGCAGACAAAGCTTATGATGCTGACGAACGGGTTTTGAAACGTCTTGAAGCCCAGCAATGCGAACCGGCACCTCGACAGAAAAATCAATTCAGCAACCAAAAAATGAAGCATAAATCTTTTACCAACACCATCGTAGTAGTGGATGCCTCCCTAGAAAACTACCAGCAGCTTATAGACGGCATCCGGCCTGGGGCCAAATCTTTCCTCTTAGACCTTCGGTCCGATGGCATCAAACAGATCAGCGAACTTCTCCAACAGCATAAGGAAACAGAAGTCCTGCACCTACTTTCCCACGGCAGCCCTGGCTGTCTGTATCTGGGAAACTCCCAATTGAGTTTAGATACTCATCAATATCAACGAAAACTCCCCAGCCAATACTGTCGTGGGGACTTTCGGAACTACTGACCCCGACGAGGGAGATAGCTTTACCTACATGCTTGTCTCGGGCAACAATGCCTTCACCATAGTAGGGAACCAACTGCGAATTAACAGTTCTCCTGACTTTGAGACTCAGTCGAGTTACAGCCTCCGCGTCCAGACTACTGACTCGACTGGGGCCAGTTACTCGGAGGTCTTGATTATTAACGTCAACGATGTCGGCGAGTCTCCTACCGACCTAGTCCTTAGCAGCAGCAGCATCAATGAAGATTCCCCTGAGGGTGCAGTTGTGGGGACTTTGTCTACTAGCGATCCCGATAATGGAGATACTTTTACTTACCAGTTAGTCTCGGGCGAGGGTGACGATGATAATGCTGCTTTCACTATAGTGGGGGACCAACTGCGAATTAACAGTTCTCCGGATTTTGAGACTCAGGAGATTTACAGGATATTCGTTCAGACTACCGACTCGACTGGGAACAGTTACTTGGAGGCTTTGATTATTAATGTGAACAATGTTGCTGAGTCTCCTACTGATATAGTTCTTAGTAATGGCAGCATTAATTCTAATTCCCGTGTGGGTGCGATCGTGGGGACTTTCGGAACTAGCGATCCGGACGGGGGAAATACTTTTACCTACGGGTTAATCTCTGGTTTTGGTGAGGATGATAACGCTGCTTTCACTATAGTAGGGGACCAATTGCTAATTAATAGTTCTCCGGCTTTGGAGATGAGATCGAGTTACAGCGTCCGCGTTCAGACTATTGACGTTACTGGGGCCAGTTACTCGGAGGCTTTGATTATTAATGTGAACAATGTTGCCGAGTCTCCTACTGACCTTAACTTCAGCAATACTCGTCAACCCCTAACTTTCAACCCACAACCCCTAACTTTATCACTCTTTGAGAAGGAGGAGGAGGACACTCTGATCGGCGGGGAGGGAAGAGATCGCGTCTACGGAAACCATGGAAGCGATCGTCTCTACGAAGGATCAGAGGCCAATATTTTTGTTCTGGAGTCGGACATGATGGGTACTATCATAGACTTTGAAGATGGCACGGACTTTATCAGGCTAGCAGGAGGTTCTTAGGGCCTCGATACCTGGATTAATTTTGAATCGAAAACCATCGCCACCCTTCCGGGGATTGATGAGACCCTGATTAATGTCGATGATTTCACTGTGGTTAATTGAAGTTTACCACGATTGGGGGAACCGCGAGGTCTGAGCGATGCCTTCCGAGTTTTCGCCGTGCGGGAGGGGAGCGCGGTAGGTAGGCATCGAAAGGACGATCTAGTTGAAAGCTCCGACCCTCTACCTCCTACTTTGGCAATCTTCTGCGATGGGGAGGACATCGATAGAAAAGAAGCACGGGGAAGTGCCTGACTACTGAGGTAAAGTGCCGCACTCAGTCGGGGAAGTGCCTGACTCAGTCGGGGGACTCTATGTATGGGAAGCGTGAAACAAATGGGGCCGGTAGATATAAAAGACCGCTTTTCAGCAACAGCAAGTGATTCATTTCGTATAAGAATCGTAGACGAAGAAAGCCAGCGTCGGAGGAAACCTGCTGGGGTATGAGGTTGCGAAATATGGGTTAAATTGAAAGACACCCAACTCCGACGGTATAGTAGCAAATAAATTTGATAATTTCCGTAAAATATGTTTTAATGACTGTAGTTAAAGCAGGAAATGTTACCAATGTCGCCGGTAACCAACACTTGAGTTATAATAAACAAACGTGCCACTCGTTCCGGCGTAAGTCAGAAATATGACGATAGTCGGGCTAGTATTACACCAGCACCTCTACAGAAAAATACAAGAGAAACCAAAAAATGAAACATAATACCAATGCCAACACTATGGTAGTAGTGGATGCCTCCCTAGAAAACTACCAGCAGCTTATAGACGGCATCCGGCCTGGGGCCAAATCTTTCCTCTTAGACCTTCGGTCCGATGGCATCAAACAGATCGGCGAACTTCTCCAACAGCATAAAGAAACAGAAGTTCTGCACCTACTCTCCCACGGCAGCCCTGGCTGTCTGTATCTGGGAAACTCCCAACTGAGTTTAGATCCTCTAGGAGATTACGCCTCTACCCTGCAGAAGTGGAAGGTAAAACAACTCCTACTCTACGGCTGTAACGTCGCCGCCGGAGATGCAGGAGAGGAGTTGATGACTAAGCTACAGGCCCTGACCGGGGCATCCCTCGCCGCCTCTACTACCCGGACAGGGGCAGCAGCCCGGGGCGGAAATTGGAAGTTGGAGTGGCGAACTCCGGGGATGAAAACTCCCTTAGCATTGTCCGCAGAAGCTCAGATGGCCTATGGGGGCATATTGACCATCTCCCAGCAGGAGTATCAGGCCTTAAGGGCTCTCTATCAAAGCACCAATGGGGCTTCTTGGACGAACAATACAGGCTGGCGGGACTGGAATTTCAACAGCCCAACTCCCCCCGATGCTTCTGTTGTTAATGGTTGGCGTGGGGTGACGGTAGCTAACGGCAGGGTGACTTTGCTCTTGCTGTCCGACAACCAACTGACTGGCAGCATCCCGACGGAGTTAGGGAATCTTTCCAATTTGGAGGATCTCTGGCTGTCCGACAACCAACTGACTGGCAGCATCCCGACGGAGTTAGGGAATCTTTCCAATTTGATTCGTCTCCAGCTGTACTCCAACCAACTGACTGGCAGCATCCCGACGGAGTTAGGGAATCTTTCCAATTTGCGATTTCTCTTTCTGTACTCCAACCAACTGACTGGCAGCATCCCGACGGAGTTAGGGAATCTTTCCAATTTGATTCGTCTCCAGCTGTACTCCAACCAACTGACTGGCAGCATCCCGACGGAGTTAGGGAATCTTTCCAATTTGGAGTTTCTCCAGCTGTCCGACAACCAACTGACTGGCAGCATCCCCCAAGAGGTTCTAGATTTGAGGGTCTTAAAGCGATTGGAAAACCCCCCTTATGTTTTAACCGAGATTCCCGACGTCCAACTCTTGCTAGGTAATAACCTCAACATAGACATTAGCGCAAATTTCGGCGACATCAATAACAACATCGACAATTACACAGCTACCGGTTTACCAGGGGGCGTAACGATCAACAGTCGGGGAGTTATCAGCGGTACCCCTACTACCGCAGACACCTTTACCGTGACGGTAGCCGCCATCGACGGAGCGAGAAATCGAGGGACAGATACCTTTGACATTGTTATAGAGAACTCCCCTCCTACCGATCTAGAACTCAGCAACAGCAGCATTGATTCTAACTCTCCATTGGGTGCAGTCGTAGGGACTTTCTCTACTACCGATCCCAACGAGGGAGATAGCTTTACCTACATGCTTGTCTCCGGCAACAATGCCTTTACTATAGTAGGGGACCAACTGCTAACTAACAGTTCTTTGGACTTTGAGACTCAGTCCAGTTACAGCATCCGCGTCCAGACTACTGATGCTGGTGGGCTTAGTTACTCGGAGGCTTTTACTATTAATGTCAACAATGTCAACTCCTCTCCTACCGACCTAGTCCTTAGCAGCAGCAGCATTGATTCTAACTCCCCTGATAATGCAGTCGTAGGGACTTTCTCAACTACTGATCCTGACTCTTCCGATACCTTTACCTACCAGTTAGTCGGAGGCGCTAGTGCCGATGATAACGACGCCTTCACCATAGAAGGGAACTCACTGCAAATTAACAGTTCCCCTGACTTTGAGAGAAAATCGAGTTACAGCATCGGCGTCCAGACTACTGACTCTACTGGGAACAGTTACTCAGAAGCCTTGACTATTAGCGTCAACGATGTCGGCGAGTCTCCTACCGACCTAGTCCTTAGCAGCAGCAGCATTGATTCTAACTCTCCATTGGGTGCAGTTGTGGGGACTTTGTCTACTACTGACCCCGACGAGGGAGATAGCTTTACCTACATGCTTGGATCGGGCAACAATGCCTTTACTATAGTAGGGGACCAACTGCTAACTAACAGTTCTTTGGACTTTGAGACTCAGTCCAGTTACAGCCTCCGCGTCCAGACTACTGACTCTGCTAGTAATAGTTTTGAGGAGGTCTTGACTATTAATGTCAACGATGTCGGCGAGTCTCCTACCGACCTAGTCATTAGCAGCAGCAGCATTGATTCTAACTCCCCTGATAATGCAGTCGTAGGGACTTTCTCAACTACCGATCCTGACTCTTCCGATACCTTTACCTACCAGTTAGTCGGAGGCGCTAGTGCCGATGATAACGACGCCTTCACCATAGAAGGGAACTCACTGCAAATTAACAGTTCCCCTGACTTTGAGAGAAAATCGAGTTACAGCATCGGCGTCCAGACTACTGACTCTACTGGGAACAGTTACTCAGAAGCCTTGACTATTAGCGTCAACGATGTCGGCGAGTCTCCTACCGACCTAGTCCTTAGCAGCAGCAGCATTGATTCTAACTCTCCATTGGGTGCAGTTGTGGGGACTTTGTCTACTACTGACCCCGACGAGGGAGATAGCTTTACCTACATGCTTGGATCGGGCAACAATGCCTTTACTATAGTAGGGGACCAACTGCTAACTAACAGTTCTTTGGACTTTGAGACTCAGTCCAGTTACAGCCTCCGCGTCCAGACTACTGACTCTGCTAGTAATAGTTTTGAGGAGGTCTTGACTATTAATGTCAACGATGTCGGCGAGTCTCCTACCGACCTAGTCATTAGCAGCAGCAGCATTGATTCTAACTCCCCTGATAATGCAGTCGTAGGGACTTTCTCAACTACCGATCCTGACTCTTCCGATACCTTTACCTACCAGTTAGTCGGAGGCGCTAGTGCCGATGATAACGACGCCTTCACCATAGAAGGGAACTCACTGCAAATTAACAGTTCCCCTGACTTTGAGAGAAAATCGAGTTACAGCATCGGCGTCCAGACTACTGACTCTACTGGGAACAGTTACTCAGAAGCCTTGACTATTAGCGTCAACGATGTCGGCGAGTCTCCTACCGACCTAGTCCTTAGCAGCAGCAGCATTGATTCTAACTCTCCATTGGGTGCAGTTGTGGGGACTTTGTCTACTACTGACCCCGACGAGGGAGATAGCTTTACCTACATGCTTGGATCGGGCAACAATGCCTTTACTATAGTAGGGGACCAACTGCTAACTAACAGTTCTTTGGACTTTGAGACTCAGTCCAGTTACAGCCTCCGCGTCCAGACTACTGACTCTGCTAGTAATAGTTTTGAGGAGGTCTTGACTATTAATGTCAACGATGTCGGCGAGTCTCCTACCGACCTAGTCATTAGCAGCAGCAGCATTGATTCTAACTCCCCTGATAATGCAGTCGTAGGGACTTTCTCAACTACCGATCCTGACTCTTCCGATACCTTTACCTACCAGTTAGTCGGAGGCGCTGATGCCGATGATAACGACGCCTTCACCATAGAAGGGAACTCACTGCAAATTAACAGTTCCCCTGACTTTGAGACCCAGTCCAGTTACAGCATCCGCGTCCAGACTACTGATGCTGGTGGGCTTAGTTACTCGGAGGCTTTTACTATTAATGTCAACAATGTCAACTCCTCTCCTACCGACCTTAACTTCAGCAATACTCGTCAATCCCTAACTCTCAACCCCCAACCCCTAACTTTATCACTCTTTGAGAAGGAGGAGGAGGACACTCTGATCGGCAGGGAGGGAAGAGATCGCGTCTACGGAAACCATGGAAGAGATCGCGTCTACGGAAACCATGGAAGCGATCGTCTCTACGAAGGATCAGAGGCCAATATTTTTGTTCTGGAGTCGGACATGATGGTACTATCATAGACTTTGAAGATTATACGGACGGGGCTGAACGCGATCGGGTTGGACGCGATTTTTCCGGAACGGTAGATTTGGCTCACGTCTATCAGGGCCTAGATACCTTGATTAACTTTGAAAGGGACACCCTGGTCACCCTACAGGGGATTTCAAAGATTTACGTGAGCGATCAGAATAGCACTCCTCTCCTACCGACCTAGAGCTCAGCACCGCAGCATTGCAGGGGACGAATTGTGGTCGTCAAATCTTGCGGTTCCCGCAGCTCGGCCCCCCTAATTTACTACCTGGGCCGCCTCTTCTCGTAAAATAATTGCTACATAGGTATCCGAGATAATCTCACCATCTCGGAAAGCCGTATCCCCCCGATACACGGGGTTAGTCAGCCACCGCCGTCCTGTAGAAACCGATATCTTCTTGCCATATCTCTTCTCCAAATAGCGCACCGCACCTCGCAAAGAACCATACAGCAGAAATTGTGCAAAAAAATCCTTCACTACTGGCGCCGCCGCCCGATCGATCGCATAGCTATTTTTACCCCGCTTGTATCCGTAGGGTACTTTACCCGGTGGCGGTTTACCTTGCAGGCGTTTGCGGGCATGTCCTTGACGAATGCGGCGACTGCGCTAGTAATATTGTATTTCCCGTAGCAGTTGCAGGACATCTTTGCGGTTAACTTCTGACTCTGTGGTAATAATATTAACTCAAGTTGCGACCTATAAAAATTGGATACAAAAAGCTATGATAAAGAGAATTATTTTCAACTCTAATCCCTTAGATGTAACAGCATGAATTGACTTGGAAAACAAATTTGTGATTCGACTAAAACAGGTTTCAACTTGTTTTTTTGTTACTTTTTGTATATATTCAAAACAAGAAGATTCTTTTCTTTTTGAGTTCTTTTTTCGCAAAGGTTTTAACATTATACTTGACGACTCTTTTAGTAAATCCTCTAATTGATAATCATTATAAGCTTTATCTCCATAAACTATTGAATTTGATGGTAAGTCAAAGCCAAAAGATTGCAAAACTTTAACATCATTATAACTACCAGGATCTAGATAAAATTCTATTGGCTTTCCATTTTTGTTTACCAACATATGAACTCTTAATCCATAAAAATAACGTTTTTTACTGGCAATATACCCTCGATATTCTTCCTTGTTATAAATTTGGCATCTATCAATCCTAATATTATCACATACTGGCACCGGGAAACTATCAAGAATATATTCTTGACCCGGATTGAGCTCTTTAAATGTTTGAGCTATAACTTGGAAGAAAAACATCCAAATTGGTTCCTCAATATTGTGTAATCGACGATTGAACCTACTTTTACTTAACAGATTTTTTATATACTTGTGTTCGACCATAAATTGACAAGAGCGATCGTGGTGTCCTCCGAAAAAATATGCAGCAACTAATCCGACTGTCATCACTTCGGCATTGTTCATTTTTACTTGTGGATCTTCTTTTATATTTAACGCTTTTAGTAGCTCGTCACAAAGAACAAAAATTGTTGTAATCATATCTTCCATCATCTACATCCCCCAGCAATTAACTATTATTTTAGTACATTATAACCTATAAACAGCCAACCCGCCGTCTAGCACAAAAAAAATATAATTTTGTATCAAAAGCTATGAAATATCCCAAATATCTGTAAAGTCTAAGTGGGTAATTCATATTTTTTTTAATAGGTCGCAACTTAGGTTAATATTAATGCCGAGAGATTCTAGAATGCCCATAATTGATTTCTACTGGTTGAGTCTCCATAACTCTACCAGTATATAACATTCCTGTGGCCAAGCCTGCGGGAGTGTTTTTTTGTCTGATATCATTGTCCAGGGGTTGGGGCACCCGCATTGGCAAATAGAAACTTGCTAACAATCCTACCAGTCCTGCTGTTAGCCAGATACCAGGTTTCGGTCCCATGCGCCAGAATCTACACGCGGCGGCGGCGACTCCCAGAACTAGGACTGTATACCCTCCCCAAGGGCTGGCGGTAGATAGCAAGCCCAGAATATAAGCTAAACAGATAATGACGCCACTGGCTGGATGCATAGTTTGTGACAAATGTGAGGTTCCTTAGTATGATACCATTTGCGAACAAGTTGCTAAACTCAAGCCTGTAATTTCCTCTCTTCAATGCACCCGTTCGTGGGTTTGGTCTGGAGAACGAAACCCAACCCGTGCATCTCCGGCCATGAACTAAGTCCGGGCGGGCTTAATCACAAAATAGGGATGGATCCGTTCGTAGGTTGGGTCTGGAGAACGAAACCCAACCCGTGCATCTCCGGCATAACAGGGCATCTCCGGCATGGCAGCACGAAACCCAATTTACAACATTACTGGTGGCAATTGGAGCCAAGCGATAACATTGCTTTCTCTGATAGTAGAGAATGGGAGAATGGGTGCGATTAAAAGTGGTTGATAGAGTAGAGCAATATTTGCTCTCTTAACCGGTAAATATTTCAGCTAGTACAGCTTGCTTTGTCAGAATTTATATTGGAAATTACTCTAAGTATAAGAGAGCTTTTATTCAGGCGATCGCGTTCATTTATGGGGGTTTCTATTTGTTAAAAAGGTTGCTACACTTAAGCTTTGTTTATTGGGGTATGGGGTGCCGGTTGTCGCCCAGGGCTCCCTGGCGAGGGTATATATATTATGGCGAGGCTAGGGTGGGGATATGGTCCAGTGCGTTGAGAATGGGCTGAGAGCAGGCTCCAGGTAAGGAGGGAGTCCATTAGGCGGGGTTATCGCTCGACTACGGCTCGTATATGGCTCGCTAATGGCTCGGTCTCGGCTCGACCTCGGCTCGACTTCGGCTCGACTTCGGCTCGACTTCGGCTCGGGTATGGAGCGTCACCGACTAAATGTGATTTCTGTCACTTACAGGAATGGGTAGGGCGGCTATTATTGGCCAGGCTCGCTCGACTAGAACTTCCGAACTTTGGTTTGTCAACACCAAGTTTTCCTGCTTGTGTACTTTCATCCTCATTGTTTTGTGCCCCGCTGGCGACTGCTCTTTTTTAGTTTAATTAATAGAGCAATCTTGGGTCTGCTGTCGGTGGTGTTAAAGTCATAAATTTACCTGTTCAAAACTCATCTGGCGCCAGAACACAGGTATAGAATAGATAGCAAACGCATTTTGAGTAAGCAGATGAATTCTAGTGACATCAAGCTCGAACCTATAGTGGCAACAGAACAAGAACTAGGTGCATCTCATATTTGCGTCGCCGCCCGAACCCGTTCCCAGGCGGAGCCGTGGGAACGAGGGGCCCGGCTACACGAACAAAGCCCGCCTGCGCGGGCTAAATTACAAAACTGAGATGCTCCTCAAGAACTCGCGGAGTTGGCTTCATTGTCCCAGTTGTTGAATGGACTGAGTAATGGATCGCAGTTGCCACGACTTGTCAGTCCAGAAGGTTAAGAAATAGAATTAGCGGGGCAATGGCGTGAGTACTGTTATCTTTCACGATCCATTGACAACCTGGCAAGCTGCTGCTTTGCTCGGTTCTCAGGTGCAATATGTGAATAAATTGCTTGACGATGGGGAAATTTCTTTCATTCAGGATGGAAGACTGCGCCTCATTCGGCTATCCGATGCGATCGCTCATAAGCAGAAGCTGTCTGAGTTGGGTGTGGTCTTGCGCCCGTTGGTAGGAGACCTCGCCGCCCGAACCCGTTCCCAGGCGGAGCCGTGGGAACGAGGGGCCCGGCTACATGAACAAAGCCCGCCTGCGCGGGCTATATACATGTATCGGGCGATGCACTTGGCTATCAACTACTTATGACCACATCCGTCTGAGTTGCATCGGCGGGGTATAGAAGAGTTGGCTCGAATGAGTCAAGAGTTCGGCCTGTAGTGGCAACAGAACGAGAACTCGCTGACTTGGCTTCATTGTCCCAGTTGTTGAAGGGACTGAGTAATGGCTCGCAGTTGCCACGATTTGTCACCCCAGAGGGTGAAGAAATTGAACTGCCTGCGTCTGTATTGCGCTTGCTGCGTCAGCAGTTGTATCAGTTAGCGCGGGGCAATGGCGTGATGACTGTTATCTTTCACGATCCATTACCAATTTGGGAAGCTACTAAGTTACTTGATGTGCCGCGACAGCATCTGGTGCAACTGCTGAAAGATGGGGAAATTCCTTCTACTGGATATGGTTTGGAGCGCCGAATTCGGTTTGAAGATCTGATGGCTTATAAGCAGAAGTGGGATGAGTTACGGCGGCAGGGTTTGGCAGAAATGACGCGGATGTGCGATGATTTGGGCTTGTACTCGACGGCACTCCTATCGGAAGAGATAGTATAGAATAGAGAGCAAACGCATTTTGAGTAAGCACATGAATTCTAGTGACATCAAGCCCGAACCGATAGTGGCAACGGAGCAGGAACGCGCGGAGTTGGCTTTATTGTCCAAGCTATTGAATGGATCGAGTAATGGCTCACGTCCCCAACTGCCACGACTTGTCAGCTCAGATGGAGAAGAAATAGAACTGCCGGCGTCTGTATTTCACTTGCTGCGCGAGCAGGTGTATCAGTTAGCGCGGGGGAATGGCATGAGTACTGTTATATTTCACGATCCATTGACAACCTGGCAAGCTGCTGCTTTGATCGGTTCTCAAGTGCAATATGTAAATAAATTGCTTGACAAGGGGGAAATTCCTTTCATTCAGGATGGAAGACTGCGCCTCATTCGCCTATCCGATGCGATCGCTCATCAGCAGAAGCTGTCTGAGTTGCATAGGCAGGGCATAGAAGAGTTGGCGTCCCTTAGCCAGGAGTGCGGTTTGTACTAGATGGGGAAATAGTATAGAATAGAGAGTAAACGCATTTTCAGTAAGCCGATGAATTATACTGACATTGAGCCCGAACCAATAGTGGCAACCTCCGAAGAACTCGCCGAGTTGGCTTTATTGTCGAAGCTGTTGAATGGACCGAGTAATGGATCGGGTCCCCAACTGCCACGACTTGTCAGCCCAGAGGGAGAAGAAATAGAACTGCCCGAGTCGATGTTTCGTTTACTGCGTCAGGCGGCGCATCAGTTAACCAAAGGCAATGGGGTAATAATTTCCACCTTTCACCAGCCATTGACAATTTCCGAAGCTGCCGCTTTGCTAAATGTAGATTGGAAATATGTAGTGCGCCTCGTAAAAAATGGAGAAATTCCTTTTATTGATACGGGTTGGGAGCAGAGAATTGAGTTAGATGTCGTGATGGAGCACAAGCAAAAGCTGTCGGAATTGCATCGGCGGGGTATACAAGAGTTAGCAGAAATTAGCCAGGAGTGCGGCTTGTACCCGATGGTGAAGACGCCGACTAATAAGCAGCATAATCCAGCCGAGTAGAGTAAGCATTAGGAGACTGTAGGTGGCAGAAGTATTGAAGGCGGTTTTAGACGCCTGCGTTATTTTTCCTGCAAGCTTACGAGATCCATTGCTGCCTGCTGCTGAAGCCCAACTTTATAGAGTCAGATGGAGTGATATGATTCTACAGGAAGTTAGCCGCAATCTGGTAAAAACTGGTAGAATGAGTCCACAGCAGGCCCAGAGACTTGTTAGGAGAATGGACGAATTCTTTCCCTTCGTTACGGTGAGTGCGTTTGAGGGCCTGATTCCTGCTATGACTAATAATGAGAAAGATAGGCATGTTTTAGCAGCAGCGGTGGCAGACAATGCAAAATTGATTGTAACGAGTAATTTAAAGGACTTCCCCGATCGGGCGTTAGCACCATTCGAGATTGAGGCGAAATCCCCCGACCAGTTCTTGATGATTCTGTTTAGACGAGATTCGGAAACGATGATGGGGATCGTCAGGGAACAAGCAGCAGGACTTCGCAAACCGCCGATGACAGTGGAAGAGGTTTTGTCCGATATTGCCCTGGTTGCGCCCCAGTTTGCCGCTGCGGTCCGATCGGGCCTTGGCGAACAGGAGTAGTGATATGGGGAAGGGCGATCGCACTCTTTAATAACCTATGAGTAGAGATAGTATGCAATTGTCAGGGAAGTGACTGCAAATGATCAACGATCGGGAATTTCTTCACGGTGCCGCCATCTTAAAGCTAATTAACTATGGAGACAAAATTACCATCACCCATGCCAGAGAGATCCATCCCTCACTGTACCTAGTTGAAAATGAGCGCACTCAGTCTGCTATTATATTTAAGGTGTCCACGAAACCGACATCTGCATGGTCCTTCACCTTAAGCTCTCAGGAAGATTCGGCCCTGAATACCCTGCATCGCCAGCATCTGGGCTTTTCGGTATTCCTGGCCCTAGTCTGTCACAAAGACGGCATTTGCTGCATAGCCGCCGATCGCCTTCGCAGTGTCTTAGACAGAGACCTTGGGATTGGCGGTCAGCACATATCAGTGTCGAGGCGACCTCGCGGAAGCTATCATGTAAGTGGTCCTGGCAGGCAGCAGATGGCCCAAAGCGTGCCCCAAAGTGACTGGCCTGGCGTATTTTTGTCATCACAAGACAGTAACTATGAGTAAAACTCCGATTAAGACTGATGAATATTGCATCAATAACCTGCTTGAGGTGGTAAGCAACGAATTAAAGGATAAGGCCGCAGAGCAGTTAAAGCAAACCGCTGTGGAAATTGTCCAAAACTGTGTTGATGTTTACGACAAGACCTTCGGCGCTGGTGATGTTGGCGCTACCGGTTCGGGTATTGTCAGTAAGCCTCACAAAGGCAAAATTCCCAATGGCACGACTGGAATAATCTACGGAAAAGTCCAAAGCGGCAAGACTAAGACTACCATTGCTACTCTGGCAATGGCTCAAGCAAATGGATTTCGTTGTTTTATTGTCTTGACATCTAATAATGTATGGCTCGGGAAACAAACTGCTAGACGTTTCAAAAATAAACTAGAAGGTGGACCGGTTGTCTTTAACTGGGAACAATGGAAAAAGGATCCAGGAGAATTTGCGACTCAGCAATTGCTTGACTATATAAAAGAGACGGGCGTTGTCCTGATATCCACAAAGCAGAAAGATCACCTAGATAAGTTGCTTAAGGTGCTTAAGGATGCTAAAGCCCGTGGTGTTCCTACCATTATATTTGATGACGAAGCTGACAATGCTAGTCTGAACACCAATGAGGCCCAGCAATCAAAGAAGGGGAAAGATACAGTTCCAGATAGTTCTACTTTTGACAAAATCGGGAAGATTAGGGAAGAGGTTGCAAATCATATCTATTTACAGATTACAGCTACTCCCCAAAGTCTGCTGCTGCAAAATATTGACCATGAATGTAAGCCGGCTTTCTGTGTTCTTTCTCAACCGGGCGCGAAGTACATGGGAGGAGACCTGTTTTTTAAGGACGATCGCAGCTTCTGCTACACAGAAGTAGAAGCGGAAGAACTAGATATGTTAAAAAAACAGGGAGGAGATATAAATCTAGGCAATAACTGGAATATTCCTCCGGGTCTGAAACTGGCCCTATGCTGTTTCTTTTTGGGTTCAATTTACAAGATGAAATCTGCCAAAGATCGTTCTGCTGTCTATTCTTTCCTCGCCCATATTTGCCACAGGCGCATAAATCACAGCAATTTGGAAAAAGTGATTCGCAACTTTGTTGTGGAACTTGACAAGGCGATTCGAGGACAATCCTCTGCAACGAAGCAAGAGGAGGCGCTGAAGTGTTTAAAGCAAGCTCATGGGGAGTTAAGCAAAACAGCACAGGATTTACCATCAGTTGATGAATTGGTCGAGAAGCTAAAGTATAAGCTGCGGAATGCTATCCCAGAAGTAATCAATGCAGATAATCCCAATAAAGAAGTGACATATAACCCCGGAATGAATATTCTGATTGGAGGGAACCGCCTAGGGCGCGGTGTTACCATTGAGGGGTTGATGGTTACTTACTACGGGCGCGATCCCAAGCAAAAATTGATGGATACCGTGCATCAACACGCACGGATGTATGGTTATCGCCCAGAATTGTTAGATGTGACTCGTCTGTTTGTACCTCAGCACATTTATGAGGACTTTTGCGCTATCCATGAGGCTGATGAAGGTATGCGCCAGGCGATCGGGGACGATCCCAGCAAAATTAAGATTAAGCCTGTCTGGGTTGGTCGAAAGCTCAAGCCAACTCGTTCTAACGTTTTGAATCCGGCGGAAATAGAGGCTTTCACGCCAGGATCGGCTATTTTCCCTCGCGATCCGCTTTGGAAAGCTTCAGAAGTCAAGAAACATACAGACTCCCTCAATGAACTTCTAGCTGCATACAACGATGATGAGGAATACCGCCAGGTAGACATTGACTTTTTAATCCAGGTTCTCGAACATATGCCAAGCGAACCTTGCGCTGGAGCTTCATGGGAGGATAAGCAAGTCAAGGAAGCTCTCAGGGCTATGAAAGCAGAGAATATTCATGAAGGAATGCTCAACGTTCGCCGAGGTAAAAATGGTGAGGGACTAGACTTGGCTAACCGCCTGAGACCTTGGGGAAGGAGTCCTTTGGGGAAGAGTTCTAATTTTGCATACAGTAAATGGATAACTAAGCCAAAACGGGAATATCCAGATGTGCCGATGTTGGTTGTGATGTATGAAAAAGGTGAAAAGGCAAAAGATTGGGACGAGCAACCTCTATATCTGCCAACGCTGATTTTCCCGAAAAACAAGTTTGTCTTCATGTTTAATTACTCAGAGTCATCTAAAGACTAGGAGGAGGGAAAAGGTCTTTCTATCGATACCAGACAGGCAATACTTTTCGGTTTGGCGGTCAGAAACCGGGTTTCTTAAGCTTAAATATCCGTTGTAATGCCACAATTATCGCAGAAACCCTGTTTCTTGTCGCGCCGAGTAGTCCGCGATCGCTGCCCGAGTCAGGGAACGAGCGATCTCTCATTCCCTGCGAGACACAGGGAATGAGTGTATTCTCCATTGAAAATTAACAATTCTCAATGTTCAAACACATCTTTATATTGAAGCAAGTCCAGAGAAACTAGGACGGGCAAACAGGTAAAACATTGCTGCGCCAATTCCCATCGTTCCTCGCGTTGCAGCATCTCTACTAACTTCTGTTGCGCCCCCAACAGATAACGCACGTCATTGGCAGCATAGCTCAACTGCTTTGCAGATAAGTTCCCCGGATTTCCCCAATCGGAACTTTGAGCGGATTTATCCAGTTCTGCCTTTTCTAATTCTAGTACTAACTCCTTCAATCCATGTCTATTTGTGTAGGTTCGGGCTAGTCGGCTAGCAATTTTCGTGCAAAATACGGGCTTTACTTCGATCTGGAGATGGTAGCGCAGCATCGCCAGGTCGAAGCGGGCAAAATGAAACACTTTCAGAACGTTATTTGCTTCCAGTAACTGCCTTAAATTGGGGGCTTCGGTCTGTCCTTTGGCAATGCGGATTGCTGTTACTCTACCTTCAGAATCGCACAACTGCACCAGACATAGCCGATCGCGCATGGGCAGCAATCCCATTGTTTCCGTATCTACTGCCACCGCTTCTGCTGAGAGGTATGCAGAGAGAATATTCTGAGAAAGATCCCGATCGCGCACCTGAGTCTGCTTCATTTCTTACCTGCCTTTAATAAATACTTGCGTAAAATAATATTCTCCCCGATCGTTTCGAACGATCGCAATGCCCGTCAGATCGAAATCACCGATCATATTCTGATGATGTCCGGGACTTTTAATCCACCCCTCTACTGCCACAGTAGCTGGGTTATCGTGACCGGCATTTGAAGCCACATTCTCAGCCGCTGCACCATAGGGAATCCAGCGACCGATCGCCTGAATGCGCTCTTCAAACCCATCATGACTGATTTCCCTTCTTCTCGCCATCCTCTGAGAGTGCTTTCTTACTTCTTCACTGATTATAGCATTAAGTTTCAGAGGAGGCAAGTTCCGGGAAGCCCGATATTTATTTACCTGAACGTGAACTCGTTCCTCCAGAACCGCAACTGCTATAGATCTCGGAGTTTTAATCAAGATTTGAGTGAAATAATATTCCCCCCGCTCGTTTCTGGCAATGCCAATGCCCGTCAAATCGAAATCACCGGTCAGATTTTGACGATGACTGGTGCTATTAATCCAACCCTCTACTGCTGCTTTCACCGGGTCAGCATTACCGGAATTATAAGCGATGTTTTCCGCCACCCTGCTATAGGGAATCTCGCGGGAGATCGCCTTAACTCGTCTTTCAAACCCATCCTGACTAATTTCCCCTCTTCTGGCCATTATAGTACTATGATTTCTGGCTTCGGCGCTAATTTTAGCATCAAGCTGCAAAGGGGGCAAATTCCGGGATGTCCGATATTGATTCACCTCGGCATAAACCCGTTCCTCTAGGGCCGCAATAGATGAAGATGTTCGATGAGACACAGTTAAAGGTGAAGAAGATATATTCGGAAATGCTCTCAGATATAAGATAGAGCCGCCACTCAAGCCAAGTATGAGGGCTACGAACATGTTAGCAAATTGTTTTGGCATGTGTAATCACCATCCGATCTCGTTAAGAAACCCGGTAACTCTCTTAACTTACCATATTTCTGGTCCTCTTCGACTGGGTGCGATCAAATAAGTGTGTAATTAGACATTGTTGCGTCTCAACGGAATTGCTTGTAAAGTTGGCTTCGCACCGTTCCGGAAAAATCGGTTATAATGGCTTTTTGCAAATGTCGCATTGGCAATTCAGCACCCGGTTGCCTGTTTAACGACACTCGACAGAGCTTGGAGCTAGCCTCGTACCCGTCCTGACCTATAACGTTTATTCTTGCGGGTGAGCTTGATCCACCTGAGTAGCTAAAAACCGCTTTAGCGGTTTTTAGCTAGGGTTTGTGGTTGGTCTTTGGAAGGAACTGAGCTACCCCAAACCATTGGTACTCGCTCGCATTTGAGAGAAGCTTCAACGCCATGTGCAACTTTTTCCAACCAACGAGATTTAGGGAGTTTTGAGAACAACATTTTCAGCCAAAGACCACCAAACCGTTATTCTTCCGTAGAAAGTTGCACATCGCGTAGCTTCAGGTATCCACAAATCCTACAAGTCTATAAACCTTTGCCTACTTACCGGTGGTTCGTTGTCTCGGATGCAGGGCCGATCGCCTCATAAGTAGATCCTGGAGGAGCGTTACAATAGCCACAAGAGTGATAAAATAAACCGCAACTTTTAGACCCCCACTATTGCAGAACAACCCCGCATAGCATGTCGCAACTCCGGCCAAGGTAGGTTGGGGGTGTTGACTGAGAATAAATCCATTCCGACCGAGAATAAATTTATTCCGACCGAGAATAAGTCGATTTTCGCTCCCGATAGGCTTAGTCTTGGCGAGAATAAGTCAATTATCTCTGACATTAAGCTTACTTTTGCCAAGAATAAGTCAATTATATTTTAATAACTGACAAAAAGGAAAAAAAGATGACGAGCAAACTTGACCAAATAGAACAGATTCTCGCACAAACGGCTCTGATGCAGCAGGCACATGCAGAGGCGATCACGCGCATAGATACTCGCCTCGATCGCTTTGCGGAAGAAACGGAACGGCGTCTCGCTGCTATGGAAACCTCTATGGATAATTTATCCCGCCAGGTCGATAATACAGCTTGTACTGTCGATGCTGTAGGTCTAACTCTCGAAAATTCGATTCGCCATGCTGAGGTGGATCGAGCGGAGATCAAGCGGATATGGCAATATCTGATGCGCCAAACTCCTAATGGTGATTCCCCAACTTCTTGAAATTATTTGTGCTGTAGGGTAGGCATCGCCCACCAGCGCCAGTCACAGATAAATCGACGGGTATTTCTCGTTCCGTGGCTCAGCCACGGAATGCTATCTTTGAGGCTCTGCCTCTTGTGTGTAGGTGATAGATTTTGTAGGTAAAATAATTTCGGGCAACACGGGGGATTTCCTCGTGGGTGCATCTCGC
Organism: uncultured Hormoscilla sp.; assembly: GCA_963921275.4. Lineage (GTDB taxonomy): Bacteria > Cyanobacteriota > Cyanobacteriia > Cyanobacteriales > Desertifilaceae > Hormoscilla. The sequence continues at coordinate 6,755,435 of OZ001293.3, read as the reverse complement.
TTTGGCGCGGGCGAAGCATTACGCTAGTATATCTATCAACTTATATCATAGATTGTCGCAGTAATGCTAGCAGCTCCGCTAAACGCCCCTACAGATATCTTCCCAAATATGAAATGCTCCCTTTCCTCGTTCCGTGGCTCAGCCACGGAATGCTATCTTATAGGCTCTGCCTCTTGCGTGTAAAAGATAGATTTTGTAAGTAAAATAATTTCGCGCTGGCAACAGGAATGATTTACCCGAATGTTGCTTCTTTGGGTAAGGACAATGCTACAATCAGGAAACGATCTCGAACTAGAAGCGGGAGCCTCAGCAGGCCCGTTCCCAGGCGGGAGCCAGGGGAACGATCTCGAACTAGAGGCTTTAATGGCTAGCAAATTTAGCTACAGTCTGCACATCTTTATCGCCGCGCCCCGAACAATTAATGACAATGCGGGGACTACCAGTCAGCTGCTGGCAGAGAGTAGGCAAATAGGCGATCGCGTGAGCGGTTTCCAGAGCTGGGATAATGCCCTCTAAGCGAGACAGCAGCTCAAAAGCATCCACAGCCTGCTGGTCGGTCACGCTATGATACTCGGCCCGACCCGTATCTTGGAGATAACTATGTTCCGGACCAACGCCAGGATAATCCAGACCAGCACTAATCGAGTGGGCCTCCACCACTTGACCATCTTCATCTTGTAACAGATAACTCATGGCCCCATGCAAGACTCCTACTCGTCCCCGAGTCAGGGTAGCAGCATGTTTATCAGTATCAACTCCTGCACCCGCCGCCTCAACGCCGATCAGTCGCACCTCACGCTCTTCGACAAACTCATGGAACAACCCCATGGCATTAGAACCGCCGCCCACGCAAGCTAGGAGAAGATCGGGCAGTTCGCCCCATAAAGCCATTGCTTGAGCGCGAGTTTCCTGACCAATAACTGCATGGAAGTCCCGCACCATCATCGGGTAAGGATGGGGGCCAGCTACAGAACCCAAGATGTAATGGGTAGTCTCCACATTCGTCACCCAGTCCCGAATAGCTTCCGACGTAGCATCCTTGAGGGTACCCGTTCCCGCTTCCACCGGTCGCACCTCCGCTCCCAACAGTCCCATTCTAAACACGTTCAGCGCTTGGCGTTCCATATCATGGACGCCCATATAGATGACACAGTCCAGTCCAAACCGGGCGCAAACCGTTGCTGTCGCCACCCCATGCTGCCCAGCACCAGTCTCAGCAATGATCCGCTGCTTGCCCATCCGCTTGGCTAGCAGGGCCTGAGCTAGGGCATTATTGATTTTATGAGCGCCCGTGTGATTCAAGTCCTCCCGCTTCAGATAAATTTGCGGGGTACTGCCAAGTATAGTATAATAGGCGCTCAGGCGTTCCGCGAAGTACAGAGGACTGGGCCGTCCCACGTAATCTTTGAGTAGCCCTTGCAGTTCTTGTTGAAAATCTGGATCCTGGCGGTATTGGTGAAACGCCCGTTCCAGCTCCAGCAAAGCTGGCATTAGGGTTTCCGGTACGTACTTGCCGCCAAACTTGCCAAAACGTCCCAGGCGATCGGGGCGTTGGGGTACAGCGACTAGATTATCTGGCGGTGTCTGGAACATGCCGAGTCCTTCAGGACAAGAGCATGCGGAAGACGCCGGACGAATAGGGGTCGTGGTCACAGCTGCCAAAGAATACACAACTATCCATTATAACATTATCTGACTGTGTGGCTCCAGCTCCAATCCTGGGGAATAATAGTGATCGGTGGTAAGAGAGATTCTAACAACTCCCATTGTAGTTGGGTTCCTTCGGTGGTATATGCGCTTTGTCATGGCTTTCTGAATGACTAACGGATGATTTTAATATTTCAGCTCTTTTCCCAGGAAGCCTTTTTTACATATTGAGTGCTTTTTGCTACTTTACAAACATCCTCTGATGGTAGTAGTATTCGCTCAAGCCGTTCAGATAAGGAGTCACCGCTGTCTGCCCAGAACATAGTAGGAACCATCTCTATGGCTGCGCCACGCTGCGCGTTAGCCTAAGCCAGACTAAATACGCTTATGGCTGCGCCACGCTGCGCGAACGGAGTGTGCTCAATATTTCCTCTACGAGATCTAGGGCGTGTCATCAGTTAGATTAACGATATGGATCCCCACCAAAAATATATAACAAGATGATTGAGTTGGTAAAGGTTAGAGCAGGAGAATTTGAGAAATGCGTCGCTATGCTTTAAGAGATGACCGGTGGGAGAGAATCAGGGACCTATTGCCAGGTCGGGAGGGTTATGTGGGGGGACAGCTAAGGATAACCGCTTATTTGTCTATGCTGCTGATGCGTTACTCGCAGACAAAGCTTATGATGCTGACGAACGGGTTTTGAAACGTCTTGAAGCCCAGCAATGCGAACCGGCACCTCGACAGAAAAATCAATTCAGCAACCAAAAAATGAAGCATAAATCTTTTACCAACACCATCGTAGTAGTGGATGCCTCCCTAGAAAACTACCAGCAGCTTATAGACGGCATCCGGCCTGGGGCCAAATCTTTCCTCTTAGACCTTCGGTCCGATGGCATCAAACAGATCAGCGAACTTCTCCAACAGCATAAGGAAACAGAAGTCCTGCACCTACTTTCCCACGGCAGCCCTGGTTGTCTGTATCTGGGAAACTCCCAACTGAGTTTAGATACTCTAGGAGATTACGCCTCTACCCTGCAGAAGTGGAAGGTAAAACAACTCCTACTCTACGGCTGTAACGTCGCCGCCGGAGATGCAGGAGAGGAGTTGATGACTAAGCTACAGACCCTAACCGGGGCATCCCTCGCCGCCTCTACTACCCGGACAGGGGCAGCAGCCCGGGGCGGAAATTGGAAGTTGGAGTGGCGAACTCCGGGGATGAAAACTCCCTTAGCATTGTCCGCAGAAGCTCAGATGGCCTATGGGGGCATATTGATCTCCCAGCAGGAGTATCAGGCCTTAAGGGCTCTCTATCAAAGCACCAATGGGGTTTCTTGGAGGAGCAATACAGGCTGGCGGGACTGGAATTTCAACAGCGCAATTCCCCCCGAAGCTTCTGTTGTTAATGGTTGGCATGGAGTGACGGTAACTAGCGACAGGGTGATAAGGCTCATCCTAAGCTTCAACCAACTGACTGGCAGCATCCCGACGGAGTTAGGGAATCTTTCCAATTTGGAGTCGCTCTGGCTGAACAACAACCGACTGACTGGCAGCATCCCGACGGAGTTAGGGAATCTTTCCAATTTGGAGGATCTCCGGCTGTTCTCCAACCAACTGACTGGCAGCATCCCGACGGAGTTAGGGAATCTTTCCAATTTGGAGAATCTCCGGCTGTCCTCCAACCAACTTGACTGGCAGCATCCCGACGGAGTTAGGGAATCTTTCCAATTTGGAGAATCTCTTGCTGTCCGACAACCAACTGACTGGCAGCATCCCGACGGAGTTAGGGAATCTTTCCAATTTGGAGTTTCTCCAGCTGTCCGACAACCAACTGACTGGCAGCATCCCGACGGAGTTAGGGAATCTTTCCAATTTGGAGGATCTCCAGCTGTTCTCCAACCAACTGACTGGCAGCATCCCGACGGAGTTAGGGAATCTTTCTAATTTGCAACTTCTCCAGCTGAACTCCAACCAACTGACTGGCAGCATCCCGACGGAGTTAGGGAATCTTTCCAATTTGAAGGATCTCCAGCTGGACAGAAACCGACTGACTGGCAGCATCCCGACGGAGTTAGGGAATCTTTCCAATTTGGAGTTTCTCCAGCTGTCCGACAACCAACTGACTGGCAGCATCCCGACGGAGTTAGGGAATCTTTCCAATTTGGAGTTTCTCCAGCTGTCCGACAACCAACTGACTGGCAGCATCCCCCAAGAGGTTCTAGATTTGAGTGCCTCAAAGCGATTGGAAAACCCCCCTTATGTTTTAACCGAGATTCCCGACGTCCAACTCTTGCTAGGTAATAACCTCAACATAGACATTAGCGCAAATTTCGGCGACATCAATAACAACATCGACAATTACACAGCTACCGGTTTACCAGGGGGCGTAACGATCAACTCTCAGGGAGTTATCAGCGGTATCCCTACTACCGCAGACACCTTTACCGTGACGGTAACCGCCATCGACAGAGCGAAATCTGAAGTGACAGATACCTTTGACATTGTTATAGAGAACTCCCCTCCTACCGATCTAGAACTCAGCAACAGCAGCATTGATTCTAACTCTCCATTGGGTGCAGTCGTAGGGACTTTCTCTACTACCGACCCCAACGAGGGAGATAGCTTTACCTACATGCTTGTCTCCGGCAACAATGCCTTTACTATAGTAGGGGACCAACTGCTAACTAACAGTTCTTTGGACTTTGAGACTCAGTCCAGTTACAGCATCCGCGTCCAGACTACTGATGCTGGTGGGCTTAGTTACTCGGAGGCTTTTACTATTAATGTCAACAATGTCAACTCCTCTCCTACCGACCTAGTCCTTAGCAGCAGCAGCATTGATTCTAACTCCCCTGATAATGCAGTCGTAGGGACTTTCTTAACTACCGATCCTGACTCTTCCGATACCTTTACCTACCAGTTAATCGGAGGCGCTAGTGCCGATGATAACGACGCCTTCACCATAGAAGGGAACTCACTGCAAATTAACAGTTCCCCTGACTTTGAGATAAAATCGAGTTACAGCATCGGCGTCCAGACTACTGACTCTACTGGGAACAGTTACTCAGAAGCCTTGACTATTAGCGTCAACGATGTCGGCGAGTCTCCTACCGACCTAGTCCTTAGCAGCAGCAGCATTGATTCTAACTCTCCATTGGGTGCAGTTGTGGGGACTTTGTCTACTACTGACCCCGACGAGGGAGATAGCTTACCTACATGCTTGGATCGGGCAACAATGCCTTTACTATAGTAGGGGACCAACTGCTAACTAACAGTTCTTTGGACTTTGAGACTCAGTCCAGTTACAGCCTCCGCGTCCAGACTACTGACTCTGCTAGTAATAGTTTTGAGGAGGTCTTGACTATTAATGTCAACGATGTCGGCGAGTCTCCTACCGACCTAGTCCTTAGCAGCAGCAGCATTGATTCTAACTCCCCTGATAATGCAGTCGTAGGGACTTTCTCAACTACCGATCCTGACTCTTCCGATACCTTTACCTACCAGTTAGTCGGAGGCGCTGGTGCCGATGATAACGACGCCTTCACCATAGAAGGGAACTCACTGCAAATTAACAGTTCCCCTGACTTTGAGAGAAAATCGAGTTACAGCATCGGCGTCCAGACTACTGACTCTACTGGGAACAGTTACTCAGAAGCCTTGACTATTAGCGTCAACGATGTCGGCGAGTCTCCTACCGACCTAGTCCTTAGCAGCAGCAGCATTGATTCTAACTCTCCATTGGGTGCAGTTGTGGGACTTTGTCTACTACTGACCCCGACGAGGGAGATAGCTTTACCTACATGCTTGGATCGGGCAACAATGCCTTTACTATAGTAGGGGACCAACTGCTAACTAACAGTTCTTTGGACTTTGAGACTCAGTCCAGTTACAGCCTCCGCGTCCAGACTACTGACTCTGCTAGTAATAGTTTTGAGGAGGTCTTGACTATTAATGTCAACGATGTCGGCGAGTCTCCTACCGACCTAGTCCTTAGCAGCAGCAGCATTGATTCTAACTCCCCTGATAATGCAGTCGTAGGGACTTTCTCAACTACCGATCCTGACTCTTCCGATACCTTTACCTACCAGTTAGTCGGAGGCGCTGGTGCCGATGATAACGACGCCTTCACCATAGAAGGGAACTCACTGCAAATTAACAGTTCCCCTGACTTTGAGACCCAGTCCAGTTACAGCATCCGCGTCCAGACTACTGATGCTGGTGGGCTTAGTTACTCGGAGGCTTTTACTATTAATGTCAACAATGTCAACTCCTCTCCTACCGACCTTAACTTCAGCAATACTCGTCAATCCCTAACTCTCAACCCCCAACCCCTAACTTTATCACTCTTTGAGAAGGAGGAGGAGGACACTCTGATCGGCAGGGAGGGAAGAGATCGCGTCTACGGAAACCATGGAAGCGATCGTCTCTACGAAGGATCAGAGGCCAATATTTTTGTTCTGGAGTCGGACATGATGGGTACTATCATAGACTTTGAAGATTATACGGACGGGGCTGAACGCGATCGGGCTGGACGCGATTTTTCCGGAACGGTAGATTTGGCTCACGTCTATCAGGGCCTAGATACCTTGATTAACTTTGAAAGGGACACCCTGGTCACCCTACAGGGGATTTCAAAGATTTACGTGAGCGATCAGAATAGCACTCCTCTCCTACCGACCTAGAGCTCAGCACCGCAGCATTGCAGGGGACGAATTGTGGCCGTCAAATCTTGCGGTTCCCGCAGCTCGGCCCCCCTAATTTACTACCTGGGCCGCCTCTTCTCGTAAAATAATTGCTACATAGGTATCCGAGATAATCTCACCATCTCGGAAAGCCGTATCCCCCCGATACACGGGGTTAGTCAGCCACCGCCGTCCTGTAGAAACCGATATCTTCTTGCCATATCTCTTCTCCAAATAGCGCACCGCACCCCGCAAAGAACCATACAGCAGAAATTGTGCAAAAAAATCCTTCACTACTGGCGCCGCCGCCCGATCGATCGCATAGCTATTTTTACCCCGCTTGTATCCGTAGGGTACTTTACCCGGTGGCGGTTTACCTTGCAGGCGTTTGCGGGCATGTCCTTGACGAATGCGGCGACTGCGCTAGTAATATTGTATTTCCCGTAGCAGTTGCAGGACATCTTTGCGGTTAACTTCTGACTCTGTGGTAATAATATTAATGCCGAGAGATTCTAGAATGCCCATAATTGATTTCTACTGGTTGAGTCTCCATAACTCTACCAGTATATAACATTCCTGTGGCCAAGCCTGCGGGAGTGTTTTTTTGTCTCACCTCTGTTCCCTTGTTCGTATTTCTAATGGCATACATCGAAAGAACTTCCCACTGTCCAGTGACATTCTTTACAGCCCCAAAAAGCTCAGTTCCTGACCGTTCGCAGTATAATATGAAAATAATTTATTTCTATTAAATCATGCTACATATAATGATAACAAGGTTTTTATCGCGATTGAGTGCAACAGATAAAATCATCCCATGTCAATTTATACAGCTAGCCCACTTAAGTTATTAGTAGCATTACAAAATATTGTCATCAGATAGGCTGATTTTGTTAACTTTGTGTTAACCTAAAGATGAATTGAAGTTAAACTGAAGTGGAATGGCAGCGAAATAAGCCGTGCCTCCCTCCAGCCGCACTACCCAGGCCGTGTCTCCTGGTCGCTAGATGTTCCCCGGGAGCTCGATGTCTCTGGAGAGCTTGATGTCTCCTGGGAGCGCGGTTGAGCACTACCCAGGAGACATCGTAGGAGCACTACTCCGGAGACATCGTAATCGCACTACCCGGGGAACATCGTAGGAGCACTACCCAGGAGACACGGCGGAGACATCGTAGGAGCACATGCATAGGGGACACAGCAGTGACATTCAGCTGAAGTGAGAATAGTTTGAACCCTTACTGACTTGTGGAGGTAGTATATACAATGAGCATACAAACCCGAGGCCAGACAGAAACTCTCGGAGACTGGGCCAAGTTGGCGATCGCCAAATATTTCCAGAAAACCATCAAGTACGAAAGCGACGTGCTCAAGGACCGAGATCCAGAAGCACTGCACCAAATGCGGATCGTGATGCGGCGCTTGCGGACAATAGTGACAGGTTTCGCAGCCGCCTTAGACTTACCCAAAGCCGCTAGTGAGAAAGAAATTGGCAAAATTGTCCGCATCCTGGGAAACCTCAGAGATCTAGATGTCCTCCAAGAAGCCCTGAAAAGCCGTTACCAACCTGCCGTACCGACTCAAGAACAGCCCCAAGTGAAGTTCGCCCTGACGAAGCTGGCAAAACAGCGACGCAAAGCCTTAAAACAAGTACAGACAACCCTCAAGCATCAGAAAGAATACCAGAAACTGAAGCAAACTCTGCAAGGGTGGCTGGGGTTGCCGACCTATAAAGAATTCGCCCAGATGCCAGTTACAGATGTGCTGCCAGATATACTTTTGTCCTTGAGCAGCCAGCTGCTGCTGCACCCCGGTTGGCTAGTGGGAGTGCAACTTTCCGATAGGTCGAGTGACAGTCCCCAGAAAATGACACCCGCAACTGTCGAGTCACTAATAGCCACTCAGGGAAAGATGCTGCACAGCCTCCGCAAACAAGCCAAGCGGGTGCGCTACCAAATGAGCTTATTTACCGATCTGTATGGTCCTACTTATCAAGATTATGTGGAAGACGTGAAGCAGGTGCAAACAGTCTTGGGTGACATTCAAGACTCTCAAGTTTTGGAAGAATTCCTCAACCATGTCTTTGGTTCGGGCATCCGCACCAAAACTCCTCACCTCGCCGGACTGTTGGCCAACAACCGTTACCAAGCATGGCAGCAATGGCAAAGCTTACAGCATCGGTACTTGAATGTTCAAACCAAGCAAGCTTTCCGCCAAGAATTACTACAACCTCGGGTCGATGTCTCCGGAGACATCGAAGTGGAGGTGTCCGGAAATGGTAGCCAGCCTCGGGAGGATACACCAGTTGAAGTGTAAGACAAAACTAATACCATTTTATTAAAGATGTGATAGACTTAATCAAAAAGTTGCCGATCGCCTCACGTCAGTCAGTCAATACCCTGGGCCATCTGGTTCACACCCATCCCACACTCTCAGAAGTCCTGGACGATGCCTATAAACGGGCGATGTCTCATGGGTAGGACGGACGTCCCGCCTGTCCGGAGGTGGTCGGCACCATCCCTTTTTAGCAATTGACAATTGACAATCAACAATTGACAATTAGCAATTGACAATTAACAATGAGTAATTTATGCAAATCCGTCGCCGTTCCCCCAGCCCGCCTGTAGATCTACTTAACCTGCGTTATGAGGTAACTTTGCCTGATAGCGCCCCCCAGAATATATAAATTGTCTGGCACAAAGAAAAGGAAATTGACCAGAGGCGCTCAAAGTTACCTTTGAGCGACCTGAAGCGTCAGGTAGAGAAAGCGCCAGCATCCCGGGACTTTGTCGGGGCCTTGCGCAGGGGCAAAACTTCCCCCGCCCTCATCGCTGAAGTGAAAAAGGTCTCTCCTTCTAAGATACTGTGGGGTAATTAACTGGGGTTTCACCCCCAGTTGTCCCGAACCACCAGAAATCAATGATTTCATCCCTCTCCCCTCTCCCTGCTCCCTGCTCCCTGCTCCCTACTCATAGCGCATGATCTGGTAATTCGCCCACAGCATCTTCTAAGGGTGATTCGCGAGGACTTCGATCCAGTGGCGATCGCCCGTTCCTACCAGCAAGGGGGCGCAACTTGCCTGTCGGTGCTCACGGATGCAAAATACTTTCAAGGCAGCTTTGAAAACCTGGGTCAGGTCAGAAATGCTGTAGACTTGCCCTTGTTATGTAAGGAGTTTATCATCTATCCTTACCAAATATATCTGGCCCGGATCTATGGCGCGGATGCGGTACTGTTAATAGCGGCCATTCTGGGCGATCGGGATCTGCAATACTTTGTGAAGATCGCGAGGGTATTGCAGATGACTCCCTTGATAGAAGTTCACTCTCTAGCAGAACTAGACCGAGTTTTAGCTCTGAAAGACGTTACCATAGTCGGGATTAATAATCGCAATTTGGAAGATTTTTCCGTAGACTTGCAAACAACTTGCCAGCTGCTAGAGGCCCGGGGGCATATTTTGCAAGCACGGGGTATATTAGTAGTGAGTGAGTCGGGACTCCATACTCCAACTGACCTGAAACTGGTTGGCGATGCGGGTGCTGCTGCTGTATTGATTGGCGAATCGCTAGTGAAACAGCCCGAACCTGGACAGGAGATCGGGCATCTGTTTCCCTAAGAAAAAAACCGGATTGATGCCTGGAATAAAAAATAACAGGCATCAATTATAAGCAATTCAAAATTAAAATTATTGGCAACAATGATATCAGCTTTTCTTGGGTGCAAATTAAATGAGCGACAGTCTATACTACAATTTTTTGGGATATTTACATCGATGGAGCCTATTCCCATTCCTTCTCACATTCACTACGAACTGCTACTGCAACTTTTAGAACGGCAGACATGGTTAGCTGTTAGTAACCAGTCTCCGCAGCAGGAACAAGTCCATCAGTTGATTATTACCCTGCGAAAAGCCCTGGCCCAACAGAGACAACTGGAAGAAAGTTGCCACCAGGCTAACTTGCCCATTGACTATCGCTGGTCTTTGAATGAAGTTACCACAGTTCCTGCTACGGAGAGAGGCGATCGGGGGGGCGATCGAGGGGGCGATCGACCAAAGCTATAGTCAGGGTAGGCAGAACCTACAAGCTCATAATTGTTAACATAAATTAACAAAAAATCTTGTTACTTGCTCTCGGAGGGGGTTAAGATAGTGAAGGTGATTTATGGAGTTGCAAACAATCTACATTCCGCACGTCTTATTGTCGAATACCAAGTAATACGCAACTTAGACTCTTTTGAGAATATAATTTGAACTCCTAGCTCCGTTATAGCCATACATGTCTTGATAGTAAGTATCAATTAAATACTCATCTGAGTGAAGCATTAACCAAGCTTTCAATTCATCTATCTTTTGCTTCCCTTGTTCTACAGCTTCCAATCTATTTTCCCCATCTTCCCCCAAACTTCCCCATGATTCTATCTGCAGTTTGTTGGTGTCGTCAATAATAAGATAGTCTCCAGTCTGGAGACCATTATTGTGAATATATTCAACGACTCCGATTGTGTTTACATGCGCATCTTCAACCAAAAGCCAAGGATGAGCGAGCTTAGCAAGCAAGTCTGGAGGAAAAGCTGCTTGAATGTTATTGCAATCTCCCTCCACAAAATGAATTCTAGAGTCAGTTTTTGCTTTCTCCTCAAGGAGTGAAAGATCGATATCGACAGAGTAGATACAACCTTCAATCTACAACACATCCAGAAGATCGGCCAGCCAAACCGCGCAGCCACCAGTGAAAGCACCAATTTCGAGAATCGTTTTTGGCTGAATCTCGTATAGAAGCATCGGGTAAAGTGCGATTTCTGTGGATGGGGTCGAGCCGGGAATCGCTTCCCGACCCTCCCTTGAGGAACCGGACTTGCGATTTTCACCGCATCCGGCTACTGGGTACTAGGCCCTTTTCATAGGTAGACTTAATAGGAATTACTTCCGTTAGCCCTTGCCGCCTGTCTTTTCTTCCCTTTCCTGGTTTAGCGAGTGGTTGTTCTGATAACCGTTAGTATCACCATTTTCAAGTCAGTTTTACCAGTTATCCATACCTTATCCTCCACTTGCGTTTCGGATTAGTTCCGTGGCTTTTTAGGATTACTCATTCCAGCAGCTTCCTAGTATCACCGACCCACGTCAGCGCTGGCTACCCAGCATCATCTACATTACTGTAGATGTTATCCCAGGAATTACCCCGGGCATTCGCTTCTTGGGCCATCCCTCCCCCCGTGGCTTGCGCTTAACATCTAACTTGTCCTGATGGACAGCACACGAGAGGTTACTTCGTTCCCTAACAACATTTCGCGATACCTTTAGGTCCACACTATACCCCGGGAGCTATTTGAGTACTATATTAGCCAGAGTCTAAAACTAATACTAGCTACCATTTCCTTTTTAGGCCAGCGCATATAGCCTTATTTCGCTGGTTCCTTATAACGAGGCTTGCACATGTTTGCCTGCTCTAACCTTGGATATCTTTCCTAGCGGCGTCACCGGCTTAGGCTGCCAGTTATCCTACATTTGAGTCCTCGCTTAGCACCACGATGATGTCGCTTCGTAGCACCGAGGACCGGTGTCACCCCCGTACCTGGGGGGAGGGGAATTTAACCCCCATGCGGTCAGAGTTCCCGGCTAATGAAACCGGGCTAGCGTTCCGTGTTTGACCACGTTAGGCTAGAACGAATCGCACAGGCCCTTTTAGGTGAAGCATCCCTTTCCATGTCTGTAGGCACGAATTTTTCATCAGGGACCGCCAACTGGACGAGGACAAGTCACATTTATCCGAGCGATCGGAAATTTTAACGAACCGATCTGGCTTAAGAGGTTCGATCTTGTGTTTTGCTTGTTTTATTGTCTTCTGATAATCCATGAGAAATAAATTGCACCTCGATCGACTTTACCTTTATTCTAACAAAGCTCTATCCGACACTGTGACTATAGGACTGAATTCAGATTCTGCGATGAATGCCGGACGAGGTCTTCCAGCCTTGATAAGACTATTCTCAATACTGTTATAGCTAATAAAAATAGCATATCGATCCCACGGCGACATATTGCACAATGCTGCGTGCAGCACGCAACTGTGGAAGAATATAACCAATCCGGCTGTTCCCTTGACCGAGACAATGCCGCACTCGGCAATAACTCTAGCAAGAGCATCCTTATCTATTGGGTATTTTGGAATCACTGACTGCATCCAAAAAGGTTCTTTTTCGTCCCGTTCGGAGCTGCTCTCTGCCCTCAAAGAAGACGGGTTGTTGCCTTCTAATTGAGCTGACTGGTTATGAGAACCCGGAATTATTAGCATTGGACCATTGGATGGGGTCGAGCCGGGAATCGCTTCCCGACCCTCCCTTGAGGAACCGGACTTGCGATTTTCACCGCATCCGGCTACTGGGTACTAGGCCCTTTTCATAGGTAGACTTAATAGGAATTACTTCCGTTAGCCCTTGCCGCCTGTCTTTTCTTCCCTTTCCTGGTTTAGCGAGTGGTTGTTCTGATAACCGTTAGTATCACCATTTTCAAGTCAGTTTTACCAGTTATCCATACCTTATCCTCCACTTGCGTTTCGGATTAGTTCCGTGGCTTTTTAGGATTACTCATTCCAGCAGCTTCCTAGTATCACCGACCCACGTCAGCGCTGGCTACCCAGCATCATCTACATTACTGTAGATGTTATCCCAGGAATTACCCCGGGCATTCGCTTCTTGGGCCATCCCTCCCCCCGTGGCTTGCGCTTAACATCTAACTTGTCCTGATGGACAGCACACGAGAGGTTACTTCGTTCCCTAACAACATTTCGCGATACCTTTAGGTCCACACTATACCCCGGGAGCTATTTGAGTACTATATTAGCCAGAGTCTAAAACTAATACTAGCTACCATTTCCTTTTTAGGCCAGCGCATATAGCCTTATTTCGCTGGTTCCTTATAACGAGGCTTGCACATGTTTGCCTGCTCTAACCTTGGATATCTTTCCTAGCGGCGTCACCGGCTTAGGCTGCCAGTTATCCTACATTTGAGTCCTCGCTTAGCACCACGATGATGTCGCTTCGTAGCACCGAGGACCGGTGTCACCCCCGTACCTGGGGGGAGGGGAATTTAACCCCCATGCGGTCAGAGTTCCCGGCTAATGAAACCGGGCTAGCGTTCCGTGTTTGACCACGTTAGGCTAGAACGAATCGCACAAACTCATTGACGTTATCCAAGAAAATCCCAGCAGTGACTGCCCGAGGCGTTGGCATACCATCCTCTCTCTGCCAGTACCAGAAATCCGTATGCCATTCTAGTTGCTCGCCTTGCAAAGCAACCTTGGGGTTCAACTTAGATTGATGGACATAAACGTCACTCTCTAAAATTTGTTTCGCTGGCTCGACCAGTCGAGGAAGCCGTCCTAAGCAATCCGTCACTTTATTAGCTTTATGTATCCCCAGGTACGATTTTGTGTCTCCACTTTTTTCTAAAACTCTCTGGTATGTGTCCTCCTCAAGTCTTTTACCCGCTGCTGTTTTGATGATATCTATTTCTGCTTTTGATAGGTAATTTTCTAAAATCAAAAAGCCATTTTTATGGTAATTTTTTAATTGTTTTTCCGAAATTTTCATCGCGATCAAATATTCAAAAAATGAATTACAACATTACAATTACTACAGGCCCTCAATTAACTTTGGCCTCAATAACATTGACGCCATATCTCTTCTCCGACCCCAGAGGTGGAATGGCCACTGCTAGCAGTAGGGGTTCCATTAGGACCGACTGCTCGTCGCAACCGGTCTGTCGGATAGCTTCTGCATGGCTGGCGCCAGGCTTCGCGCTCGGAATGCGCTCACTCACAACCAATATACTCTTAATATGTCATCGGATTGTCCTACCTTTTGTTTTTCTTAATCTTTTTTTATAAATCCCCTCTCAAGCCGCCGCCAGCACCGGCACTGGTTCAGTTTGATTAATCAAACTGCTGAAACCCTGACAGGGAAGGGGTTTAGGCAATCTGAGCTAAAAGGGCTATATCCCTTACTGGGTGAGGGTTTCAGGCGATATTTTTAATTGGACTGAACCGGTGAGCAATTTTACCATGCCCGCCCATTCATGTGCCTGATAGCAATTAGTCTAAACTCCAACAGAACCTACAAGCTAACAATTGTTAACATAAATTAACATAAATCATTGTTAGTTGAGTTCCGAGGGGGTTAAGATAGTGAAGGTTATTTACTGGAGAGTGCAAAGTTCTCCTCAAACAAGACATACTATAAAAGCTGAAACCATTGCCGGGAGGGGCTTACAGCCCGTATGCTCCTGGTGATTGCCTCTAGTCGGTCCATCGGGCCCAAACCCGCTTATGACAAGCAGTTACATTAGAACTTCGCACTGTCTAGTGATTTATGAAAATGCCATAAATCAGGGAGCTGGCTGAGTGTCAGAAGTTTTTACCAAAGATTTGCAAATAGACTGTCCGCCCCAAGAGCGGAGTTGGCGGTTCATTGGTCCCAAGATTGGGGAACTGCCCCTACCGGGAGTTCCCATCAGACTGATATTAACCTCAGTATCGGACAACCGGCTCACATTTTAATGTAGCTTTATTCAAACCTCAAAACCGCCAGTATGGCCCTCATTGCTGGATATGAACGTCCGGCAAGAGGCGGCGACGAAACCCTTTGTGGCAGTCAGCATTATCCCCACAGGGGTGCGGGCGGAAATCGGGGGATTCGCCGGCGATGGCACCCCCAGTACCAATCTTTTGGCCACGGCCTGCGACTACTTAGTGACAAATCCGAATGCAGTCACGGCCTCAGACCTGTATTATGCTCATGAAAACGTTCTTTACCTGGAAGGGAACTTAATTTGCCAGTTGCTATTGGGGAATCTGGCGGTGATTCCCGAACAACGGAAAAACGTGGCCGCAATTATAGAAAAGCCCAGAGACGAAAGATTCTTGAATAATGTCCTCAACGCTCTCAATGGGTTGCGAACCGTGGGAGGGGTTCAGGTAGAACCGGTGATAGTGACAAGCGGAAAAATAGAAACAACCTGTACCTATTCCCAATACGGGAATGCGTCAGGGGAATATAAGGGCATAGACGAATTGATGCGGGCCCTGGATGTGGTCGAAAGAAGCTCAGCTACAGCGGTGGCCCTGATGACAACCCTGATGGTTGACGATGCGATACGACAGCGTTATTATAAAGGAGATGCGATTCCCAATCCTTGGGGAGGAGCAGAAGCAATCCTCACCCACATGCTCACGAATTTTTATCCATTTACAGCGGCCCACGCTCCCTTATTATTAGAGTGGGAACATACGGGGTTTGGCAAGCTGGTAGATCCGCGGGATGGAGCAGAATTGATCTCTAGCTCTTACCTATGTTCTCCGTTGAAGGGGTTGACTTATTCTCCGCGTCCGGTGCCAGTGTCGGCAGCGGTGCCGGAGGGCAGTCAGCGACTGGGAGTGGAGAATATATCGGCAGTGGTGAGGCCAGAAACGACGGTGGGGAACATTCCCTTCTTTGCTAGTTTGGATCAGAACATCCCGATAATACTGGTGAAGAATCCGACCCAGTACAAGATTACGCCAGCACTGTTGAAGATTGACCATGACGGCAGGAAGATATATTATGTAAACAGCTATATGGAAGCTGCCGGGATGCTGCTGGCGTTGCGAAATGGGATAGTGCCGGAAACAACCCAGCGTCCAATGGCCCAACTGGCTCCCATTTTTCTAAAGGAAAGCGAGGGGTATGAATACTAAATCCCCTGCCTATGAGATAATCAAATCGCGCGCCGATGGGATGAAGGTGCGCCTGTGTACGCCGGCGCATCAGGGACGATCGGGGAAAACTCAATACTTTGAGGACCAAATATATGGGTTAGATTTTACTTGGCTCAACCGCAGCAGAACGGAGGGTGTGGAGAAAAATTTATCGCAGTTGTACAATACTAAACAGACCTTCTTTCTGACTGGAGGAGCGACCCAAGGAATGTTGGTGGTCTGCGCCCTGTTGGCCAGGAAGCATCGTCGAGTGGCCCTGGGGTTGAACAGCCATGCAGCGGTAATTAACGGACTGGTGCTGTCGGGTTTGGAGCCGTTTTTCATCCAGTCGCAGGAAGTAATGCCAACGGCGGCAGAAGTGATAGCGGCATTGGAGGGGGAAGGAAAAGATGTTACTTCTGTAATCTTGACACATCCCAGTTATGATGGTAGAGTCACAGATGTCGGCAAAATAGTTGCATATTGTCGCGCCAGAAAGATAGAATTGGTGGTGGACGAGGCCCATGGCACTCACTTTCCCTTTATATCGCCAGAGTTGGACTCAGTGCTGGAAGAAGGAGCTGATGTGGTGGTTCACAGTCTGCACAAATATGCGGGTAGTTTAGTCCAAACTGCTTTACTCCATCTGCAGGCAGAGTCCCAGGTGACAAAAGAAGAAGTGCAGACAGCTTTGTCGCTGTTTGAAACCACAACTCGCAGTAATCTGTTAATATTGAGTATCGAAGACTCGATATATACGGCCTTTGGCCAGGAGGGGAGATCGGAGTTTGTAAAAGCGGCCAGAAATTGCGATCAACTGAGAAAGCAGATTCGGAATTTCGGGGAGGTGTTAAGTTATAATGAGGGAGTGCGAGATCCGCTGAAGCTGTTTCTGGAGAGTGATCGGGCTTCGGGAAAAGAAATCGAGCATCTGTTGTACTCAAGGGGTATAGATGACGAATATGCTGATGAAAAGGGCGCGTTAGCGATCTTTTCCTTTCAACATACAGAGGAGGATTTTGAATATGTAGCGAGAGCGCTGAAAGAGATACAAAAAATAATCTTGCCAAAACCAAAGCGTCCAGAGGTGGAATTAGACTATTGTCGGAAGCCGGTGATGAGAAGGTTGCCAAGAGAGGCGTTTTTTGCCTCTAAGGAAAGATTGCCGATAGATAGAGCTTTAGGCAAGATAAGTTGTAGCTGCTTAACGAAACTGCCCCCAGGGAGTCCGATTTTGATACCGGGGGAAGAAATAACTAACTGGCATCTAAAAAATGTAGAGTATAATAGAGTGATTGACGTTATTGACTGTGGATTTTTGGGAAATAGCAGGGAGTGAAGGATGGATAACTTGACTGACGAACAAATTGCATTGCTTCCAACTCCAGAAGAAATAGAGGAGTATAAGCAAAAAGGATGGTACATAACAAAAACAATCTTATCAGAATATGAAATAGAAAAAGCTTTGTTAGGGGTAAAACGTTATTACAAAGGAGAACTTGATGCAGATTTGCCTGAAAAGGTAAAACCCCATTTGTCAGATTGGAAAGGAGATAACCTTAGAGTTGATACCTACATAGCGCACTATAATTAACCTAAGTTGCTACCTATAAAAATTTTGACATCTGAGACAACATTTTTGCTAAAAAAATTCAAAACTATGCCTTTTTTGGGTAAATCACAAGGTAATTTTAGCTAATTTTGCCGACCTAATTTTGGGGTTGAGGTTCTGTAGGTCGCAACTTGAGTTATAATTATCAAATTCGCAAATTAATGAAGAATCCATTACTGGGCGCTTGTGCGGCCCTTCTGGCAGGCAGCGATGAAATTAGAATGTTTAATAGCTCTCTTATATGCAAATTACCTCAAGATCGGGACCGTCAAGAGAAAGAGACTATTGGTTAACATACAGATATAGCCTATTTTAAGACATGTACGTCAGAAAAAATGTTAGCTGCTTGGATTCCGCTTCAAGATAGCGATGAAACTATGGGAACGCCCAGCTTTCTTGAAGGAAGTCACTTAAAGCAAGATGATGATCGTATGAATGGTTTGAGAGAGGGGAAAAACTTTATTTGCGATGACTTTAGCGAGTTAGATAAGCAGCTAATGGCTGGCGAGCATTTAAAAGTAGCGCAGACTCGCCTTAAGAAAGGTCAGTGTTGCTTTATAGATTCACAGGTTTTTCATTACACCGGGCCAAATGTTTCCGAGCGTCCGCGCCTAGCTGTTGTTCTATTTATCCAAGATAAAGCGAATCATTACCGTAAGGTTTATGACGAACAAAATAACCTGATTTATCACACGAACGATATGCTATGCCGTAGATTGAGTGATGGCAGTCCGGATTACAGAGATCCCACTTTTTGTCCGAGACTGTGGCCTACCTAATAGACATTGTTATTTTTTAGGAAAAACTCGGTATGGTAACGATGAAAACGACGAAGGAGTGATGAACAAGGAGTAGCTAACTGGCACCGGCAAAGGATAGAGTCAGATAGGGATGGTCTCAATTTTTATAACGATACGCCGCTATCCCTGGCGATCGCATAAGCTGGGGGCTGCAAAATTGCATGCTCCCGCCAGATACCGTAGTAGAGGATATCGAAGGCTAAAATGACAAAAGCTCGCGTCCCAGATCGAGAGAAGAAAAGAGAGTGGCTATCATGGATATGCGATAGCAAAACGACTTCAGAGTTGTCAGATAAGTATGATATCTGGGCAAATAGCTACGATCGCGATGTAGAGGATGATTGGCGTTGTATGCCAGAGAAAGCTGCTGTAGCTTTATCCAAAGTGTTGCCAGAATTGGATGCCTCGATCCTAGATGCAGGGGCGGGTACTGGATTATTGGGCGAAGCCTTGGCTAAGTTAGGATATACTAATGTTGTCGCGGCCGACCTCTCCCGCGAGATGTTGGCAGTTGCTAAGAAGAAACAAGTTTACAAGGAATTGTACCAGTGTAATCTGGAAGACTCTCAAGCCTTTGCCAAAGAGACCTTTGATGCTATACTAGCGACAGGCGTATTTGCATTGGCCCATGCTGGGGTTGCTGTTTTGCACAGCCTGTTCGGTTTTTTAAAGCCAGACGGCATTCTGGTGATGACCATACGGAGAGACTACCGCAACCAGATGCAAGAAGCATTGGATAAACTGCCTTGGAGTTGGCTCAGTCAAGATGAGCTTGGGCTCGTAGAGCAAGATGCGATCTATATTTTGACGTTTAGAAAAGAGCGATCGCTATGAAGGCACTAAAAGACAATCAAAATGTCGAGAGAGTCGAGGGAAAAGATAATCGGTTTGTCAAAATATCTGACCGAGAAGATAGATGCGATATTCCTAAGTCGGCTTGGAGACCTCTTACTGAAAATGCCTATTTGCAAACGTGGAAAGGGGTACTTTTGGAAAAAGACCCGATGCAAATAGCAGCCTACCCTATGCTGCTGGGGGAATTGCAACCCAAAACCATTATTGAACTGGGTGCCCTGAAGAGAGGAAGTGCGATTTGGCTAGCAGATCATTTGCAACAGTTTGGGATCGAAGGCGAGATCTACTGTGTAGATAGCGACCTTTCTCAGCTTGATGAAAAAGCCAAAGCAGACTCTAGAATTCATTTTTTAGAAGGAGATTGTCGAGAAATAAGCGCTGTTTTACCGACTCAATTGCTTTCTAATATGCCTCATCCCTGGTTAGTTATAGAGGACGTTCATGATAATCTAGTTGGTATCCTCGATCATTTTCATCACAATGGCCTGCAAACTGGAGATTACCTGATTATTGAAGACACAAATAAATTTATGTGGGAAGTATGGTCTGATTGGGAAGACCGGGAGTTAATCGGGCGGGGTGCTCGCAAAATGGATGACTTGAGACAATGGTTAATGAAGCATCAAGATGAGTATGTGGTTGATGCTTATTACCAGGATATGTACGGTTATAATGCTTCCAAAAATTGGAATTCCATACTCAAAATAGTTGGAAAGCATAACGGTAGTTAGCTCTATTCACTCAAATAGTTACAATCGGGGATAAAAATGGACGCAGAAAAAATAAAGAAAAAGTGGGAAGAGCGAGGAATGATTTGTGAAGTCTGGGAGTTATCTCCCGGAGATGCTTGGTCAGATCCAGGTCATAAAACTGATGAATTTTTCGTTCTCTTAGAGGGACAAATGGAAGTTTCTTGCCAAGGTAAGGTTTCTCAGCTTAATATTGGTCAGGAAATTATGGTTCCAGCTAAAGAACCTCACACCGCGAGCAATCATGGCAAGACAGTCAGTCGCGTTTGCTGGATACATTACCCAAACTTTGCTTGATCCGAGGTTTAAGTAACTGGACTAAATTACTTACCATAAAATTATTCTGAGAAAGCCTTTGCCACTCAGAATTCACGGTGTAAATAAGTAAGTCCAGTTACTTACTCGAAAAAAAAAATTAGATAATCAACGCTAAGATTAAGATGAAGACTGAAATCATAGGTTGGATTGGTAATAAGTTTGATTTGACTCTTTTAGAAAAAGATCTTAACTGGCTTAAAACTATACAAGGCTATGTTGGATTTAGCATAAAAGAAGTTGGTTTGTTAGAAGTATATCCCTTGTGGAATCGCGAAGGAAATGCCCAAGATGGTCAATATTCCGATTATGTAGGTGCAGCTCAGTTAACAAAATTGGACAAGGAACTTTCACATATTAGGAAGGTAGTTGAAGATACATTTTTCTTAGAGTGGATGAAATTCGCTCGCATTTTTGACCTTAGGGAGGGATCGTGTTTACTTCCTCATAGAGACTACCTCGAATTAGAAAATTGTTTAACGCGCATTCATATACCCCTTAAAACTAATCCCGATGCACTTTATCTAAATGAAATAAGTGTCTATCACATGAGATTTGGGGAAATTTGGCTACATGACGGAAGCCTCGTTCATAGCGTAATTAACTTGTCCTCAGACTCCCGCCTTCACTTAATTTTGGATTTTGATTCTGATATACCAATCCAAAATTTATTTAAGGATAAATCAACGACAATACCAAAAACAAAACCAATGGCGATCGCTCGAAAATTTCTAACTTATGAGGATATAAGCGATATTTATAGTCTGAGCAGAATTATCAGCGATCGCAACATTAAAGAAATCGTAACGATTTTAAGCAAAATATCCTTTAGTAAAGAGGTAAACCCAGCTTTAATTTATGATTGGTTGGAACGGATTGCAGCAGACACGGGCGATCGTAAAATAATGCAGAAGAGCAAGGAGATTAAAGAACATTTTTTAGGCTTTGAACGGAAAGAAAGCAAGCCAGAAGGCATCAATAAACAGACGTCTTCTTTCAAATAATTTTAGGCTGATTCCCGCTTCTTGCCAGGACTGCTTAGAGGTGGTAACATAGAAAAATTGGCGTTGCACATTTTGGGGATGATAGCAGTCAATGGTTGAAAATTGAAAATCGTTCAGACATCCATCTATGGCTATTTATGACTATTTCAATTTACTATTGACAATTAGCAATTAGCAACCCTTATCATCCCGGAATTGTGTAACAAAAATTAAGTAACGAAAATTAGGCTGGTTGGGAGCAATGAAAAAATGAAAGACAAGATTCGTTTAGTATTGATAAATATAGCTTTAACTGTTATATTTATTGCAAGTATCAATTTTTTGAGTAGCGCCGTACTATTTGCGAACGAAGAAATAAGAATGTTGTTCGTCAAGGGCAATACTGAAGAGCTGTATGATAATGGACCGGGTAGATATGCAAATTTATACGTTCTCCCGAATTATGATAATAATAGAGAATTTATGAAGGTTTATTTCAAGGAGGACGGGCAGTTTAATTCGTCATACGAACCATATATTGCTTGGACTTCTCAACCTTTTCAAGGCAAAACAATTACTATCGACAATAATGGAGATAGGCTGCATGAGAATGTTCTTGTAGATAAGAGCAATAAATCAGTTTACTTTTTCGGGGGCTCGACTATGTGGGGTCTAGGCGCGTCAGACAATAGCACTATTCCTGCTTTGTTTAATTCAATTTCAGGAATGCCGTCTTACAACAAGGGAGAGCGAGGCTTTAATAGCCGTCAAAGCCTCGCTCGATTAGTTAATATTTTAGCTCGGGGAGAAGAAATTGATATTGCTATATTTTACGATGGGGTTAACGATGTAAACTATAGTTGTAGAGCAGATATTGGTGTGGGCGAACATGGGAAACGGCATTTTTTAGGAGACGAATGGGTAAAAAATTAGAAGGGGCAAAAGATGATAAAAAAGTAGCCGATAATTATCTAACAAACGAGAAGATAAAGCTATCATTGAATGGGAGGTAATTTTTACAATACCTTGATTTTGTTTTCTTGTTTGGTACGAGAAGCTTAGCTGGAAAGGTCAAAAACGATCTAGTTAGTTTTCAGACTGTGAAACGTGAAGGCGAATCAATACCGATAAAACGTTATGTTGATGATTATTTTGTCTGCGACAACTCGAAGGAACGGGCTCAAAGGGTGGCAGAGTCAATTGTTAACTACTGGGAAATAGCTCATGCTATAGCAGAAGCAAAGGGCATCAAGTTTTTGGCGATATTGCAGCCAGTTGCCTATGTTGGCAACCCAAAATTAGCTCATTTAAAGTTCAATCAATGGGATAATGAAAGGGAATTGCAGTATAAAACCGTGTATCCACTTATTAAAGATATTATGCGAAAGCGCGGACATAAGTGGATAGTAGATTATACAGATATGTTTTCGAGTGATGAGTACATCTACATTGACTTTTGTCATGTTTCTCCAAATGGCAATTTAATAATTGCGAAGCAGATTTATAAAGATATTAAACCTTATCTCGAATGAGCATTGATGCTTCTGCTTCATCTTTATCTTTAATGACAGATTCGCTCGTTGTTACTAAGTATATACCAAACAAAACTACAAGAAAAGCGACTAAATTCCAGAAATCTAGTGCTTCAGAAAAGATGACCCAAGCCAAGATAACACTCAAAACTGGGTCGATCAGCAAGACGACGGTAACCAGTGCAGATGATAACCACTTCAGTGTATATGCTGTAGTTATATAAACTAACAAGAGATTTACAGCTAGACCGATGAGTACTAACCATCCACTCAAAGAAGATGGTAAAATCGGTTCGTTACTTATCAAGACAAAAGGTATAAGCATCACAATACCGATCGCGCAATAGTAGAAAATGATTGTTACGAGCTTGAAATGATCTCTGATTCGTTCAACTAGAAGTAAATAGGTAGTAAAAAACAACGTAGAAATTAAAGCAATTGTGTCCCCTTGTATTTTGTCAGTCTGATATAGTAAGTCGTCAAATCCAAGAATTATGGAGCCGATAATAGCAACTATCATGCCAATAATAAATCTGCGATCGAAGTTCTGAGCAAAAAATAGCCACCCTCCTAAAGTCGCGAATAAGGGTATAAAACTGTGCAGGAGTGATGAGTTGGCAATGCTTGTCTGAGTCAGCGACCATGCCCATATCAATTGTCCAGCCGTAAAACAGATTCCGCCTCCAAGCAATAGTCCAAGCGTCCGATTGCTATATAGGTATTGGTTGGCTACATCTTTGGGGCGCTTGTGCCTTACGGTTAGCAGTCCATTCCACAACCCCAAGATAATAGTACAAATCCAAAAGCGGTCAAAGATGACAGCAGTGGGGCTAATTTCTCTCTCTCCTAACCGGACAAGGATTGGCATAAATGACAAAGCAAATACACCGCTCGCTAGAACAGCGAGCGCCCTTTTCTTTGGCTCAGCGAAAAAAGATTGCTGGAATCTTGTCAATTTATCGATCATCTCAACTCATTCATCACTATCTAATGTTAACAAACTGCGGACCAGTTGCACGCTCTCTCTTCTTCAGAACAGCTGCCAACTTCAGTCATCTATTTTAACTGCTTCTAATAAACTGGCCCTCCCAGAACCTCAATAACGGCTGCAACTGCAGTTTGAATGGCCGCCTGAACCGAAGCATGGTTGAGACCCAAATGTTCACCTGCAAAAAAGACGCGAGGCTTTTCTACAGGATAAGGCTGACACAGCGGTCCTTGATAGCGTTCGTGTTCCCCGGGAGCAAAAAAAGCATAAGCCCCAGAACCGGGTTTAGCCTCTTCATCCCAAATACAATGAACCACATCATCAACATATTTGTCTATCTGCCCATGCAGTTGCTTCACCTCCTTCAAAGTCTCCTCAGTTCGTTTACCTTCTTCAAGGGAGAGAAAATGCCGGGCATTACTTTCCCAACGGTAAGCAGCGGTAAAAGCAGTCGGTTGATGGGAAAGTTCCGGGTCTCGCGCCACCCAACGGGGATTTTCTGCCCCCTCGTCAGCTAAGATAGCATTATCGGAAGGATACCAGCATTTTTCCATGGGTAAGTCTGTAAAGCTACCCCCACCATAGATATTATCGTCAAGTTCCCAAGGGCGGGCCGTACAGTGAAAGATAGTTTTAGCCGCATTGCTGTAACCAAGACCGCGAATAGCCTGCATTTGATCTTCTGGGAGAGAAGGATCGAATTCTATTCGTGCTAAAGCGGTAGTGGGAACGGTGCAGATAACATAGTCGAACTCTTGTTCTTTGGGGCTATCCAAATTGTCCCAACGAAGGTGAACTCCCCTGTCGGTCATCACAATTAGATTTACCTTAGCATTATACTGGACTTTCCCGGGCAAACGCTGTCCAAAAGCCTTCACTAAAGTTTCCATGCCGCCGACAAGCTGGTATTGTTCGGCCCGATACCAAGCAAAGAAGTCAATTAATCCGCCTAAGAGAGAAACCCGATCGTAATGAATCATCCCCGTAGCGTGGCCCACCAGTTCAAAGGCATCACGGGAGAGGCGATCGCGAAAAAACTGAGTAAAAGTCATCCGATCGTACTGCTTGAGCTGGGAACTGGTAAAGGAGGGGGAGAACATCTCCCACTTTTCCCAGTCGGAGAGGGTATCTACCAACTCCTTTAAGAGCGCCCCCCCAGGCGATCGGACGCTTCGAGAATGGTAACATCGTGACCGAGTTGACTTAATTCATAGGCACTGGTGAGTCCTGCAATACCACCGCCGATAATACCAACTTGCTTGCGAGAACCCTTGCGGTCCTTTTGCTTGAGGTCTCCTGGGTGGCCGTAAGCTGCTGCAAAGGAAAAAGGACGATCCTTTTGTGATGTGGAGAACTGCATAGTCTAATCTGTGCTGGATAATTGAATGGCGTTGCACAATCACACCGATGATGGGAATTTTGCAAATGTTTGAAAGCTAGAGTATAAGTCACTTTCAGTAGCGTAGCGTGTGCATGCATATGCTATCATCCCCCGTGCAACGCCAATTATATTATTACGATTGTTCGGATATATCGGACAAAACTGTGGCGATCTTCCCTGAGAGCATCTTAATGCAAGTAATATAGCCCGCCTGGGCGGGCTTTTTGTTACCGATCGCTGTTAACTGTCTGTCACCGCGCCGACACTGCTAGAAGATACTAACTTAGCATATTTTGCCAGTACTCCTTTCGTGTAACGGGGTGGTTTTGGTTGCCAGTTGGCACGGCGTCGTGCTAATTCTTCGTCAGATACTTCCAGTTGCAATAACCTTCCTGGGGCGTCAATTGTAATGCTGTCCCCTTCTTCTACAAGGGCGATCGCTCCTCCGACTGCTGCTTCTGGTGCCACGTGACCCACGACCATACCGTAAGTCCCGCCAGAGAAACGCCCATCGGTAATTAATCCCACAGAATCACCCAATCCAGCTCCAATAATAGCGGAAGTGGGAGCTAGCATTTCCCGCATTCCCGGACCGCCCTTGGGCCCTTCATAGCGGACGACAATCACGTCTCCTGCTTTAATTTTCTTTGCTAGAATTGCTTCTAAACAAGCTTCCTCCGATTCAAATACCCGCGCTGGACCAGTAATTTTGGGCTTCTTGACTCCACTGATTTTCGCCACCCCACCTTCAGTAGCTAAATTTCCTCGCAGAATCACCAAATGTCCTCGATCGTATATCGGATTATCCCAGGGACGAATCACATCTTGGTTCCCTGGAGGTTCTGCGGGTACATCTGCTAAAACTTCAGCAATAGTCTTGCCTGTAATCGTCAGGGCGTCACCATGTAACAGGTCATGTGCTAGCAGCATTTTCATTACCTGGGGAATGCCGCCTGCTTGGTGCAAGTTAACAGTCACGTATCGACCAGAGGGTTTTAAGTCACACAGCACTGGGACTCGATCGCGAATGGTTTCAAAGTCCGACAGGGTTAAGTCTACCCCCGCTGCTGAGGCGATCGCCAGCAGGTGCAGCACCGCATTTGTGGATCCGCCCACGGCCATAATTACAGAAATAGCATTCTCAAATGCCTTGCGGGTGAGAATCTGACTTGGTAGAATCTGATTGCGAATTGCTTCGACCAGGGCAAAAGCAGATTTTTCCGTACTATCAGCTTTTTCCGCATCCTCAGCGGACATTGTCGAAGAATAGGGCAAACTCATACCCATTGCTTCAAAGGCCGAAGACATGGTATTAGCTGTAAACATGCCCCCACAGGCCCCGGCACCGGGACAGGCATTCCGTTCCACTCCCGTCAGTTCCGCCAGATCGATCTTACCACCGCTGTATGCTCCGACTGCTTCAAAGGCGCTGACAACGGTTAAGTCCCGTCCTTCGTAATTTCCCGGTTTGATCGTACCGCCGTAAACGAATATCCCCGGAATGTTCATCCTGGCGATCGCTATCATCGCCCCCGGCATATTCTTATCGCAACCCCCGATCGCCAGTACCCCATCCATACTCTGGCCATTGCAGGCCGTTTCAATGGCATCTGCGATCACCTCCCGGGACACCAGGGAATATTTCATCCCCTCAGTCCCCATCGAGATCCCGTCGCTGACCGTGATCGTACCGAACATCTGCGGCATAGCACCGGCAGCTCGCGCACCCGCTTCCGCTCGGACTGCCAGATCGTTTAGCCCCATATTGCAAGGCGTAATTGTGCTATAACCATTGGCAATGCCTACGATCGGCTTCGTGAAATCGTCATCCCCAAACCCTACTGCCCGTAGCATGGCCCGGTTGGGCGATCGCTGCACTCCCTGGGTTACGACTTTGCTTCTTTTGTTCAACTCCATTGGCGTTCTCCTTTAATGCTATCAACCCTAAGTCTAGTTCTGACCCCAACATGCAGATTTAATCACCTATACTATAGCGTTTCTCAAGCTAGTAGGGTGAAAAACGCTGTATTATATATATGTCAAAGTAATAGATGTTTGTTTGACTACTTTTGCCATTTTACGGTCCCGTGTCTGGTACAAATAAAAAATGAAAACCTTGACAACTGACAACTAACAACTGACAACTGACAACTAACAAAATCAGGAAAGTGCATCTATGATTATGACAGAGATAATTATGAACGCGAAGGAACTAAAAAAGCGATATGATGCAGGGGAAAGAGATTTTCGCAAGGTGAAACTTTCTGGGGCCTTTATGGGGGGTCTTGACCTAGTGGAGGTTAACCTGCGGGAAGCGGAGATGACGGAAGTCAACCTGAGTGACGCTAACCTGAAGGGGGCGAACCTACGGGAAGCTAACCTGACTGGTGCTGTGCGATTCGTTCTAGCCTAACGTGGTCAAACACGGAACGCTAGCCCGGTTTCATTAGCCGGGAACTCTGACCGCATGGGGGTTAAATTCCCCTCCCCCCAGGTACGGGGGTGACACCGGTCCTCGGTGCTACAAAGCGACATCATCGTGGTGCTAAGCGAGGACTCAAATGTAGGATAACTGGCAGCCTAAGCCGGTGACGCCGCTAGGAAAGATATCCAAGGTTAGAGCAGGCAAACATGTGCAAGCCTCGTTATAAGGAACCAGCGAAATAAGGCTATATGCGCTGGCCTAAAAAGGAAATGGTAGCTAGTATTAGTTTTAGACTCTGGCTAATATAGTACTCAAATAGCTCCCGGGGTATAGTGTGGACCTAAAGGTATCGCGAAATGTTGTTAGGGAACGAAGTAACCTCTCGTGTGCTGTCCATCAGGACAAGTTAGATGTTAAGCGCAAGCCACGGGGGGAGGGATGGCCCAAGAAGCGAATGCCCGGGGTAATTCCTGGGATAACATCTACAGTAATGTAGATGATGCTGGGTAGCCAGCGCTGACGTGGGTCGGTGATACTAGGAAGCTGCTGGAATGAGTAATCCTAAAAAGCCACGGAACTAATCCGAAACGCAAGTGGAGGATAAGGTATGGATAACTGGTAAAACTGACTTGAAAATGGTGATACTAACGGTTATCAGAACAACCACTCGCTAAACCAGGAAAGGGAAGAAAAGACAGGCGGCAAGGGCTAACGGAAGTAATTCCTATTAAGTCTACCTATGAAAAGGGCCTAGTACCCAGTAGCCGGATGCGGTGAAAATCGCAAGTCCGGTTCCTCAAGGGAGGGTCGGGAAGCGATTCCCGGCTCGACCCCATCCAACCTGTCTGAGGCGATATTGCAAGATGCTAACCTAATTGGCACAAACTTGAGTAAAGCCAAGTTGATGGCAGCAGATCTAGCGGGCAGCAATTTGCGTGGCGCTAATTTCAGTGAAGCTGACTTCTCGAAGGCTGACCTCTCTCAGACTAACATGAGCGAAACTAACCTGGGCGGGATCGAACTGTCCGATGCTAATCTGCGCCATGCTACCCTGATCAGATCGCGACTGCTTCAGACATCCCTAATGCGGGCTAACTTAGAGGGGGCGAACCAGACTTACAGTTTCGTAAGTCTGGCTAACTTAGAGGGGGCGAACCTGACGAATGCTATATTGATTGGGGCAAGTCTGGAGTCCGCTAACCTCAGTCGCGCCGACTTGAGCTTTGCTAACCTGAGTGGATCTGTGCGATTCGTTCTAGCCTAACGTGGTCAAACACGGAACGCTAGCCCGGTTTCATTAGCCGGGAACTCTGACCGCATGGGGGTTAAATTCCCCTCCCCCCAGGTACGGGGGTGACACCGGTCCTCGGTGCTACGAAGCGACATCATCGTGGTGCTAAGCGAGGACTCAAATGTAGGATAACTGGCAGCCTAAGCCGGTGACGCCGCTAGGAAAGATATCCAAGGTTAGAGCAGGCAAACATGTGCAAGCCTCGTTATAAGGAACCAGCGAAATAAGGCTATATGCGCTGGCCTAAAAAGGAAATGGTAGCTAGTATTAGTTTTAGACTCTGGCTAATATAGTACTCAAATAGCTCCCGGGGTATAGTGTGGACCTAAAGGTATCGCGAAATGTTGTTAGGGAACGAAGTAACCTCTCGTGTGCTGTCCATCAGGACAAGTTAGATGTTAAGCGCAAGCCACGGGGGGAGGGATGGCCCAAGAAGCGAATGCCCGGGGTAATTCCTGGGATAACATCTACAGTAATGTAGATGATGCTGGGTAGCCAGCGCTGACGTGGGTCGGTGATACTAGGAAGCTGCTGGAATGAGTAATCCTAAAAAGCCACGGAACTAATCCGAAACGCAAGTGGAGGATAAGGTATGGATAACTGGTAAAACTGACTTGAAAATGGTGATACTAACGGTTATCAGAACAACCACTCGCTAAACCAGGAAAGGGAAGAAAAGACAGGCGGCAAGGGCTAACGGAAGTAATTCCTATTAAGTCTACCTATGAAAAGGGCCTAGTACCCAGTAGCCGGATGCGGTGAAAATCGCAAGTCCGGTTCCTCAAGGGAGGGTCGGGAAGCGATTCCCGGCTCGACCCCATCCAACCTGAAAGGGACGATATTCTATAAGGCTAACATGCGGCGGGTAAATGCCAGTTGGACAGTGCTACGGGAAGCAGACATGCGATCGGCCAACTTGTATCAGGCAAAACTTAGCTGGTCTAACCTAACTGATGCTATGCTGAATGGGGCGATGCTGATAGATGCTAACTTGAGTAGAGCTAACCTGCGGAATGCAACTCTGAAAGGGGCAATCATGCCTGATGGTAGCAAGCATGAGTAGATGAGGAATTAGGTTGCCTCCTTCAGTCTGTTGGCTGCCGATGAGGATATCTCGGCCTTTTTACCTAGTTGAGGGTAATGAGATGAATGCTGATGAACTGATAGAGCTATATACAGAGGGCCAGAGAAGTTTGACGGGGGCGGATCTGGCAGGGGCAAACTTAATAGGGGCGAACCTGAAAGGAATTAACCTGAATGGGGCTAATTTGAGCGGGGCATCTCTGGCAAGATCTGACCTGAGCAGAGCTATGCTGGAAGGGGCAAACTTAACTGGGGCTTTTATCTATGCAGCTAACCTGAATTATGTCAAGCTCAAAGGTGCTAATTTGCAGAAAGCTGACTTGACGAAAGCGAACCTGAAAGGGGCAAACATGGCCAGAGTAGACTTGAGTGGAGCTAAACTTACTGGTGCTATTCTCACTTGGGTCAGTCTATATGGGGCCTGTTTGCAGGGTGTTAATCTTTGCGGTGCATACTTGAGTGGAATTAACCTGCGTGCTGCTGATTTGAGAGGGGCCAACTTGAGCTGGACAAATTTGTCGGGATCGAGGTTGAGTGGGGCATTGCTTCGGGGGGCACAGCTGAAGGGTGCGGTCACAAGTAGTTGATAGCCGCATCTTAGATGCATGTAATATAGCCCGCTTCGATATCTCTGCCAGAGCTTAAGTCCCAGGGGACATGGCTACGCCACGCTACGCGATTGCGCTGCGCGCTCCCGCAAGGGATACGGCACACAGGAGACATCGCAGGAAGGTTGCCACGATGCGCGAGGGGTAGTGCTCAGAGCGCGAGTGCATCTCCTCTGCGCTCGCGAGCGACAATTGCTTTGTTCATGTAGCCGGACCCTTTAGGGTTCGGGCGGCGAGGCCGAGTACCAACGAGTTTTGACCACACCCATCCCCAAACGCCAGTTAGAGCAAAATGGCCACTTTACAACATCTGTCAGTGACGACCTAGCTAAATTTTGTTTTGTCCTCACTCAGTCCAGCCGGAATATTCACTCTGGCCATGGCTGCGCCACGCTGCGCGAATGGCTGCGCCACGCTGCGCGAACGGATTTGACTCCGGCCTTGGAGAGACTTTTTCCGGCCTGAGAGTGACTCGGATCGCCCTTGGTAACATTGTTTCAAGTCAAAGCAAAGCTTGGTGCCGCCAGGGCATGACTCTCGTACTCGGTGGCATGACCCAGTTACTCCAGGAACTGAACAGTTACTTCAGGAACTGAACAATTACCCCAAGGAATAACTCAGTCACTCCAAAAAATAACTCAGTCACAGAGGGGCATGACTGAGTTATTCCATGATCAAATATATCTATCGTTAAGGGGCGATCGCCTTGGCTTCGATGTCTAAAGCGCGCTCGATGTCCCCGGTCCAGCTCGATGTCTCGGGGGAGCTCGATGTCTCCTGGGAGCTTGATGTCTGGAGGACGCACTTCGATGCCTGGAGGACATCGTAGCCGCCCCCAAAGGGTGGGGCTACATGAACCTTCGCCCGCCTGCGCGGGGCTATATATATGTCTCTGAGATGCACCCGGCTATCAACTACTTATGACCACACCCCAGCTGAATGGTGTTAAACTGGATGAAGCATACATGAATGGAGTTGACCTGAATGGCATCTGGATGGAGTGGACTTGTCTGAGGCGAAACTTAGTGGTGCTAACCTGATGGGGACGAACCTGACGTCGGCGAACTTGAGTGGGACTCAGATGCGTCTGGCAATCTGCGATCTGGCTAACCTGCGAGCTGCTAATCTGATGGGGACATCCCTCGGTAAAGCGAGTTTTTGTCAGGCAAACTTGTCTAAGGTAGACTTAACGGCAGCAGATTTAACTGAGGCAGATTTGACTGGGGCGAACATGAATTTGTGTGCGAGGCCAATCTGAGCGGCACCAGTCTCAGGGAAGCATATTTGTGGGGGAGTGATTTACAAGGGACGATTCTCACGGGGGCAAACCTCAGTTATGCTAGTCTGAGAAATGCGATTATATCCTCAGTCGATCGGCACCAGGCGATTCTGACTGGAGCAACTATGCCTGATGGTACGATTCACAATTAGCTAATGTCAGTGAGCAATCAGCAATTAGTCGGGGTGTTAAAAATGTTAACCAAAAAAGTGGGGTTAAAGCAAGTACCGCTGCGATCTTAGTGGTGCCCTTCGTCGTCCAAATATTTGCGGCAGTAGGACTGGTGGGGTATCTTTCATTACAGAACGGGCAAAAAGCGGTTAACGACCTTGCTAGGCAACTGCGCAGTGAAATTACTGCCCGCATCCAAGAACGCATTCAAAGTTGTGTGGCTAACCCCCATTTGGTGAATAAGTTGAATGCTAAGCAATAGAGAACGGTCAGTTAGACTTGCAAAATATACAAGTGCGCGATCGGCACTTTGGGAAGCAGGTGCAATCATTTGCATCAATCAGTAACAGTTATATAATTAACCCGGAAGGATATTTTTATGGGACGGGACGGCGGGTGGATGGGAGATTAGAGACGATCGTAGGAGACAGTTCAACGGATAATAACAAAACTTATCATTACTATGGCACAAATAGCTTCGGCGATCGGATCCAGTTAATGGTAGTCCGGACCAAAGAAGACCCGCGCTTGCGACCCTGGTACATTGCTGCTGTGGCAGCGGGAAAACCCATCTGGAGTGAAATTTACACCGAAATTAGGTTCAACACTCTGGAAATTACTGCGGCCCAGCCAGTTTACGATCGGGTGGGCAATCTCCAAGGAGTGTTAGGTAGCAGTTTACTATTAAACAAAATTAATGATTTTCTTGATAGCTTAAAAATTGGCAATTCGGGAGAGACTTTTATTATCGAGCGATCGGGGATGTTGGTGAGTACGTCAACAACATCCCCAGTATTTACCATAGATGGCGATCGGACGGAACGGATTAAAGCATCAAATAGCCATACTCTGTTAATTAGAGCAACAGCCAACTATTTAGCAAAACAGTTTGGCGACCTCAAGCAAATATCGTCAAGCCAACAGCTGAATTTCGACCTAGATGGGGCGCGACATTTCCTGCAAGTAACGCCTCTGAAAGACCCCCATGGTTTGGACTGGTTGATTGTGGTGGTGGTTCCAGAAGCTGACTTTATGCAGCAAATTAATGCTAACACTCGTCTGACCGTCGGTCTGTGTATATTAGCATTAATAATAGCTACAGGCTTGGGAATATTTACCTCCCGCTGGATCGCGCAACCAATTCTGAAATTAAGTACCGCCAGTCAGGCGATCGCCAATGGAGAACTGGACCAAGAGGTAGAAGAGATCGTTATCAATGAACTGGGCGTGCTGGCCAACTCTTTCAACCAAATGGCATCGCAGTTGCAAGAGTCATTTACTGCCCTAGAAGAGGCAAATACCGCCCTAGTTAATACCAACGAACAACTAGAAATTCGGGTAGAATAACGGACGGCAGAACTGAAAGAAGCGAAGAAAGTAGCGGATGCTGCGAACCACGCTAAAAGCGAATCTCTGGCGAACATGTCTCACGAACTGCGCTGAATGGCATTTTGGGTTATGCGCAAATCCTGGAACGAGACCCTGATGCAATGGACAAGCAAAAAGATGGCATTAATATTATCCATCAATGCGGCAATCACCTACTGACCCTGATTAATGATATTTTAGATTTATCTAAGATTGAAGCGGGTAAAATAGAACTTTACCCTACTGATTTTAATTTTACCTTATTTCTCCAAGGGGTAGCGCAAATCTGTCGGGTTAAAGCCGAGCAAAAAGAAATCTCGTTTATTTACCAACCGGGCGCGGGACTCCCCACGGCCATCCATGCTGATGAAAAACGCTTGCGACAAGTGCTGATTAATTTGCTGGGGAATGCCATTAAGTTTACTGACAAGGGCGGGGTGAATTTATCAGTCGATCTCCTAGCTAGAGAAAGTGATAAGATCGACAAAATTAGGTTTAAAATCCAAGATACGGGGGTGGGTATGACCCCCACAGAATTAGCAAAAATCTTCTTGCCCTTTGAACAGGTGGGAGAAGACGATCGCAAGTCAGAAGGGACGGGACTGGGATTAGCAATTAGTCAGAGAATTATTAGAATCATGGGGAGTAAATTACAAGTGCGATCGCAACCCGGAAAAGGGAGCATTTTTTGGGTAGACTTGGACTTGCCGAGGGCCGCCAACAGTACAGTTGCTGCCCCAGTTAATACTGATGAAAAGATTATTGGCTTCACAAGCAACAAGCGGAAAATACTGATCGTAGATGACCGCTGGGAAAATCGGGCCGTGATAGTTAATCTGTTGAAGAGTATCGGGTTTGAACTGATGGAAGCAGAGAATGGTCAGCAGGGTTTGGAGAAGGCAGCAAGCTTTAATCCCGACTTGATGATCGCTGATTTAGCCATGCCCGTGATGGATGGCTACCAGATGATGCAACGCCTGCGAAAATTACCTCAATTCCAAGATCTGTTAATCATTGTTTCCTCTGCTAGCGTGTTTGAAGCTGACAAGCACAAAAGTTTGGTGGTGGCAATGATTTTCTGCCCAAACCAGTCCAGGCCCCAGACCTCTTGGAAAAGTTACGGGTGCATTTGGGACTGGAATGGATTTATGCACAGAAGGATGATACAGTCCAGGGAGATCGGCCTATACTAGAAATTATCGCACCGCCACCTGAGGAACTAGAAGCCCTAGGCAAGGCGGCCAGGATCGGGTATATTGAAGGAGTGGAAGAAGAAGCCAACCGCATCAAGCAGTTGGATGCCAAATATGGTACCTTTGCTGAGAAAGTTATGCAATTAGCTCGAGAATTTGAAGTTGATGAAATTAATGAGTTGGTCAAGCAATATCTCAACCAATCCTAAGCAATTCAAAATGCAAAATTATCAAAAGCAAGGCAATACTATCCAGAAACTAGGTTTATAGATAGGCGATCGAGGATAGTAATTGAGCATAATTTGATATAATGGGAATGAACAGTGAATCATTAACAAATAAAAATGCGAGCAAAAATCAGAGATACAGAGATTTATTTTGATATAGAAGGTGCGGGGTTAGTCCCAGACGGTCCTCGGATGAGAGAGAAACCAGTTGCCTTCGTGATTCACGGCGGTCCCGGTGCCGACCATAGTTCCTATAAACCCACATTTTCTCGTCTCAGTCATAAGTTGCAACTGGTCTATTTCGACCATCGGGGACAGGGGCGATCGGGTCGTGGACCGAAAGAGACCTATACCTTAGAAAACAATGTAGAGGACATGGAGGCACTGCGTCAATACCTGGGTCTAGAAAAAATCGTACTCATGGGAACTTCCTATGGTGGCATGGTGGCCCTGAGTTATGCAGTACGCTATCCTGAGAATGTTGCATCTGTGATCGCGATCGCCACAGCGGCGAGTTCCCAGTTTTTGCAACTGGCCCAGCAGAACTTAGCTGCCAAGGGAACAGCAGCACAACAGGCGATCGCCCAGCGTTTGTGGGACGCTTGCTTCGAGAATGAAGCCCAACTGCGGGAATACTTTCAGATAATGGGACCAATGTACTCCTTAACTTATGACCCCGACAAAGCTGCTGAAGCTTGGGAAAGAACCATGCTTTCGGTCGATGCCATCAATGTTGCCTTTGGCGGGTTTCTGCGATCGTACAATATCCTCGACCAGTTACATAAAATCACAGCCCCCACCTTAGTAATAGCTGGCCGCCATGACTGGATCTGTCCGGCAGAATTATCAGAAGAAATTGCCCGAGAAATTCCCAATGCCGACTTAAGAATCTTTGAAAACAGCGGCCATTCCGTGCGGGCCGACGAACCCGAAGCCCTGCTAGATGCCATTTCCGGCTTTTTAGTCTACAAGTATTAGGTTGTCCGGCACCAAATCTGTAGTACCATTAACAATAATTGGTGCTAGCATCTGCAACGGTAGTTTATTAGCCCATAGCTTCAAACTCATCTTCACGGAATTTCGCGGTTCCGTCTTCTTGTAATACCCAAAGTTCTTTATAGATGACGCCACTTGCCTTATTCATTTGCCAACGAGAAGTTAATATGGCACTTGTTTCATCGACAACTTCTATTCGGGGTTCTAAATATTCAACATCAGAAAAACCTGGTCCTGGTCGATCGGCTTTTGCCAAAATGCTTGAATTTCAATCCTGCCAGTAAAGGTACCAAAAGGCTTTGCTTGCATCACTGCATTTTTTTCATATTGGGCTGCACAACCAACTGCATCGCCTGAATAGAAAGCGGATTTCCACTGTGTACTTGCTTCTTTCACTGCATCTAAAACAACAGATTTTTGTTCGTTACCAAACATATGCATTACTCCTCTGCTTAAGTTTTAATTTTTATCGGAACGAGAGCTTTGTGTAGAACGCTGGGCTTTGCATGAAAGATATATCTCGCAGCAATTAATATCGTTGTATCCAACCACAACAGCCCCTATAGCTAATTTCAGGATACATTTCTTCACTCATCTCTCTGGAATCTAAAAAGTCAGGAATTTTAATCAGCCCCTTGACTAAAGATTCGCCAAGATCGACAAAAACGCCAAAAGGCGCTATTTACTCGACCTTACCCTGCACGAACCCACCTAACTCATACTTGGATTTAATTTGCTGCCAACTGTTACTATCCATATAGTTTGCCAATTGTATTGCTGATTCAGTATCGAGGATACATATTTCCGGTTGTTCCATAAATATACAGCCAGACATTGGCATCAAATAACACCGCATCAGTCTTGCTAAATTTGTAATCTTCGATCCGATAAACTTGGTTACTCATAGTCCTCCCCGAAAGCATCCCGTGCTGCCGCGATGAATCTCTCTGGGTCTTTGAGGTACTTTTTGACCCAGCGAACCGTGTATGTAAGGTCTGCCGCGTCATCTGGCTCCATGTCGATCGCGCGGAGGTTGGCTTCCAGAAAGTCTTCGGGAAATAAACCGTACAGATGACCGATCGCATCTGCCAAGAAAGCCGAGGTAATATCCTCCCCATCTTTGAAAGAAACAATGACTTTCTTGCCAGACCGCAAAGCCCCAGCGATCGCTTCGCATACTTTTTGGCCATCTTCACTTGCAATACATAAATTGTGGCCCATGATTTCAGTCACGGAGATCGTCACTGTCCCGCTGGTTGTCGGAGTAGGAGTTGTGAGGATATTCATTTCTGTGATGGTGAGCTGAGCGCGTATTCCTTGATGCTAGCACAAACTTCGATGTGCGATGCGCGCGCTATTCGCACTGCGCATCGCACATCGATGCTTGATTTTTTTCGTTTGGGGCGATCGCCTCGCCGCTCGACGAACCAGAACCGCCCCAAGGGCTCTGGACGGATCCGCATAGTTTGCCAATTGTATTGCTGATTCTGTGTTAGGAATGGCTGTGGCGATCGCCTTTGGAGAGCGATCTCCCAAACCCCGACCGCAATCTCAGTTCAGTAACTTGCGATTAGCGGTAATAATTGTCAAATTGTCGCCCTTAAAATCAGAATCGTGCGTTACCAGCTTCAGACCTTTTTTTTTGCAAAGTTCGGCCAACATCATATCATTAAAATCAGCACCTCCTATGGCATACTCAGTTAAAATCGGTTCCCAATCTACGGTCTCCAACCCAGTTTCTGTGAGCTGGCACTTCTGAATAATTTTCCGAACTTGTCTGGCAATCTTTCTGGCAATTGGTTTGAAGCCTGCACTATTGCGAAATATCTTGAACTCTGCGGGTCTGCTCTCTGCTGGCAATTTGTTATAAACAAATCTAGCGTAGGCATTAATGAATTCAGACAGCACGAAACCATCCAAGAATATCTGCCCCCTCGCGCTGCGAATCCGCCTCAGTGCCAAGGTATATGTAGCCCGGTTGCGAGGAGATACATCTTCCTGGCGACCATAAATGTATAGCCATACATTGGCATCAAATAATACAGCATCAGCAGAGGTAAATTTGTAATTGTTGATGTCGATGACTTGGTTACTCATAGTAGTCATCTCCGAAGGTGGCTCGCGCCGCTGCTTCCCATGCCTTTGGGTCTTGCAGGTATTCCTTGACATCTTCAATCGTATCTAATAGGTCTGCCGCGTCATCTGGCTCCATGTCGATCGCCCTGAGGTTGGCTTCGAGAAAATCTTCGGGAAATAAAGCGTACAGATGACCGATCGCATCTGCCAAGAAAGCGGAGGTAATATCTTCGCCATCTTTGAAGGAAACAATGACTTTCTTACCAGACCGCAAAGCCCCAGCGATCGCTTGGCATACTTTTTGGCCATCTTCACTTGCAATACATAAATTGTGGCCCATGATTTCAGTCACGGAGATCGTCACTGTCCCGCTGGTTATCGGATTAGGAGTTGTGAGGATATTCATTTCTGTGATGGTGAGCTGAGCGCGTATTTCTTGATGCTAGCATTTTTTTCTTTGGGGCGATCGCCTCGCCCCTCGACGAACCATAACCGCCCCAAGGGCTCTGGACGGATCCGCATAGTTTGCCAATTGTATTGCTGATTCTGTGTTAGGAATGGCTGTGGAGATCGCCTTTGGGGAGCGATCGCCATCAGCTGTAGATAGCCTAGACAACCAAAGTCGGAATTTTCAGGGGAACGAGAGCTTTGTGTAGAACGCTGGGCTTGGCGTTCAAATATATCTCGCGGCAATTACTCTCGTTGTATCCAACCACGACAGCCCCTATAGTTGTGCCAATTTCAGGATACATTTCTTCACTCATCTCTCCCGAATCTAAAAAGTCAGGAATTTTAATCAGCCCCTTGACTAAAGATTCGCCAATATCGACAAAAACGCCAAAAGGCGCTATTTACTCGACCTTACCCTGCACGAACCCACCTAGTTCGTACTTGGATTTAATTTGCTGCCAACTGTTACTATCCATGCTGTTTACCTTGGCTTGAGAACTCGTGGAAATTGGTTTAGTATCGTAAATAAGTTTTGAGTAACAATCACCTCAATTCGTTCGCACTCGTTCTTTTCATCATAGCGAAACTCAAGCGGCTTGAAATATATCGTAACTTTCTCTATCGATCGAAACTTCAAGAATTCCATCTTTGTAGCTTTGGTTGAATTCCTCGGCAATACTTATGTCATTGGGTCCGGCAAAGTAGCAATTTCTATCAGTATAAGGAAGATTATAAGGAAAATCAGCAGGTGTAAATCCTTCCTGCAGTAACTTTTGAGCTTTCCCCTTTTGAGGGGCTTTGTAAATTGTGACAGTTTGGGATATATGGGATCCGACTGCATGAGTTGACATTTTGGTTAAGACAAACTTCGGTATTATGGTATCATAGTTTTAGCTCCACGAGATCAATTACTGGCTCTGTATCCAAAAAGAGGCGATGGTGGAAACCCGGTACGATCTCAAAACCGGGTTTCTTAATTCGTCCACTATGCTGCATCCGCCAACATCATATCGGAGGTCAACAATTCCACAGCCGCCTGATATTGCTGGTCAGCTTCCATCCCCAGTTGGTCCAGAGTAATTTGGTTCAGAGGCACTATTTTATCTGGCTGGATTCCCAATTTGTTAATATCAGTGTGATTGGGAGTCTCATACTTGGCAATAGTCACTACTAAACCAGAACCATCTGACAAGTCAAACACAGACTGGATCAAACCTTTGCCAAAGGTTTTCTCTCCCACCAGTAAAGCCCGATCGTTATCATGTAAAGCACCAGCGAGTATTTCACTAGCACTAGCAGTGCCTTGATTCACCAACACCACCAGGGGATCGTCAGTCAATGCCGAACCCGCGGCATCAAAGCTATCCAACATTCCTTGGCGATTCACTGCATAGACGATCGTACCATCATCCAGCCAGAGACGAGCAATCTCAATCCCTGCGGTCAACAAACCACCGGGGTTATTCCGCAAGTCTAAAATGTAAGCCGCAGCACCCTCTTCCTCCAAGCGATCGATCGCATCGGATACCTCTTGGGTGGCATTGGCGTTGAATTGGGATAGGCGAATATACCCGATATTCAAGCTGTTTCCCTGGGTTTCTACTACCTGCAATTCGGCAGTCACGGGGTTCAGAGTAATCCGATCGCGCACCAGTTTAACATCGAATATTGCCTCGCCCTCACGTTCTACTGTCAGTGTCACCAGAGTACCCGCTGGTCCCCGCATCCGGTTAGCCGCCTCTTCTAAGATCATGGACGAGGTTAACACCCCATCAATCTTCAGGATCCGATCGAGTGGTTGCAACCCCGCTGCGGATGCTGGCGAACCCGCGATCGGGGCGATCGCCGTTAACACCCCCGTTTCCCCATCTATAGCTATCTGTAACCCCACCCCTGTCAGCTCTCCAGAAGTGCTAACCTGTAAGCTTTTATACTCATTACGTGGCAAGAATCGAGTATAAGGATCGCCTAAGCTATCGAGCATTTGGTCGATGGCTGAGTAAGTCTGCTCTTTTGTGGCCAGAGGCTGCTTCAAAGCCCGCTGACGGACTTTCCACCAGTTCTGATGATTGAAGCTGTCATCCAGATAGGCGCGATTGACAATGCGCCAGACTTCATTGAACAGCTTCTGGTTATTCGTGAGAGCCTCAGCAGCAGGCGGACCCCAGGCCAGGGCGATCGTCAGTGGCAGTGCCAGTAAAAATCCCATCCAGACAAGTCGCTTATACATAATATCCCCTTAAGCTTTCGTCTATGTTACAGTTTGAAAAGTGCTGTGATAAATATTTAGGACCTTGGCTTCATGTTTACCAAGCAGGTAACAGAATCGAAAATATACAACTGGTTTCAAGAACGCCTAGAAATAGAGGCGATCTCCGAAGATATCAGCAGCAAGTATGTCCCTCCCCACGTCAACATCTTCTACTGCCTGGGGGGGATAACCTTGATGTGCTTCTTAATCCAGTTTGCCACTGGATTCGCCATGACCTTCTATTACAAGCCAACGGTGGCCGAAGCCTTCACCTCAGTGCAATACCTGATGAATGAGGTGAGCTTCGGCTGGCTGATCCGTTCCGTCCACCGTTGGTCTGCCAGCATGATGGTGCTGATGATGATCCTGCATATCTTTCGGGTGTACCTCACCGGTGGTTTCAAAAAGCCCCGGGAACTGACCTGGGTAACGGGGGTAGTCCTAGCCGTGATCACCGTTTCCTTTGGTGTAACAGGCTACTCTCTGCCTTGGGATCAGGTGGGATACTGGGCTGTGAAGATTGTCAGCGGCGTGCCAGAAGCGATTCCGGTAGTTGGATCGATGATCGTGGAACTGATGCGCGGTGGTACCGCCGTCGGTCAAGGGACCCTGACCCGTTTCTACAGTCTCCACACCTTCGTTCTGCCCTGGATGATCGCTGTCTTCATGCTGTTGCACTTCTTAATGATTCGCAAGCAGGGCATCTCTGGTCCTTTGTAATCATCTTAGTGACTGGTGAGTGGTGAGGTGAAAACTCGCCAACAATAGAAAAGGAGAACAAAAACTATGGCAACAGAAAAAAAGCCAGATCTGAGCGATCCGAAGCTACGGGCCAAATTGGCACAAGGCATGGGTCATAACTACTACGGTGAACCCGCTTGGCCGAATGACCTGTTGTACGTCTTCCCGATGGTGATGCTGGGAACCCTCACCTGTATCGTGGCCCTGGCAGTGTTAGATCCGGCAATGATCGGCGAACCAGCAGACCCCTTTGCGACGCCTCTGGAAATTCTGCCAGAGTGGTACTTCTATCCAGTGTTCCAAATTCTGCGGACTGTTCCCAATAAACTCCTGGGAGTCTTGATGATGACTTCAGTACCTCTGGGTCTGATCCTGGTTCCGTTTATCGAGAACGTCAACAAGTTCCAAAATCCCTTCCGGCGTCCAGTGGCAACGACTGTGTTTTTGATTGGCACCCTCGTTACCTTCTGGTTGGGTATTGGCGCTACTTTCCCGATTGATGAATCCTTTACTCTCGGTCTGTTCTAAAAAAAACTGACTTGACGCCTGCTGTTTGGTGCGGATGTAGGTCTGCTCAACATAAGCAGGCGTCATTATATTGGGGATTGATGGTAGCCATGAATTCGATTACCTCTTGGCCGTCGAGTGGTCGAGAGAAAAGGTATCCCTGTCCGTATTCGCAGTCGAGTGATCGCAGGATATCTCGCTGCTGTGGTGTCTCTATCCCTTCGGCAATTACATCCAATCCCAGAGAGTGAGCTAGGGTAA
Organism: uncultured Hormoscilla sp.; assembly: GCA_963921275.4. Lineage (GTDB taxonomy): Bacteria > Cyanobacteriota > Cyanobacteriia > Cyanobacteriales > Desertifilaceae > Hormoscilla. Next base: position 6,713,239 of record OZ001293.3, on the reverse strand, counting down.
TAATAGTTTTGGCTATATCCAAGTCTTTGCCATGCCCCTCAATATTGTCAACAAACAAACGGTCAAGCTTCAGAGTATCGATCGGCAGACGTTGCAGATAGGAAAAAGAAGAATAGCCAGTGCCAAAGTCATCCATAGACAACTGTATCTGTCTTTGTTTAAATTGCTCCAGCAAGGCGATCGCAGCCGAACTATTTTGCATCAGAATGCTTTCCGTAATCTCTAGCTTCAAATAGGACCCACTCACAGAGAGCGTCCACAGCAACTCGTCAAGGAACTGTAATAACAGGGGATGCCATAGCTGCATGCCAGAGAGATTGACACTGACACGGAAATGGTCGGGCAAGCGATCGCGCCAGATACTCAACTGTCGGCAAGCTTCTGACAATACCCATTCACCCAGAGGAATAATCAGTCCCGTTTCTTCTGCCAAGGGAATAAACTCAGTCGGGGAAACCAGTCCCCTGGTGGGATGATCCCACCTCACCAGGGCTTCAAAACCCACAATCTCGTCAGTTTTCAGCGAGACAATGGGCTGATAATTGAGATGTAACTGTTGCAATTTAATGGCCCGTTGCAGGTCCGCTTCCAAATGTAAACGATCGATCGCCTTTGTCTGCATACTTAGATCGAATAGAACTGTGCTAGCATACGACTGCATCTTCGCATAATGCATGGCCGTGTCAGCGGCCCGCAGAAATTCTTCCGGTTGGTGATAACCGATATTGCTGAAAACAATTCCAATACTGGTAGTCGATGACATCACAGTCCCGTTGAAGTTAAAAGGCAATTCCAGGGCCATATGGATATCGGAAGCTTTTTGGACAGCCTGCTGTTCTTGGATATCCTTCAGCAAGATGGCGAATTCATTTTCTCCTACATGAGCTATGATATCTTTGGGCCCCACACAGGTCTTTAACCGACTAGCCACCTCCACCAATAAGCGATCGGCTTGTTCGTGACCAAAGCTGTATTTAACCCTTGTGTAGCGGTCTAGCTCCAGAAATAAAACAGCGAATAGACAACCCTGCTGTGAGTCTTCGATACATTGGCGAATCTCTTGTAGCATCAAATAACGATTGGGCATATCTGTTAATCTATCGTAAGCGGCCTGGTATTGTAGTTGTTCCATAGCCTGTTGCAGCTGCTGCTGTTGTGCCTTCATGTGCTGCACCAACTTCAGGGTTTTTTTGATCGTAATTTCTAAATCCTGAAAGTCGATCGGCTTGAGCAGGAAGTCAAAAGCACCAAAGTTCATCGCTGTCCTAATATTTTGGAGCTCCCCATAACCTGACACCACCACCGTCTTGATATTCGGATCGATTTTGAGGACTTTTTCTAATAAGGTGAGACCATCCATTTCTGGCATGTTGATATCAGTCAAGATCATATCGATCTGCCGTTCCGTTTCCAATTTTCGCAGTGCCTCTACCCCAGTATGAACAAATAACAACTCGAACTCTTTAGCTTTGATATTTTTTCGGAATCGCTGTTTGATTAAACGTTCTAACTCTATCGCGTCATCCACGACGAGGATTTTTGCTGGTTTCATAGCCTTTTTCCTACTGCATTTAGATTCTCGTTCTTAAATATAAGCCCCATTGGTAGGTAAAGTGAGAATAAATTCTGTCATTTCTCCCAGTTCAATACTCCGGACAGTTTTTAGACCCCATAACGACCACAGGGTAAGGGTTGCGGCCTACTGGCCTCATTTTTTTCAATGTCAGCCCCAGGGCTAACTTGCTCTTAATTGCTCTATCGATCCAAGACTGACGCTGCAAGCCTTACAGCCACGTCACCAAAACTGTCCGGACTATTGCCAGTTGACTTTCTACTTTAATACTGCCTCGGTGCTGTCCGACAATGATATCATGGGTCAAGGATAACCCCAAGCCCGTGCCTTCTCCTGTCGGTTTAGTGATAAATAAGGGATTGAAGATGGGATCGCAGATATCTAGTGCTATGCCAATGCCGTTATCACGAATGCAGGAATCAAAGGCAAAGTGGAAGTAGCTATAGCGGTAGGAGATGGGGAGATAAAGAATGACGAAAACAGCGCTGATCGCGGGAATAACAGGTCAAGATGGCTATTATCTGAGCGAATTGCTGTTGTCGAAAGGCTACCGGGTACTGGGGTTAATGCTACCGGAACGACAAAGTAGCGTGGTAAAGCTAGGTGCCCTAGCGAACCAGGTAGAGATTTATGCGGTAGACTTGACTGACAGTGAGGCCCTAAAAGAGGTGGTCGAACAGCGACATCCTGATGAAATTTACAATCTGGCCGCGCCCAGTTTCGTGCCGGACTCGTGGAATGACCCCTTGGGAACGCTAGACTTAGTCACGGGTACCGCTACCAGACTATTGGCAGCGGTGCGGGAGGTGGGTCTGGATGCCCGCTTCTATCAAGCTAGCAGTTCGGAGATGTTTGGCCAAGTGGACCGATCGCCCCAGGACGAGAATACCCCCTTTCGCCCAAAGAACCCCTATGCAGCAGCGAAGTTACACGCCCACTGGACGATGGTGCATCACCGACAGCACTATGGTTTGTTTGCTTGTAGCGGCATTTTGTACAATCATGAATCCCCCAGGAGACCTCCTAGCTTCGTGACTCGCAAGGTGTCAATGGCGGCGGCGTCAATTAAGCTGGGGTTAAGCGAGGTGCTGGAAATGGGCAGCCTGGATGCGAAACGAGACTGGGGCTATGCTGGGGATCACGTGGAAGCGATGTGGCGGATGCTGCAAGTCGATGTTCCAGAAGAATACGTGATTGGTACTGGGAAACTGCATACTGTGCGAGAATTGGTAGCGACAGCTTTTGATTGTGTGGGACTGGACTGGCAGCGCTATGTGGTGGTTAACCCGAAATTCCTGCGCGCGGACGAACATTTTCATCTGGTGGCGGACCCTCTTAAAGCTAAACGCCAGCTGGGTTGGCAACCACAAGTCAGCTTTGAGCAGTTGGTGGAGAAAATGGTGTTCCATGACTTGGAACGCTTGCAAACAGAGGCGATCGCGCCTGAGGTACAACGGGCAACATAATATGCCATATTAGTATTCTGTGGGAGCTAGGAAAGAGTTGGAGCAAACTATCAGTGCAAGGAGCAAGTATGTCTTTGTCTTCTTAGAGCTTTTTGCAGCGGAAGGCGGCATTCAATCCTACAACCAGAATCTGCTGAGAGCTTGTGGATGGGGATGCATTTACCTCTGGTCCTAAATCCCAGGCTTTGGTAGAAAAGTATAATCTGGCAGGATCTAAGGTGTTAATGACTGTGGCGCGGCTGTGGTCAGGTGATATCTACAAGGGGGTGGATGTCACTATTCGTGCTTTACCAAAAGTAGCACAAGTCTTTCGAGAAGTCAAGTATTTAGTAATCGGACGGGGGGATGATCGACCTAGGTTAGAAAAATTGGCCCAGGATTTGGGGGTGGGCGATCGGGTAATATTTGCGGGTTTTGTGCCCACAGAAGAGTTGGTAGACCATTACCGCTTAGCGGATGCCTACATAATGCCATCCTAGGAAGGATTTGGGATCCTGTACTTGGAGGCAATGGCTTGCGGGGTGCCGGTGCTAGCCGGTGATGGGGATGGTTCGGCTGACCCCTTGCAGGATGGACGCCTGGGCTGGCAGGTGCCTCACCGGGACCCGGAAGCGATGGCGGCGGCTTGTATCCAAATCCTTAAAGGAGGGGATATTCGCTGCGATGGGGAGTAGTTGCGACAAGAGGCGATCGGGGCCTTTGGGAAAGGGGCCTTCACCAAGCGATTAGCAGAACTGCTCGATCCCGACGAATCTAGCTAGGATAGAAATAATTGAAGATGCATGTACCCCAAAGGAGAAGATCGTGAACCGAGACGGCTTCAAGAATATCCAATTCAATCTTTCTAGCCTTGGCTTTTGGCTTGCTGTCTTTGGGGTGTTTTGGTTACTCAGTGCCGTTGGTCTGGGCTGGTTGGTCAACTCATTCTTGATTTTAATCGCCTTGGTTTCCATTTCCCCAGTGATTTTGTTTCTGGGGGCCCGCTGGTGGCTGAAACGCAACCTGATATCGGATGGGTGCCCTGTATGCGGCCATGAATTCATGGCTTTGAATCGGACTCAGTGCCAGTGCCCTAACTGTGGGGAACCTCTCCTGGTGGAAAAAGGTAGTTTTAGTCGCCTGACCCCTAGCGGCACAATAGATGTGGATGCTGTTGATGTCTCAGTCAAACAGCTGGAGGATTCGTAGTCCGGGCGTCTCCCTGTCCCATAAGTTGATCTAAAGACTTTGCTTGTGTATGACATCCAGGAAGACTTGGCACAGAAGCAACTAAGTAGCCCTGAGAATCCTTCTCGATGATGACGTTAAATTCTCTGTTCATCCTGACACTTACTCCTTGCTGACTTCATTTTATTGGGAAGAGATGGACAGGGTATAGTCTTGAGGGCCGGACGCCCGATCGCCTATATAAATAGAGTATGTCCCCTGGGGCCAATATCCCGGCACTTCTATCTTACCCCCAGAGAAGCTGTCCGCCATCAGGCAGGGGATGCTATTGGGGCCGTCAATCTTGAGGATTGGTTGACCGACTGCACTTTCGAGAATAAAACGCATTGAACTAATGTCTTGCGTGAGCTGGACGACGATATTAGGCTCTGAAGCAAGGTTAGCACAGTTATTACTGCTCGATCCTATAGATGTCCCCCTAGTCAGTTCTAGTGGATCTGGTTCAAAAGTGGGCACGATTTCCACGACTTTTGGGTTCCCCCGGGCGGCAGTACTGAACATCATTGCCGCTACTGTGGTTAAAATTATCCCAGGACGTATCTTCAGCATAGGTTTATTCTCTTACTTGTCTAACGCACCCTGTTTAAGGTATCTTCTATATTCTCAGATGGATTCTCTATAGGTTTGTTTCCGGCGTTGCACAATTACGGGATGATAGGAGTTGTTGATAAGAGATAATCCACTAGTCATATATGCCTATTAATGACTTTTTATATCAATTAGCAATTAGCAATTAGCTTTCATCGCGAAAATTATCAACCATCATCCCAAGAATGTGCAACGCCGGTTTGTTTCCTTGTTGGGTTAGAGGTTCTAATGCCAGAGCGATCGCCTGTCGTTGTTCTGGATCGTAACCCCAGCGTGACAAAAATTCCTGGTAACTGCCATTGCCTGTGGTGGCGCTGGCATATAACTGCTGCGATCGCTCTTGCACCTCAGGCAGCTGTAATAGTTTAATTATCTTGGCACTGCGCGATCGCACTCTTTGGGAACTGGTGGCCATCTCCTCGTCTTGATTCCGTTGATGAGTAATGGCCATTGCCGTTGACATGGCGATATTTTTTACTATTATATCTGCTATTGTTTCCGTATTATGACGTAAGGCATCAATGACCGCAGGAGTCTGATTATCTGCAAAAGGTCGCTCGTCTGTTAAATAAGTTACGAAAAATCCCCGAGCGCCAGGTAAGGTGCTGACCAGAGAGGCGATCGCTTCTTGGATCTCTGGTTCAGATAATTTACCCTGTTCTAGCTGGGCGAGCAAAGACTGGGTGAGGGCGATCGCGTCCTGAAAGGTCAGGTTGTCAGGGATGGTCAAAGTAGAATCAGACATTGTAGTTTAAGCTATATCTGGTATATTCCTATTGTAATCATGGCAATCCAATCTTCTTACCAACAGTCTGGCAAACCGAAAGAGCGCAAGGGGAAGACGGATAAAAAGAAACCGCCAGGCAATGACGAATCACAGCTCTTACAGCCGGAAGCCCAGGTGGAGGAGACGGAAAAGCAGGAAGAAAAACTGCGCCCCCATCGACTGGCTGACTATATTGGGCAAACTGAACTGAAGGATATTCTGAATATTGCTATGCAAGCAGCTAAAGCGAGAAATGAAAGTCTGGATCACCTGCTGCTTTACGGTCCGCCGGGTTTGGGCAAAACTACCATGTCTTTGATTATCGCTTCGGAAATGGGTGTGAATTGCAAAATTACTGCGGCACCCGCTTTGGAACGACCCCGCGATATTGTGGGTTTGCTGGTGAGTTTGCAATCTGGTGACGTGCTGTTTGTGGATGAAATTCATCGCCTGTCCCGAGTAACTGAGGAACTGCTTTACCCGGCCATGGAGGATTTTCACTTACAAATTACTATTGGTAAGGGGAAATCTGCCTCTACTCGCACCATTCCCCTGAAACCTTTTACTCTCGTGGGGGCGACGACTCGCGTGGGGACCCTGACTTCTCCTTTGCGCGATCGCTTCGGTTTGCTGCACCGACTGCGCTTCTACGATCTGGATGAACTGACTCAGATCGTGCTGAGAACTGCTAATATTTTACAGGCTGGGATTACCCCCGAGGGGGCTACTGAAATTGCCCGTCGCGCCCGGGGTACTCCCCGCATTGCTAACCGCCTCTTGAGACGAGTGCGAGATTATGTCCAGGTTAAAGCTAGTTTACCAATTACTCAAGAACTTGCTGCTGAGGCTTTAGAAATGTACAATGTTGACTCTTGCGGTCTCGACTGGACAGACCGACTGATTCTGACTGCGATGATTGAAAATTTTCATGGCGGACCCGTCGGTTTAGAAACTTTATCGGCGGCAATTAGAGAAGATGCCCATAATATTGAAGAGGTTTACGAACCTTATCTGTTGCAGATTGGCTTCTTGCAGCGGACTCACCGAGGACGTGTGGCAACTCCGGCTGCTTGGAAACATTTGGGTTACGATAATCCAAATAGATTACCGTTATTCACCATTAATTATTCGCAATGAAACGTTTCTTTCTGACAATTTTCACGATTTTCCTGGTCATGGGATTGGCCTGGCCAGTTACATTGGCCCAGTCTAGCATCTCTCAATCCCAATTTACCCAACTGTATGCCTTAAATCAAAAAGCTTTTGGGGCGATCGCCGAGTCCGATTTTGCCCAGGCGGAGCTATATTTGACCCAGATGCTGGAAATAGCTCCAGATAACCCAGCTATTTTGAGTAACCGTGGGAATATCCGCCTGAGCCAGAATAAGTTAGATGAGGCTTTGGCTGATTATAACAAGGCTGTGGAATTAGCACCCAATGTTACGGACCCTTATCTGAATCGTGGTATCGCTTGGGAAGCCTTGGGTATGTGGCAAAAGGCGATCGCGGATTACGAGCGGGTGCTGGAACTGGACGATGCTGAGGCATATAATAACCGAGGTAATGCGAAAAGCGGATTGGGTGATTGGCAAGGGGCGATCGCCGATTTACAAAAAGCCTTTGAGTTAGATCCTGATTATGCCTTTGCCCGGACAAATTACGCCCTAGCATTGTATCAAGCGGGGAAGCAGAAAGAGGCGACGCGCACCATGCGGAACTTAGTGAGAAAATATCCGCAATTTGCCGATATGCGGGCCGCCTTAACAGCCGTACTTTGGGCAGAAGGTAAAGTAGGTGAAGCTGAAAGTAACTGGGTGGCAGTTGTGGGCCTAGATGGGCGCTATCAAGATTTAGATTGGGTGCGCAATGTTCGACGCTGGCCTCCTTTAATGGTGGATGCCCTGGAAAAGTTCCTCAATTTGTTATAACATAGGAGAAGAGCGATTCTAGAGGCTCTGCCTCCAGCCGCACATTCCCAGGTAGAACCTGGGAACGAGAGATTACAAATCGCAAATGGGATAAGCTAATGAGCAAATTACAAACCAAAATCTCCACTGACACCTGGATGACAGCCCCTTGGGAAGAATACATCCAGATTATCGATTCAGAAGAAGTTGATGAAAAAGCCAAATGCTACTATCACCAAGGAGAACTGAGGATTGAAATGTCACCTGTAGGTCATGACCATTCCAGCGATAACACGATTATCTCTTTAGCCGTCAATTTGTTTGGCATTATCACGGGCATTCCGCTTAAAGGTTTAACTAACTGTAGTTACCGCAAAATGGGGACAGCAGAATGTCAACCTGATGTATCCTATTACATTGGAAATAACTTCCAAGTGGTTCCTTGGGGCACATCTATTATTAACCTGGATGTTTATCCGCCTCCTGACTTGGCTATCGAAGTTAGCTTAACTTCACTTGCTGACGATCGGGGCAAAAAACGGATGCTGTATGAAGAACTCGGAGTTGGTGAATATTGGATAGTTGACGTGCAGCATGTACGTATCCTCGCTTTTTCTATGGTCGATCGGGGTAGCAGACAGATAACTGAGTCTCTGGTATTGCCAGGGTTGACAATGTCTGTGTTGTCGGAGGCGCTGGGGCGCACTCGCACCCAGAGTCAAACAGAAGTAGGTACTTGGTTAATGACTCAATTTCAGCAGTAGAGAGGCGATCTAAACCTACAACATTACTGTTTGACTCGCGGGTTGGGTTTCGTGCCTCAACTCAACCTACAAAAGCTCAATTTCAGCAAGCAGTCTAGGGGCGATATATTTTACCATTAGGGCCGTTTTGGTCGCGTTCCGAAGCGAGAAACCCGGTTTTTCCAAACAACTGGGTTTCTCGGATCGCAAGTAGTTTCATACCCTATTTGTGCAACCATCCTAAATACTAGCTAATTGAATTATTAATTTTTCCCAAAAATCATGCATAGGGGTTGACAATGCCAGAAAAATTGGTTAGCATAGAAATGTGATTTATAGCAACTTCTGTAGAGATGCAATGGCGGACATCTCTACATTTATAGTGGCGATTTTTAGGGATTCGCTAATTGCTTATAGGACGCGAGCACATGGGCGATCGCAGCCCGACAGTCCGCCTTGAGCAGGTATGGAGGACGATCGCACCCCTGGGACGGGCAGAGCCTAGGAAAGGGTGACAGATACTATAATAGTAAACAAATGATTTAAGGACGACGGTGGGTTAGGCGCAGCCGTAACCCACCCTAGGCCACGGCAGGCAAACGAGCAGCCCTACGGCAGCAGATTACACGAGCAGGATTTAAACAGGAAGATATGTATAATGAAAGGTCAATCATTTATCGCCGTCTTGACAGCAACACTGGCAGTTGCTAGCAGCAGTTGCAATCAGAATAATCAGATAGATTATACCTCGCCTGAACTACCACCGCCGTCAGCTTCAGGGTGGCCATTTATCTGTCGGGAGGGTTACGACAATCAGAGTGGCAAGCCTGTACCCACGACTTACCCTTGGCGCAAAGAGGGAAAAAGGCTCTGATTCGCTGGGAAAAAGATGTTTTTGAAGCTATGGGCTACCCTGCGAAGACGCGGTGCGAGCAAGTCTCGCCTCCCTTTCAGGAAGCCTACGATAAAGGCACTCTCAATTACATGACTAATGGCACTTGGAAAGATAAGAATGGCAAGGATAAACCCGTGATCTGTGCGGCGAGTGTCAAGGATGGGGATTGCGAGACCCTGCTATTCACCCTGCGACATAAAGATGATTCCGAGCAAATTCTCGATCAGCTCAGCAAAATTATTCAAGGTAGTAGTAGTAAGCCCGTTGGGCATGATTCTGGGGTTTCCGGCAAAACCTATATCAAGGTGGATCTGGAGGATTTTTTCCGCAATGCACCTGATGAATAGTAGAATGGATGGTAAGCACGCTTCGTGCTTACTACGAACCCTTAGTTCCTCGTTCCGTGGCTAGAGCCCCGAAACGAGAGGCGATCGCCTCAGACTGTGCGTTCCCAATGTTGATAAGAGGTAAAAGATAACTAAGATGGTAGCAATTTCAGACAGATTACCAGAGATGACTCCCCAGGAGTACCTGGAATGGGAAGAACAACAACCCATCAAGTACGAATACGTCAATGGCTACGTTTATGCTATGGTTTATGCTATGGCGGGCGAAACTATTCCCCACAATAGAATTGCCGTTAACCTGACGAATGCGCTGAAAAATCACCTGAAAGGCAAAAGGTGTTTAGTTTTATCGGCAGATGCTAAACTCGGCATTTCTGAACAAGGTCCATTTCACTACCCGGATGTGATGGTAACATGGGACGATCGGGACAGAAGGGCAATTAAAATGGTAAGATATCCTTGTCTGATTGTGGAAGTTCTTTCACTCAGTAAGGAAACTTACGATCGGGGAGATAAATTCACCCATTACCGTCGGATCGGCACTCTCAAAGAATATGTGCTTGTTAGTCCAGATCCCATGAGCGTGGAATGCTACCGCCTGAACGATCGGAGGAAATGGGAACTGACTCATTATTCGCTTGAGGAAACTACCCAAGCAGAAACAGAACTGGAAATTAACCTGACTAGCGTTGATTTTAGCTGTCCGATTTCTCAATTATACGAAGATGTAGTATTCTAGGAGAATGCTAATAGCTTATCATCAATAGTAGGGTGGGCATCACCCACCAGCGCCAATCACAAGGTAAAATGAGAAATGGGAGCCTCCATAGGTTCCCAATGTTGATAAGAGGTAAAAGATAACTACGATGGTAGCAATTTCAGACAGATTACCAGAGATGACTCCCCAGGAGTACCTGGAATGGGAAGAACAACAACCCATCAAGTACGAATACGTCAATGGCTACGTTTATGCTATGGCGGGAGGGACTATTCCCCACAATAGAATTGCTGTTAAGCTGACGACGGCGCTGGAGAATCATCTGGGAGATAAAAGGTGTTTCGTTTTATCAGAAGATGTAAAAATAGGCATTTCTGAACAAGGTCCATTTCATTACCCAGATGTGATGGTAACTTGCGACGACCGGGACAGAAGGGCAATTAAAATGGTAAGATATCCTTGCCTGATTGTGGAAGTTCTTTCTCCCAGTACCGAAGCTTACGATCGGGGAGATAAATTCACTCATTACCGCCGCATCAGCACTCTCAAAGAATATGTGCTTGTTAGTCCCGATCGCATGAGCGTGGAATGCTATAGACTGAACGAGCGAGGAAAATGGGAACTGACTCATTATTTTATTGAGTAAAATACCCCACTCTCTGAAACGGAACTAAAAATTAACCTAACTAGCGTTAATTTTAGCTGTCCTATTTTTCAATTATACGAAAATGTCGGATTGTAGGATAATGCTAATAACCGATCGTCAATAACTGTAGTGAGCATCGCCCACCAGCGCCAATCAAAAAGTATAATAACTGACAAAAAGGAAAATAGACGAGCAGACTTGACCAGATAGAATAGATTCTCGCACAAACGGCTCTGATGCAGCAAGCACATGCAGAGGCGATCGCTCGCATAGATACTCGCCTCGATCGCTTTGCAGAAGAAACGGAACGGCGTCTCGCTGCGAACGATCGCGTTGCGGAAGAAACGGAACGGCGTCTCGCTGCCCTCGAAATTGCGCTCAAAAACTTTACCGAAGAAACAGACAGGCGACTCGCTGCCCTGGAAACCTCTATGGATAATTCATCCCGCCAGGTCGATAATACAGCTCGTACTGTCGATGCTGTAGGTCTAACTCTCGAAAATTCGATTCGCCATGCTGAGGTGGATCGAGCGGAGATCAAGCGGATATGGCAATATCTGATGCGCCAAACTCCTAATAGTGATTCCCCAACTTCTTGAAATGATTTGTGCCGTAGGGTGGGCGATGCCCACCAGTACCAGTCACAGATAAATCGACGGGTATTTCTCGTTCCGTGGCTGAGCCACGGAATGCTATCTTTGAGGCTCTGCCTCTTGTGTGTAGGAGACAGATTTTGTAGGTAAAATAATTTCTGGCAACACGGGGGATTTACTAGAATGTTGCTTCAAATGGTAAGGACAATCCTACAATCAGGGAACGATCTCGAACTAGAGGCGGGAGCCTCAGCAGGCCCGTTCCTAGGCGGGAGCCAGGGAACGAGATCGAATCAGGGAACGGGATCTTCCAGAGGCGGGAGCCTCAGCAGACCCGTTCCCAGGGGTAAGCCCGCGCAGGCGGGCTTTGTCCATGTAGCGATACCCTTTAGGGTATCGCGGCGCAAGCTAACTACAAAGGAGGTGACAACAGATGAATCGCTCTCGCGGACGAGTGATTGGCATTCACGCCGCAGCGGAGGGAGAAGAAGTATCTAGAGTTCAGTTGGGTTATAGTTTAGGAGTGCCTGTCAGGACGTTTTTGAGTTTGACAAGCAGGGCGCAGATATCACCTAAGTGGTTGAAGGTAGAGGTGTTAGTACCCCCGCCACTGAATAGAGGAGACATAACTGCTATTCAGAGGGCTTTATTCACTGCGAATAAACCACCAAAGGGTGCAAAAGCAAAGGATTGAGTGAATTATGGCAATCAATTATGGCGGTTGTTTCAATACGAGGAGGCGGTGGCAGCTTTTGACAAAGCGATTAAACTGAATCCAGACTTCGATGAAGCTTGGTATGCACGGGGTTTGGCACTGAAGTGGCAGGGAGAATATCAAGCAGCTGTGGCATCTTTTGATAAAGTTACGGAAATTAATTCCAAATTATATCATGCTTGGCGTCAACGAGGAGAGGCGCTTTACTGGTTGAAGCGATACTCAGAGGCGCTGGCATTTTATGATAAGGCGATCGCTCTCAATCCTAAAGATTCTGTACTTTATTGGTTGCGAGGGAATGTGCTGGAAGAATTAGAACGCTACGCAGAAGCAGTGGAGGCTTACAGTCAAGCCATCAACATTAAACCCCATCCCTTTGCCTACTTAAACCAGGGGAATGCACGCCATGAATTGGGAGACTTTCAAGGGGCGATCGCCGATTACAATATGGCGCTAAAAATTAACCCAGACTATGCCAAAGCCTACGTCTGTACGCAGTAAATTGGGAGACTTTTAAGGGGCGATAGCCGATTACACTCAAGCAATTAAAATTAACCCAGATGATGCACAGGAGGGGTCTGGGACGCCGTGAATTAGAAGACTATAAAGGGGCGATCGCCGATTACACTCAAGCGATTAAAATTAACCCAGATGATGCACAGGAGGGGTCTGGGACGCCGTGAATTGGAAGACTATAAAGGAGCGATCGCAGATTTTAATCAAGCGATAAAAATCAACCCAGAATATGCTAAATTTTACAAAAATAGGGGGTATGTACGCTATAAATTTGGAGAACCAAAAGCAGCGTTTTTAGATTACAATCAAGCGATACAAATTAACCCAGACTATGCAGAAGCATACGTCAATATGGGAATTGCACGCCGTGAATTTGGAGATTATAAATGAGCGATCGCCGATTTTAATCAAGCGATAAAAATTAACCCAGACTATGCAGAGGCTTACAATAACCAGGGTCTGGTACGCAAGCAGTTGGGAGACTACTCAGGGGCGATCGCAGATTACAATCAAGCGATTACAATCGATCCAGACTTAGCAGATGCCTACAACAACGTATGCACGCAGAGACTTGGGAGACCAAAAAGGTGTAATCGAGGATATGCAGAAAGCTGTAGAAATATTATGCGATCAAGGGAGTAAAGGCTGCAAAATAGCACGGGAAAAACTCATAGCTATTCAGCAGTAGATAGCCGTAGGTGACAATCTTTCCTGGCGTCAAGCAGTAAATATTTTCTTTAAATAGTACAGCCATGTGCTAAAATAGAGCAGTGCTACCAAATATAATCAAACCCAACCTCAAGCAGACGATCGAGGTGATTGCAGCAGTTCGACTTCGCTCACCGCAAGTCGATCGATTGACAGTTCCTCGCCAACAAGTTGTAATTCAGCTTTGATGAGTAGCTAACTAGCAGGTAGTTAGCTAAAATAAGCAATTAAGCAGTCAGATAGGAGATGTAGTAACTCAATGACCGATAGCAAGCAGCCCACAGTAATCTACACGAGTCGCGGTCTATCAATAGCCGGAACGCGGATCACATTGTACGCCATCCTCGATTATCTGCATGAGGATTGGCCGCCAAATCTGATCCGGGATTGGTTTAACTTGACAGATAATCAAATGGCCGATGTCCTAGCTTATATAGACGCTCATCGCGATCGGGTAGAACGAGAATATCAACAGGTAATCCAGCAAGGTGAAGAAATCAGGCGCTATTGGGAAGAGCGAAACAACTCCCGCGACCTAGATCGTTCCCAGAAGTCCTTGACTCAGTTGCGCTCTGAACTACTTGAAAAGCTGCGTTCTCGTCAAAAGACCCTCTCCCAAACATGATTACAATTTTAGCAGACCACAACATTGAAGGACAAGCATTATTGTTATGGGGTGCTTTGAGTGCAGGAGGTTGGCTAGATTTTTTCCCAATGCAATTACTGTTCTTTACAGATGTAGATCTCCCCGAAGATAGTACAGACCGCTCGGTTTGGCGATTTGCCCAAACAAACCAGATGATCGTATTAACAGACAATCGTAATATGGACGGTCCAGACTCTTTGGAACAAACTATTCGTGAGGAGAATACTCTGACATCTTTGCCAGTACTCACCATTGGACGCACCTCTCGCATCACCCAAGCAGAATATCGTGAAAGATGTGCTATACAGATAATTGAGATTGCCATGGAACTTGATAATAATTTGGGCCGGTTGTTCATTCCTTGAATTATTCTTGACCAGATAAGAAACCGGGTTTGGAGGAGATAATTGTGGCGTCATGAGCCAGATTTGGTAAAAGAAACAAAGGTGATGCCACACCCGCGATCGCCTAAATATATCAGGAGGAAAGATGAAAATTAAACCCATCAGTGAAGCAGAATTCAAGCAGCTAGAAGGGGCGCGGCGGGTTATCGTTCACGACCACGCGAGACAATTTGCTTTGTTAGATTTGGGTCAAAGCATAGGGCCTTACGGACTCAGTTGGAGAAGCAGCGCCATTATTCAACCAGTGACTACTATTGACAAAGATGGAGCCCATCTTTGGGTGGGAGTCGATCAAAGGTTAGCAGCAATTGACCTGCAAGATGGTCATATTACACTATCCCTGTCTCTGCTAACTCCCCTGTTTGACATTATAGCTTTAGATGACTGCACCGTTGTCTTGACTGAACTGGATCTGTTACTATTTAATAACTCTGATTGTTCGATTCGTTGTCTGGAGGGTTTGCCAGAAATTGCAGCCGATATCACAGTCAAGGACGATGATTTGCTGATTCGCTTGCTGGACGATCGGCATTGAGTCTTAAATCTTCAGACCTTACAATTGAAAGAGCAAATTCTAGTATAAACATTCTCAATCTTGCCCGAACGATTACCCGCGCGCGATCGCCCGTCACCTGAGACCAAGAAACCGGGTAATGAGAGCTAATTGTGACGTCAGGAGCAAGATTTGGTAAAAGAAACAAAGGTGATGCCCCACCCGCGATGCCCAATACATGCGATCGATCATAAACCGTCACATACATGCGATCGACCATAAACATCCAGGGCACGGCGTCGCCGAGTCTGGTAAAGCAGTTAATTTTCGCTGTGCCCCTACCCGATACGTTTGTTCCATACATGCGATCGCCCCAACGTTATGCCCAATACATGCGATCGGCCATCAACGGGGCACGGAGGAACATAAATTGTCGGGTGAAGCAGTCAATTTTCTGATACGCTGACGCTGTGCCCCTACCAGATGCGATCGCCCCAACGTCATGCCCAATACATGCGATCGGCCATCAACGGGGCACGGAGGAACATAAATTGTCGGGTGAAGCAGTCAATTTTCTGATACGCTGACGCTGTGCCCCTACCAGATGCGATCGCCCCAACGTCATGCCCAATACATGCGATCGGCCATCAACGGGGCACGGAGGAACATAAATTGTCGGGTGAAGCAGTCAATTTTCTGATACGCTGACGCTGTGCCCCTACCAGATGCGATCGGCCCATACATGCGATCGCTCCATAGATGCGATCGCTCCGTCCGCTAAGACTAAGAAACCGGGTAATGAGAGATAATTGTCGCTAGTGGCTCCAGATTTAGTAAAAGAAACCCGGTTTCTGGTCCACGCGCGATCGGCCCATACATGCGATCGGCCCATACATGCGCTCGGCCTTGTAGAGTAAAAGGTGTAAGATGTGAGAATAAAGTAATGGTAACGATGCTTAATTAGCAAGATAAACTATGACAGTGACAGAACTCAAAAACCAACTACTTGCCTTGAGTCCCTCGCAAAAGGCATCCGCGATCGAGACCTTAACGCAAACATTAACCAACGGGTCATTGGGAATAAAAAAACCCCTGGCGTATGTGCTATGCTTTACTCACATCTTTCTTAACATTTCTCGCTCTGGCCACTCCGGAGGCTGGAACCCTCATTAATTCGTGGGGCATTCTCAATAATACATGGCTGCGCTGGGGGCGCAGCGCTATCAGAATTTATCAAGAATCAGAGAGAGATTAATGTCTTGCCCAACTCCAATCGGCAAGTCTCGAAAAGCTTGCGCCGTAATGCTTTCAGGTAGTTTAAGAAAGATGTGAGTAATGGTAAGGGCGTATGTGGGGGCAATACTCGCATTCCCGTTTGGTCCCTGGCGATCGATCGCACTCTCGGGATGAGTAGTTTAGGTCACGATGTATTAACAGCAAAAGCAGCAGGAAATGCTAATTTAGGCATTCCCGATGAGGAAGTTCTGGCTTTTGCAGTCAGCCAGAATCGCGCTGTTTTGACGCGCAATCGTCGTCATTTCATTCGACTGCATCGATTAGATCCTAACCATGCAGGAATCGTTGTCTGTACAGAATACCTCAACTTTGAAAGACTGGCCACACGCATTAATGAGGCAATTTCCATCTTAAAAGGAAAATTAATTAAAATCAACCTTCCTCAGGAATGAATAGTATAACTAACTAGGGAGTCATCAAAGGGGGAGAGCGCCCGTTTAATCACATGATGATAATTCAAGAAACCAGGTTTTTTGTAAAAACCTGGACCTGGTTTATGGCCTACGCGAGGGGTTTGCAACCCCCGGCGGGCTGTCGGAAAAGCGGGAAATATCAAGCGAGGTCAAAAAGCAGAAATTCCGCCTTTTCCTTACCCACAAGTTGCAGAGATTCTGCTGCACTCACCGCTGCACCGTCACCAGCTTTTAGCAACTCCTCCTCCAGCATCATTTTACCCCTGGCCACCTGCACCCAGACATGGCGATCGGGTTTCCCCTGATAGACAATTTCCTGGCCCGCCTCCAACAGAGAATCGTAGATATTCACATCTTGATGAATAGTAATCGAACCCTCCCGTCCGTCAGTCGAAACTATCAGTCGCAACTGATTTAGTTTTGACTCTTCTGGAAAAAACTTCTGTTCGTACCTGGGGGATAGTCCTGTCACATTTGGCTGCACCCAGATTTGCAGAAAATGCACCAACTCCCTGTCAGAATGGTTATACTCGCTGTGAGTAATGCCCGTACCAGCACTCATGATCTGGGCATCACCGGGCTTAATTACCGAACCATTGCCCATGCTATCCTTGTGTTCTAGGGCACCTTCTAGCACATAAGAGACGATCTCCATATCCCATATAATTGCGATCATAATAGTTGGCGAAGGAGAATGTATGATATGATTTCAGCCAACCGTGATTGCCTGTCCTCTTTCTGTCCCTTTGCGGATGGCTAGATGCTTCTGATTCAGGGTTGCGTTACTCATCTGATTTCACCTGCTGCGATACTTCTTACTATACTTTGAAAGGGAGCGACTTGCGCGAAAGAGACATTGTTGGTGTCTGGAGCGAGGGGGGATCTCAAAGCAGTAACTGTAGTCAGCACAACAGTCTGACCCCCCGAAGCAATCTCCTACCCGCCGGAGATTGCTAGCGCTCCTGCGTCGCGCCGCTACGCTAACGGGGGGTGTTACTCTTAACTTACAAGGATCTCTCAATTATGCTCCCCCCACGTTTCGGACATATTGGCTGCTCTTAGAAGCGCAGTTTCTGACCATTCGCAGTATATCTCAACTGTAATCAGGTACAGTACAACTGTAAAGAAGGCACTTAAAAGTGGGATACTACCCAAAAGGTGACTATGGACGCTCAAACCCAACCTCATTCTCGCCTCACCTGTGCGGTGGAAACTACTATCCGCGTCATTGGCGGACGCTGGAAAGTCTTGATCCTGCGGGAACTGTTCGACGGCGTTAAGCGCTTTGGCCAACTCCATCGGGCCCTGACCGGCATTACCCAGAAAATGCTTACCCAGCAGTTGCGGGAACTCGAACAAGATGCTATTATCCATCGAGAAGTCTATCCGCAAGTGCCCCCCAAGGTGGAATATTCCCTGACTCCCTTGGGCAAAGCCCTCAAACCCATTATCTATGCTATGCATGATTGGGGCCTTCGGTATTTGGAGAGCAAAAATGACTAAGGAAGTTTTTACCATCGGTCACTCTAATCATAGCCTGGATGCTTTCCTGGCTTTGCTGCAACAACATCGCATTACTGCTTTGGCTGACGTGCGATCGCATCCTTACAGCCGCCATTTATCCCATTTTAACAAGTCTTCCTTAGCCGCATCCCTGCAGCAGGCCGACATTGGTTATGCCTTTCTGGGTCAAGAGTTAGGGGCCAGACCTCG
Source organism: uncultured Hormoscilla sp. (assembly GCA_963921275.4). Classification (GTDB taxonomy): domain Bacteria; phylum Cyanobacteriota; class Cyanobacteriia; order Cyanobacteriales; family Desertifilaceae; genus Hormoscilla. The sequence goes on along the minus strand of OZ001293.3, from coordinate 6,694,866 downwards.
CAACCCCGACTGTTACCTAGATGGTAAAGCTATATACGATCGCATCGCCGCCACCCCCGACTTTAGCCGAGGAATTCAGCGCCTCCTCAAAGGGGTGCAAAATTATAGAATTGCCCTCATGTGTGCGGAGAAAGACCCCATGACCTGCCATCGGGCCATTCTGGTTTGCCAGCATCTACGAGAATATGACTTGGACATCAATCATATTCTTAAAGATGGCCAATTAGAATCCCATCAGCAACTGGAAACTCGGTTGTTAGCTGCCCACAGTTTAGACGATGCTACCGTCAATAAACCCCAGCAACTGTCCCTCTTTGACCAACAATCAGCTAAGGACGATCGTTCCCGTTCTGAGAGGCTGAGATTAGCTTATCATCAACAGGGCGATCGCATTGCCTACGTAGAGAAATCACATGACTGATGCCATTAACCTATACACGATTGGTTTTACCAAGAAGACAGCCCAAGAATTCTTTGAAAGTCTGAGCAAGTCTGGGGTTAAACGAGTGCTAAACACCAGACTGAATAACGTTTCCCAACTAGCAGGATTTGCCAAGCGCAAAGACCTAGAGTATTTCCTCAAAACTATCTGTAAGATAGAGTACCAACACGCGATAGACTTAGCACCAACCAAAGAGATGCTAGAGGAATATAAGAAAAAAGGAGGTGATTGGGAAACCTACGAGCAAAGATTTTTGGAATTAATGGAGTCACGGCAAATAGAAGATAAAATCTCCCCAGAGATAGTAGAAAGTAGCTGTTTGCTGTGCAGCGAAGCCCAACCGCATCACTGTCATCGCCGCTTAGTAGCAGAATACTTGCACGAAAAATGGGGGAATGTTAACATATGTCATCTTTAACCAGGATAATCTGTTTGGCGAATTCATGGAAACATAGAGATAGATGCATTGCTGGCATCAATCCCCGGACCGGCAAATGGGTGCGGCCAACTTCCAGTTTACCTGACGGTCGCGTTCCCAAAGAAATGCGCCAGATAAACAGGAGAGAACCAGCATTATTAGACCTGCTGGAAATCCCCCTGGCCAAAACAGGAGAAGACTTTGGCTTTGAAAGTGAAAATCAAGACATCTTGCCCGGGAAATCGCGAAAAATCGGACAGGTGACTCCCCAAGAGGCGAGTCAATATTGCAGTAAGGACACAGATATTCTCCACAATGACCGTCGCTATGTTACCGTGGATTGGTTGCAGTCCTTACCAGGAGAACAGAGAATCACTCTCCAACTGGTGAAAGCGGTAAGATTCTCAGCTAGGACTAAAGGTAGCGATTTCCAGGGGCAAAGAAATGGGAAGGTGACTTAGTGACAGATAAGGGTAAAAGACTGACCGCAACCATTACCGACCCCATATTTACCAGACATTTGGAGTTGGGCTATCGTTTAGAACAGCCCTGCTTAGTGACCGTTAGTCTGAGTATGCCCTGGCGACCCGATAATTGGGAAGGAGGCGACCCCTGCTGGAAGTTGATCGCTGCCGTGATAGAATTACCAGAGCAGGATCTAAGGGGCCATACCGTTCCGGAAAAATCGGATTGGACAGATGCCGATTTGGATGACCTACCCTTTTAATATGGTAAACTCTAAGCAGCCAGAACTGGTACCCAAAATACCGAGGAAACAAGCAGAGGAGGGAATAGGGGATATGGTCCGATTTCATCCGGACAACAGGGATAAAAAAGTTTCTTTCATCTACTGACAAACACCATTAGGAGATTGATAGCGCTGAAACTCTCATTCTTTCGTAGGTGCCCTAAAAACATACCCCTGTAAGCCCGGGGTTGGGGGTTGGGGGTTGATGATATACAGTGATTCTCGAATCGAAGTAAATTGGGCCCTAGCTCCACCGAACCGCAAGATAATACTGCCACAAAGAGTCTCCTACAGTCTGCTGTATGCTTCTTTTCTATCGATGTCCTCCCCATCGCGATTGCCAAAGTAGGAGGTAGAGGGTCGGAGCTTTCAACTAGATCGCCCCTTCGATGCCTTCGGGATGCAACGCAGGCAACCTACGATGCCTTCCGGACGCACGGCGAAAACCCGGAAGGCATCGCGAAGGCATTGAGGTTCCCCCAATCGTGGTAAACTTCAATTAACCACAGTGAAATCATCGACATTAATCAGGGTCTCATCAATCCCCGGAAGGGTGGCCATGGTTTTCGATTCAAAATTAATCCAGGTATCGAGGCCCTGAGAACCTCCTGCTAGCCTGATAAAGTCCGTGCCATCTTCAAAGTCTATGATAGTATCCCAGCCCATGCCCGACCCCAAGACAAAAAGATCGGCGTCCTCTCCTCCGTGGAGGGTATCGCTTCCCTCCCCGCCGATCAGAGTGTCCTCCTCCTCCTTCTCAAAGAGTGATAAAGTTAGGGGTTGGGGGTTGAAAGTTAGGGGTTGACGAGTATTGCTGAAGTTAAGGTCAGCAGGAGATTCGGCAACATCGTTCACATTAATAATCAAAGCCTCCGAGTAACTGGCCCCAGTAACGTCAATAGTCTGAACGCGGATGCTGTAACTCGACCTCATCTCCAAAGCCGGAGAACTGTTAATTAGCAATTGGTCCCCTACTATAGTGAAAGCAGCGTTATCATCGTCACCAAAACCAGAGATTAACCGGTAGGTAAAGGTATTTCCCCCGTCCGGATCGCTAGTTCCGAAAGTCCCCACGATCGCACCCACACGGGAATTAGAATTAATGCTGCCATTACTAAGAACTATATCAGTAGGAGACTCAGCAATATTGTTCACATTAATAATCAAAGCCTCCGAGTAACTGTTCCCAGTCAAGTCGGTAGTCTGAACGAATATCCTGTAAATCTCCTGAGTCTCAAAATCCGGAGAACTGTTAATTCGCAGTTGGTTCCCTACTATAGTGAAAGCAGCATTATCATCGTCACCGTCGCCCGAGACTAACTGGTAAGTAAAAGTATCTCCATTATCGGGATCGCTAGTAGACAAAGTCCCCACAACTGCACCCTCAGGGGAATCTTCATTGATGCTGCTGCTGCTAAGGACTAGGTCGGTAGGAGACTCGCCGACATCGTTGACGTTAATAATCAAGACCTCCGAGTAACTGGCCCCAGTCGAGTCGGTAGTCTGGACGCGGAGGCTGTAACTGGACTGAGTCTCAAAGTCAGGGGAATTGTTAATTCGCAGTTGGTTCCCTACTATGGTGAAGGCATTGTTGCCGGAGACAAGCATGTAGGTAAAGCTATCTCCCTCGTCGGGGTCAGTAGTTCCGAAAGTCCCCACGACAGTATTGGCTGGGGAGTTTTCGTTGATATTGATGCTGCTGCTAAGAATTATATCAGTAGGAGGGGAATTCTCTGCAACATCATTCACGTTAATAGTCAAGACCTCCGAATAACTGTTATTAGCAGAGTCAGTAGTCTGGACGCGGAGGCTGTAACTGGACTGAGTCTCAAAGTCCAAAGAACTGTTAGTTAGCAGTTGGTCCCCTACTATAGTAAAGGCATTGTTGCCCGAGACAAGCATATAGGTAAAGCTATCTCCCTCGTCGGGATCGCTAGTAGACAAAGTCCCCACAACTGTACCCAATGAATAATTTTCGTTGATGCTGCTGCTGCTAAGAACTATATCGGTAGGAGAAGAATTCTCTGCCAGATCTATAACATTAATAGTCAAGACCTCCTCAAAACTATTACTAGCAGAGTCAGTAGTCTGGACGCGGAGGTTGTAACTCGACTGAGTCTCAAAGTCCAAAGAACTGTTAGTTAGCAGTTGGTCCCCTACTATAGTAAAGGCATTGTTGCCCGAGACAAGCATATAGGTAAAGCTATCTCCCTCGTCGGGATCGCTAGTAGACAAAGTCCCCACAACTGCACCCAATGGAGAATTTTCGTTGATGCTGCTGCTGCTGAGGTTGATGTCCGTCGGAGGTTCGGCAACATCAATGACGCTAATAGTCAAAGCCGACTCATAACTGGCCCCAGTAGCATCAGTAGTCTGGACGCGGAGGCTGTAACTCGACTGAGTCTCAAAGTCCAAAGAACTGTTAGTTAGCAGTTGGTCCCCTACTATAGTAAAAGCATTGTTGCCCGAGACAAGCATATAGGTAAAGCTATCTCCCTCGTCGGGATCGCTAGTAGACAAAGTCCCCACAACTGCACCCAATGGAGAATTTTCGTTGATGCTGCTGCTGCTGAGGTTGATGTCCGTCGGAGGTTCGGCAACATCAATGACGCTAATAGTCAAAGCCGACTCATAACTGGCCCCAGTAGCATCAGTAGTCTGGACGCGGAGGCTATAACTCGACTGAGTCTCAAAGTCCAAAGAACTGTTAATTCGCAGTGAGTCCCCTACTATGGTGAAAGCGTCATTATCATCATCACCAACGCCTGAGACAAGCATATAAGTAAAGCTATCTCCATCCTCGGGGTCAGTAGTTCTGAAAGTCCCCACAACTGCACCCAATGGCGAGTTTTCATCAATACTGCTGCTGCTGAGATTGATCGCCGTCGGAGATTCGGCAACATCATTCACGTCAATAATCAAGACCGACTCCAAAGCATTATTAGCAGAGTCGGTAGTTTGAACGAAGATGATGTAACTCGACTGAGTCTCAAAGTCCAAAGAACTGTTAGTTAGCAGTTGGTCCCCTACTATAGTAAAAGCATTGTTGCCGAAGACTAACTCGTAGGTAAAGCTATCTCCATCGTCAGGATCGGCAGTAGAGAAAGTCCCCACAACTGCACCCAATGGAGAGTTTTCATTGATGCTATTGTTGATGCGGCGGTTGCTAAGGACTATGTCCGTAGGAGACTCGGCAACATCATTGACGTTAATCATGAAGACCTCCGAGTAACTGACCTCAGCAGAGTCGGTAGTTTGGACGCGGATGAGGTAACTGGACTGGGTCTCAAAGTCCAAAGAACTGTTAATTCGCAATTGGTCCCCTACTATGGTGAAGGCGGCGTTATCATCAGCACCGGCGCCGGAGACTAACTGATAGGTAAAGGTATCGTCAGCGTCAGGATCGGTAGTTGAGAAAGTCCCTACGACTGCATTATCAGGGGAGTTTTCATCAATGCTGCTGTTGCTAAGGACTAGGTCGGTAGGAGAGGAGTTGACATTGTTGACATTAATAGTAAAAGCCTCCGAGTAACTAAGCCCACCAGCATCAGTAGTCTGGACGCGGATGCTGTAACTGGACTGGGTCTCAAAGTCAGGGGAACTGTTAATTTGCAGTGAGTTCCCTTCTATGGTGAAGGCGTCGTTATCATCGTCACCGTCGCCTGTGACTAACTGGTAGGTAAAGGTATCTCCATTATCTTCGTCGCTAGTGGAGAAAGTCCCCACGACTGCATTATCAGGGGAGTTTTCATCAATGCTGTTGCTAGAGAGTTCGATGTCGGTGGGACGTTCGGCAACATCATTGACGTTAATAGTAAAGGCCTCAGAGTAACTGTTCCCAGTAGAGTCGGTAGTTTGGACGCGGATGCTGTAACTCGACTTGGTCTCAAAGTCAGGGGAACTGTTAATTTGCAGTGAGTTCCCTTCTATGGTGAAGGCTTCGTTATTATTGTCACCGTCGCCTGTGACTAACTGGTAGGTAAAGGTATCGGAAGAGTCAGGATCGATAGTTGAGAAAGTCCCTACGACTGCATTATCAGGGGAATTTTCATCAATGCTACTGCTGCTGAGTTCTAGATCGGTAGGAGGGGAGTTCTTTATAACAATATCAAAGGTATCTGTCACTTCAGATTTCGCTCTGTCGATGGCGGTTACCGTCACGGTAAAGGTGTCTGCGGTAGTAGGGATACCGCTGATAACTCCCTGAGAGTTGATGGTTACGCCCCCTGGTAAACCGGTAGCTGTGTAGTTGTTGATGTTGTTATTGATGTCGCCGAAATTTGCGCTAATGTCTATGTTGAGGTTATTACCTAGCAAGAGTTGGACGTCGGGAATCTCGGTTAAAACATAAGGGGGGTTTTCCAATTGCTTGTTAGCCCTCAAATCTATGACCCCCTTGGGGGATGGTGCCAGTCAGGAGGTTGTTGTTCAGGTAGAGAAACTCCAAATTGGAAAGATTCCCTAACTCCGTCGGGATGCTGCCAGTCAGTTGGTTGGAGTACAGCCAGAGAAACTCCAAATTGGAAAGATTCCCTAACTCCGTCGGGATGCTGCCAGTCAGTTGGTTGTCGAACAGCGCGAGATTGTTCAAATTGGAAAGATTCCCTAACTCCGTCGGGATGCTGCCAGTCAGTTGGTTGGAGAACAGCCAGAGTTTCGTCACCTGTCGTTAACTACCGTCACTCCATGCCAACGATTAAAAACAGAATCATTGGGGGGAGTTGGGCTGTTGAAATTCCAGTCCCGCCAGCCTGTATTGTTAATCCAAGAAGTTCCATTGGTGCTTTGATAGAGAGCCCTTAAGGCCTGATACTCCTGCTGGGAGATCAATATGCCCCCATAGGCCATCTGAGCTTCTGCGGACAATGCTAAGGGAGTTTTCATCCCCGGAGTTCGCCACTCCAACTTCCAATTTCCGCCCCGGGCTGCTGCCCCTGTCCGGGTAGTAGAGGCGGCGAGGGATGCCCCGGTCAGGGCCTGTAGCTTAGTCATCAACTCCTCTCCTGCATCTCCGGCGGCGACGTTACAGCCGTAGAGTAGGAGTTGTTTTACTTTCCACTTCTGCAGGGTAGAGGCGTAATCTCCTAGAGTATCTAAACTCAGTTGGGAGTTTCCCAGATACAGACAGCCAGGGCTGCCGTGGGAAAGTAGGTGCAGAACCTCGGTTTCTCGATGCTGTCGGAGAAGTTCGCCGATCTGTTTGATGCCATCGGACCGAAGGTCTAAGAGGAAAGATTTGGCCCCAGGCCGGATGCCGTCTATAAGCTGCTGGTAGTTTTCTAGGGAGGCATCCACTACTACGATGGTGTTGGTAAAAGATTTATGCTTCATTTTTTGGTTGCTGAATTGATTTTGAGGTGCTGGTGTAATACTAGCCCGACTATCGTCATATTTCTGACTTACGCCGGAACGAGTGGCACGTTTGTTTATTATAACTCAAGTGTTGGTTACCGGCGACATTGGTAACATTTCCTGCTTTAACTACAGTCATTAAAACATATTTTACGGAAATTATCAAATTTATTTGCTAATATACCGTCGGAGTTGGGTGTTTTTCAATTTAACCCATATTTCGCAACCTCATACCCCAGCAGGTTTCCTCCGACGCTGGCTTTCTTCGTCTACGATTCGTATACGAAATGAATCACTTGCTGAAAAGCGGTCTTTTATATCTACCGGCCCTACACGACGCCTGAGCACGAATACTCTGTGTCTGAGCACGAATACTCTGTGTCTGAGCACGAATATTCCGTTTCTATGATAATTGTGGGTAGATTGGTTGTAGATATTACCGGTGTTTCGGACTGTAGATGGCTTCTCGTGCTGACTCTATAATTTCCGCTAGAGTAATATCTCCGATCGGAAGCGCAGCGATCGCGCTAGCAGCGTAGCGTGCGTCAGCGCTTCCAATACTTCCATATCCCCAGGGGACCATTGCATAACGCCCGCTTCTTTCCATCGGGGTAGATCCTCTATCGGAACTTGTCGAAACTCGTGGTGTTCGTACAACCAAACGCCTGGGGGTAATTTCGCCTCTTGAGGTATTGTCACGAAAGGGAGATCCTAAAAATTTTATGTATTTGTGGGCGTAAGGCAGAGAGCATGATAGATTGTTGAGAGCATATAAATCTAGAGCACTCTTGTCCTTAGGAGGAGAGTCTGCAAAAACATTACTCAAGGAGGTTAGAGCGTGGAAACTGTTAAAGTAGGCATCAATGGATTTGGTCGGATCGGTAGATTAGTGTTTCGCGCGGCCCTGGAACGCCCAGAAATCGAGTTCGTGGGTATTAACGACCTGGTGCCACCAGAGGGGATCGCCTATTTGCTCAAGTATGACTCAACCCACGGTCCCTTTCAGGGTACGGTGGAAGCAAAGGAGCAGGCGATCGCGGTCAACGGTAAGGAAATCCCCTGCCTGTCGATTAAAAACCCAGAGGAACTGCCTTGGACCCAATACGGTGTCGAGTATGTCGTCGAGTCTACAGGTCTATTTACAGATTATGAAAAGGCTTCAGCGCACCTGAAGGCGGGGGCCAAGCGGGTGGCGATCTCGGCGCCGACTAAGGAAAAAGACCCGGAGAAAGTGCCTACCCTGTTAATGGGCGTCAATCACGATAAATATGACCCCAGCAAGCATACCATTGTTTCTAACGCAAGCTGCACTACTAACTGCCTGGCGCCCATTGCCAAAGTCATAAATGACAATTTTGGGCTAGCAGAAGGTTTGATGACCACGGTACATGCCATGACGGCCACCCAACCAACGGTGGACGGACCTAGTAAGAAGGACTTGCGGGCCGGACGCAGTGCGGCTCAGAATATTATCCCCGCTTCTACAGGTGCGGCGAAAGCCGTAACTCTGGTATTGCCGGAACTGAAAGGCAAGCTGACGGGTATGGCTTTCCGGGTGCCAACTGCTGATGTATCGGTGGTGGATCTGACCTTCCGGACGGAAAAGGCAACTAGCTACCAGGACATCTGTGGGGCAATGAAGGCAGCTGCCGAGGGAGACATGAAAGGTATTCTGGGTTATACCGAAGATCCGGTGGCCTCTTCGGACTTCATTGGCGACTCCCATTCCAGTATTTTTGATGCGGGAGCTGGAATTGAGTTAAACTCTAATTTCTTCAAGGTCGTCAGTTGGTACGATAATGAATGGGGCTATTCTAACCGTATGGTTGACTTGATCCTGTCAATGGCTGCTAAAGGCTAAAGTCACGTACAAGTGAGATCTTGCACCATTCTCAATTGGTCTCCTGGCCCGCCGTGGATTCAAACCCACGGCTAATAGCTGAAGTCGGTTGAAAATCGACTGAAAACCTTATATAGAAAGCGTTTAATCCATGCTTCGTTGACTACCCTCGTTCCCAGTCTCAGGCTGGGAACGGCTAATAGAGGCAGAGCCTCTAGTTTCGCCTGTACCATCGTCGCGAGATCGCTATTCCCAGAGAGCATCGATAGCCCATGTTACCATACTTGAATTGGCATGGATGCGCTGATTGGAGGCGGGAGCCTCCAGATAATCGTTGCCAGGTTCTACCTGGCAACGAGAGAAACGAGAGAAAAGGAAAAGTTAGCTAAGAATGCGCTGCGCGCACGCTACGCGATCGGGAATCAAATATGCCACATCCACTATTTGAGGTCGTGCAGCATTTGCAGGAAGGTAGTGTCCGTACTGCTTATCATCTGCTTCACAGTCTAGAATACGATCGCAACACCCAGACAAGGGAGTACATCTTTGCTGATGCATTGAAGAAGAAACTTGATTTCGACTATATCGAGCAAGGCAACATCTATTTTGGTAAAGATGATGACCAATCTCATATAGATATATTTGATGCTTTTGCTAAACTACCAGCATGGAAAAAAGCATACGAAATTGGTAACCAGGTGCGAGCGCGTTACATTACAGAAAGCAATTTATCTGAAGTTGCTTATCTGGATCTGGGGCTGGGTAAGGGAAATCAGGCGATCGCGGTGATGGAAATGGTGGGAAAAACAGATAATCCCCCGCATAAATTCACTTGTTTAGGACTAGAACCTGTAGCAGACAGCATGAAAGCAGCGGGGGAAGCGATTAAAAATGTCAGTAAAAATCTGCCATTTGAAGTAGATTACATAGGGATAAATAAGTGTGCTGAAGATTTAACTTTTGCAGAGTGGCAGGATTTGCGATCGCGCTTTGGAGGCAAGGTAGCCATTAACGTACTCTCTGCACCATATTGTGAGCGAACCCCATGAGGGAGATGAACGCGATCGGGTGCTGCGCCAGCTTTATCTTATGGAACCGCTGGGGTTTGTACTTATAGAAGCGGATGGCAACCTGAATATTGAGGACTTTTTCGAGCGATTTCACAATTGTTGGCATCAATACAGTAGTTGGTTTGATATAGTGGATGCTACGCCGGAGTTAACAGAGCCGGAGAAGGTAGCATTGAAAACGATCTTCTTTGGTCGCGAAGTAGAAGATATCCTTTCAGAGGATGAAATGGCCAATCGCCACGAACGCATTTGATCTAGCAACTGTGGGATGAAAAGTTATTACTACGAACGAGAGTGAGGGAAGCACGCTTCGATGCGCGAGGGGTAGTGCGAGTAGCGCAGTGCATCGAAGTGCTTACTACGAACCTGACGCTTAAAGGAAGGAGATTTTTTATGTATAATAGAGGGCAGTCATGGTTGATTTATTTCTACTGCCTGGGTCTGGCGATCGCACTGGCAGTATTAATCCAGGACTCGCCCCTGCCACCGTCGGTGACGAAGGGTCCTGTTGAGGTGCAGCCAGCGCCCGAGATCAGAGGAGTCTGGTTAACTAATGTTAGCAGTGGCGTGCTATTTTCCCCTTGGGGCATTAACCGGGCGATCGGGCAACTGTCCCAACTCAACTTTAACACAGTATATCCTGTAGTTTGGAATCGAGGTTATACTTTTTATCCCAATAAGGTCGCCAAGCAAGTTACGGAGAGGTATCAGGAACCTCTACTGAGTTGGGCCAGATCGGGAGGGGATACATTAAGGCTAGCGATCTTGGGGCCTTGGGGTGGGTGGTACCGCAAACTATGCAAATTCCTTTGAGATTAATATTTGGGTTTGGGGACGGGGTGCAGATCGGATGTTGGCTGGGACCGCTACAATGGTTGGTAATCAGTCAGAAAGTGCTTCGGGCTTGGTTGTGGACATTGGTAAGTACAGTAAGTTGGGCCATAGGTCTGGCGATCGGATGGGGTGTAGGGGGCATGTTGCGCCTGGCGACGAACTTTTTTCTGGGAGATGTACTGGGTTTGGCTATAGCATGGTTGGTGGTCGGTGAACTGACGGGAGTCGCCCTAGTTTCCTTGCTGCGGAGTTCGACTGACTGAGGGTTGGCGCGGGTGCCTCCTATTGGGCTAGAATGAAATTCTCGTAACTATCATTTTGAATGCCAAGCTTACTTCGGCTAGGACCGTGCCGTTTCTTTTGCTATGCCGGCGATCGGGAAGAGCCACCTCATATTCATGTTGAGCGTGATGACAAAGAGGCCAAGTTCTGGCTCAGTCCAGTCCGCTTGCAAGATAACAAAGGATTTTCCGCTAAAGAAATAAATCGCATTCAGAAGCTAGTTGAAGAGTACCAAAATCAGTTACTGGAGGGCTGGTATGACTTCTTCAATAATGATTGACACACTGAAAATTTCCCAAGTACAGCAAGTGGCAGTTACAGATGATTCGTTAACAGTAAATCTGTCGGACGATCGAATAATTTCTGTGCCCTTAGCGTGGTATCCTCGGCTCTTGCATGGCTCGCAGGAAGAACGCAATAATTGGCGATTAACAGCTAGTAAGGAGGGAATACACTGGCCTGACCTAGATGAAGATATTAGTATCAAGAATATCATTCTCGGTCACCCGTCAGGAGAAAGTCAGAAGTCGCTCAAACGTTGGTTAGAATTGAGAACTGGCAGTTTTCCCGATCGCCCGCCGGGGGTTAAATCTCCCGTATAAGAAACCGGGTTTGGAGGAAGTGATCTTCATCTCATAAGGGGCGGGGGGATTGCTAGCTGCTGCTTTAAGTCAGTTCTGCCCTACCCTTGGTAGAAAGTTAAACCGGTATTGCCATAAACCTTCTGGCGACAAATTTCTAAGGTCTCATTTCCCGCAAAGGGCGATCGCTCCGAATTATGTTCGACTGCCATCTCGCCGCTGGGTGCTAAGATCTGGTAATGGCCGATCGCCTCCAAGACTGGTTGATATAGATCGCTTTCATAAGGGGGATCGAAATAGATGCGATCAAACTGTTGTCCGGCCAGTTTTTCCAACTGCTGGACTACATCTCCGCGCAATACTTGAAATAGTTCTGCATCAGATGCCACCATTTGCCAATTTTGGCGGATAATACTGCAAGGGCGAGAGGACTTTTCAATTCCCACCACCCAGGCGGCCCCCCGACACAAAGCTTCGGCACCCATTGAACCGTTCCCAGCACATAAATCTAACCACCTACAACCAGCTATTTTACCCTGCCAGATATTAAATAATGCCTCCCGCACCCGTCCTGTTGTCGGTCGGGTTGCTTGTCCGGGTAAGGTTTTTAATTGGCGGTTGCCGTATATTCTCACGCTCATATTTTACGGTAGTAGGTAATGTATAATTGTAAGGTGGGCAATGCCCACCCTACTTACCATTAAGCAGCAATCTTGGTTGGCAATTGACTTACAAAGTTAGAAAGCATTTGTAACCCAATGGTAGAGGACTTTTCAGGGTGAAACTGCACTGCCATCAGGTTACCACGGGCGATCGCGGCAGTTACGGTTTGACTGCCGTGGGTAATAGTTGCGGCGCGGATTTTGGGGTCAACTGGGTCTACATAATAGGAATGCACGAAATAAACCCAAGGGTTAGCAAGGAGATTTTGCCAAAGAAGAACATCTGGTTGAGTAAGTTCTAGCTGGTTCCAGCCCATATGTGGTATAGTGATGTTTGGTTCCGATTGAAATCGGCGCACTTTACCCGGTATAATGCCTAAACCCGGTTCTTTCCCTTCTTCGCTGCTGTCAAACAAGATTTGCAAACCCATACAGATGCCTAAGAACGGTTTCCCACTGGCGATCGCCTCCTTGATGGCATCCTCTAACCCGCGCGATCGCAAGTTTTGGACTGTGGGGTCAAAGGATCCCACGCCTGGCAATAGCACCGCATCTGCCAGTTTGATTTCTCTGGCGGAATCAGTTATTTTCGGGTTTGTACCTGCCTTCTCCAGTCCTTTACAGACGGAGTGCAGATTTCCCATATCGTAGTCTACCACGGCGATAAATGACATGGCTCGATTTCCTTGAAAGCTGAACTCTCTGTATTATATAATATTTTCATCCTTAACCCGATATCCCCACCTTACGCTACTGGTCCTGGTAAGATAGCAGTTATCATGGTCAAGCATATAATAATCTGATTCATGGTTATTTGTTCATTGTCAATACTTTATGGTATAATAAATCCAGATAGTGTTAGTAGTCAGTGGTCGGCGGTGGTCAGTAATCAACCCACAACTAACAACTAACAACCCACAACTCAGGATAAATGGCAAAAGAGGTAGTTCTTAGTCTTGCAGTGCGACCTTTACCAGGACAGTTGGATGCAGTTCCAGTATTTAACAGCAACAGTCCCGAAATCGAGTTACCGCCATTGCTGGAAAATCCTTTGGGTACTCTGTACTCTGGACCGGGCGATCGCGCGACGAGACATCCTGCGGGGAAAGCGACAACCGGAATTTCCTGCTAAGATGGTAATTCCACCCGACTCAAGTCAGATGTTACTTAATCTGCCAATTCCCGTGCGATCGCTTGTCCCGCCAATCAACGGGCGATCGACCTTGATGCGGTTGCGGAGTAGCGGTGCAATAGCGTAGCGTATGCTGCCAGTTTGGCGATGTTTGCTAAAAATAATGCAGATGGGAATGACCCCAGTTTAGCAGCATGGCAGGAATTGTTGGAAACAGGGGAGTTAGCAGGACCACGAGAACCGAGACCGACAAGGCCCGATCGCGCCACAGGAGAGATAAGATATGGTAGGGTAGCGGGGGTAGCGCGAGGTTCCCAATGGCAAGGTAAAATAGTAGATGGCGATCGGAAAAGTTATTTAACCATTCCGGAACCAGGCAAAGCATTATCTTATGGGATTAGTACCCTGTTAGCTGGTACTCTGGGGACAAAGCAAATTCAAAGTGCGCCGATGTTGGCCCGTTACCAGGATACAGCATATCAAGCCCATGGGAATTATGGAGTCCAATACAGTCTCTCTTTGCCAGTTTATAATCCCAGGAAGGAAGAACAACCGGTGACGATCGCCTTCCATTTTCCCATTAAAGAAGACCAACTAACAAAAGGAGGATTGAGATTTTCAGCAGGTCGAGGGGTGGCCTTTCGGGGAACCATCCGCCTATAGTATAATGATGACGGAGGAATTCCCCAAACTCGGTACGTGCATCTGGTGCAGCGCCGGGGCGGGGGAACCTTTGGTAAAATTGTCAATGGCAGGGGGAGAAAGACGCCTAGTGCAACTAGACTTCCTCTATCCGCCAGATGCGACACCACCCCAGGTGATAACTATTCGCTAGGCGCTTCGCGCCTGGGAAGCACTAAAGTGCTTACTACAAACAAGAGCGGGAAGTACTAAAGTGCTTACTACAAACAAGGAGGGAAAATGAACCAAGACGAAGAAGACAAGACAATTTACAATGTGGTTGTAAATCATGAAGAGCAATATTCCATATGGCCAGCAGACAGGGAAAAGGCTCCGGGCTGGCGTTCCGTTGACAAAAGTGGTACAAAAGCAGAATGCTTGAGTTACATTAAGGAAGTGTGGACTGACATGCGACCCCTCAGCCTCCGGAAGCAGATGGAGCAAGCGGCAGCTAGCAAGAAGGAATAGATACCCAGAACGGGATAGACTTGCACTTTTTGCGGCGATTGTCATTGCGAGGGGGGTTTTTGCGAGATTCTCGATCCTCTATCCCCCCTCGCAATGATAAATTTTTTCTGGTCAAAAAAGCGCAGTTCCTGACCGTTGGGAGTATAGCACGCGGCAAAGGGGCGATCGCTCGCCAAGTTTCTAGAGAAAACTAGAAAATGGCTAGCCAGACGATGCCTTCGGGATGCTAGCGGCTGCGCAGCAGCTGCGCTGACGCAAAAACCCCGAAGGCATCGCTCCGACATCCAAAACTTTAACACCCCAGCAAGCCCTGGCCCTGGCCGATCGCCACTTAAGGGTCGGAAAGTCAGCGGCGGCAGAAACTCTGTATCAGCAGATACTCAAGCAGTTGCCAAATCATCCCCATGCATTGCATCGTCTGGGCATCATCGCCGACCAAAGAGGAAATTATCCTGCCGCAGTTCAGTTGATTAACAAGTCCCTGGCGATCGCACCAGATGACTTTTCGGCATGGCAAAATCTGGGTAATATCCATAGGGGACGGGGTCGCTGGCAAGAGGCGATCGCCTGCTACCGCCGGGCCCTGACGATAAAACCAAAGTCAGCCACCTGGCAAAAAACCCTGGGAGTCGCCCTCAAAAACTGCGATCAGCTGGATGAGGCGGAAAATTGCTTGCGCGAGGCAATGGGCCTGACCGCAACTGCCGATCCTGACCTATATTGGGAACTATCGGAAGTCCTCGTCCAGGGCGGACAGAGGAAGCCCTTGCTCCTATGAGTGAGGCGGTGCAGCTGAAACCCGATAATGCCGAATTTCAGGGTAAGCTGGAATATCTTCCCACTGCGGGCATCTGGCCTCAGCAGAAAAAGCCCTGGGAAAGGCGATCGCCCTCGAACCGGAAGTGCCAGAGTTCCACAGTCGCCTGGGAGAAGTATTGGTCAAGTCCGGACGATCAGAAGCAGCAGAAACGACTTGGCGTCAGCCGATCGCCCTCAAAACAGACAATGCCAAGCTATACAAATGGTTGGGAATATCATTGTTCCGTTGCCAAAGACTTGCGGAAGCAGAAGAGGCTTTCTGCAAAGCTATCCAACTAGCACCGCAACTCCCCGATCTGCATACTGTATTATCGGGCTTGCTGTTCGAGTTGTACCCAAGAGGCCCAAAAGGCTCTGCGTCAGGCGATCGGCATCGCATCCGAACCGGGACAGTTAGGTCAGCAAGTTGCCAGCACTCTGCAACTGCTGGGAGATCCGCAAGTCCTACTTCAGGCTTGCAATGCTTGGTTGCAGCTTCAACCTGGAAGCACTCTGGTCTTGGCCCACAAGGCTGTGGCCCTCGACGAAATGGGCGATCGTCGGGATACGACGGACTCGTGGATTTTAACCGTTTCCTGCGCCAGCGATACGTAAAAGTGCCAATTAATTTTAATACTGCACTGGCCTGCCGGGTTGGCACCCATCCTGCCCAGGGCTGCAGCAACCGAGGTACCACTCGTTTTGGCTGCCAGACGGACGAATTGCAGATGGAACGGCCTGATCACCCTATTCAAACAGGTCATCGAAAGTGCAGTTACCGAGTATATACGTATATTACCTGTAGATAAAGAACATCCATTCTTAGCCCACCGCCCGCAAAAATGGAGCTTGAGGATCTTCGTCACCATCCTCCGTAGGCAAGGGCATCAAACATCACATTGCCATCCGGGGGGTTGGCAGAGTGGAGTATATTACGTTCAGGTTCCCGACTATGTTACCACGGAGGAACAATAGGGGTGGATCGAGTTTGGTCGCAGTTGGATCTATGCCTACGAGACTACCCAACCCACAGTAAAAATGATTCAGCCCCGAACAGGGTTAAGGCTGATATTTCCCTCCTATTCTCCTATTTTTGGCACCGCACTATACCTCTTGATAGCGACCAACAACGGATCAGTATCGCTTTTGATGTCGTTCCTCAAAAGTAATCCTCTGTAGTTGGGTTCCGAGTTGAGTTTCGTGCCTCAACCCAACCTACAAGCGATCATTTAATCTAATATGATATAAGCAGTCAATCGAGGAAAAAAACAATGACGACTGAACGTTGGAACGACGAAAAATTAGACCGTCTGGCAGACATAGTGAGCGGCATAGCCACCGAAGTCCAAGGTTTGACCTCCCAAGTCCAAGGTTTGACCCAGAAACTAGAAGAGACGACCAATATAGCCAATAGTAACGCTCGTGTCATTCAAGCTATAGCTAATACTATGGCAGAAGCAGCAGAGGAACGGCGAGCAGCAGCAGAGGAACGGCGAGCAGCAGCAAAGGAACGGCGAGCAGCAGCAGAGGAACGGCAAGAAAACCTCCGGCTTATTATTCAACAACAGTCAGAGATTCGCGGCCTGCAAACAGAAAATAAGCGCATGTGGGAGATGCTGCTGGACCAACGCAACCGAGACGATAACCCAAATACCTAATTATCAGCGAGCAGTTATCAGTGAGCAGTGAGCAGTGCTTTGGCATTGGCATGTTGGGCGAGCGCGGCTGAAATCATTGCCTAGTAAGGACTTCAGCCAACCAATATTGCACAATTAATTTAGGGGAGCTAGAGATTTTCGCCCTAGTTAACTAAGCAGTCAATAAAGGAAAAAACAATGACGACCTCACGTTGGAACGATGAAAAATTAGACCGTCTGGCGGACATAGTGAGCGGTATAGCCGCCGAAGTCCAAGGTTTGAGCCAGAAACTAGAAGAGACAGCCAATATAGCCAATAGTAACGCTCGTGTCATTCAAGCTATAGCTAATACTATGGCAGAAGCAGCAGAAGAACGGCGGGCAGCAGCAGCAGAACGGCAAGAAAACCTCCGGCTTATTATTCAACAACAGTCAGAGATTCGCGGCCTGCAAACAGAAAATAAGCGCATGTGGGAGATGCTGCTGGACCAACGCAACCGAGACGATAACCCCAACACATAATTATCAGCAACTCCTAGGTTGGGTAGAAGCACGAAATATAACCTCACGAATGCATGTTTGGCGATCGAGATTGCCTTTTGTTTTCAATACATGAGACAGAAAAGGAAACTGTGTGCTCGCCTAAATATCTAGTGTAAATATTCCAATCGCAGCTAAAACAATTGCATGGTAAGGACTTCAGCCAACCAATATTGCACAATTAATTTAGGGAAGCTAGAGATTTTTGCCCTGGTGAACTAAGCAGTCAATAGAGGAAAAAACAATGACGACCTCACGTTGGAACGATGAAAAATTAGACCGTCTGGCAGACATAGTGAGCGGTATAGCCACCGAAGTCCAAGGTTTGAGCCAGAAACTAGAAGAGACCGCCAATATAGCCAATAGTAACGCTCGTGTCATTCAAGCTATAGCTGATACTATGGCAGAAGCAGCAGAAGAACGGCTCGCCGCAGCAGAGGAACGGCGAGCTGCAGCAGCAGAACGGCAAGAAAATCTCCGGCTTATTATTCAACAACAGTCAGAGATTCGCGGCCTGCAAACAGAAAATAAGCGCATGTGGGAGATGCTGCTGGACCAACGCAACCGAGACGATAACCCCAATACCTAATTATCAGTGAGCAGTTATCTGGCTGATAGAGCCAGACCCGACTTTCACCTACTGGCTTATGCCGGAACGAATCGCACTATCCCGCACCAGTTGAACTGGCTTTGTTTCTTTTGCGTGCAAATGCTGATAGCTGAAAGTGCCAAAGTTATCTGCCCCATTGCCCGGGTCTCTGTGCCAATAGTAGGCTAGTTTTTTGCTCCCATCCCCACGGCGGGTTCCCTCCGCTGCACCAATGGCGATCACCAAGGGAGAGTCAGACCCTTGTTCCCACCACCGATCGGGAATTGTTCTTACTTGAGAAATTGCAGCTGCGTCTTGACTTTTCTCACTTATATGAGTAGCAGAGAAATTGAGCCCAATATCGGATTGCGGTTGATGGGTTATTACAGGTACATCAAAGTTAATCCTAATATCGCTAAAATCTACCTCCTTGATAGCTGGTTCTGCTTGGGAAGCAATGTTCTGATTTGGTAGATTTTGGGGAGTCCCGGTGACAAAGGCCAAGTACTCGTAGACCAGTGGAGCCGTAATATTCTGGTTAACAATGCGGTTCTTAGGGTTAAATTCCAGGTAAGGACGATCGCCTATTTCCAAATGAATATGCGGTCCCGTAGATCGTCCGGTACTCCCTTGAACTCCCAAGGTTTCTCCCTTGATCGCCCTTTGTCCGATCCGGACAGCAATTGAATCTAGATGGGCCATGAAATAAGCATAACCAGACTCTTCGCAGTAAATTTCCACGGGATTACCATAACCCTGACTGCTGTATTTGACGTGAGTAACCGTCCCCGCGCAGGGTGCGGGAATTTCTACATTGTCTTTATCGTTCCGCAACAGGGTAAAATCGTAGCTTCCCGGTGGCGTGCGATCGATAAAATAGGGAGCCGCAACTTCCAAAGGTTCAAAGTTTGCCACAGCCATCTTTTCCGGAACTACCTCGATCGCAGGTGCTGCAACTACTGGAGATCCTACCGGAGCGCTTTAGTTAGGAACACCGAAATATAGTCCAATTTCATCTGCGATCGCCACCTGATTCATCTCTGCACAGATCGGCAAAGCCAGGAGCGTCGCTGCCAGGTAATAATGCTTTTTGTTCATCATTTCACCTCTCCAGTTGTTCGATCAGTTTTGACGAAGGAGAAACATAAATCCACTTGCTAGTTTGGCTAGCATCTTTGCGGAATGACAATAGAGACAGATGTAATGAGCCATCGGTTTTCCCGATCGGGCTATCGGAATCTACTGGTCCTAAATATCGCTCTGTCAAGCCGCATATCTTTAACAAATAAGCCGGGAGTTGGGGGCTAAAAAAGATTACACAATCCCTTGTGCCAGCAATCAAATCAGAATCAGTTACTAGGACAAACTCACTATCAACTACACCAGCCACAGGGGCTTTTACAGAACCCTCGTATTCTAGGGAAATATCACCCAAACCGCCAATTCCGCGCTGACCGGCAATTACTTCACTAGCCTCAATCCCCCAAACTTTTTCGACTTCTATTTGTTTCCGCCTTGGTTGGTATTGAGCTGAACTATCCCCCTCAATACCATAGCCGATATATTGGTCGTTTTCATAGGCGACAATCAAGCGGTAATTTTCTGAACTTTGGTAAACTTCACTTTCCGCGATCGTGCTAGCACGAATGGCCGCTTTGGGGAGCAGACAGTATGGGTATCCCAAGATTTCACGAATCACCGCTTTTTTCACGCCTTCTTTGAATTGCAGTTGCTGCAGTTGTGCTTGATTGATTACGGCATCTTTTTTGATGATTTGCTGGCAAATATTATCAAGTTGTTGACTGGTTTTGGCTCCCTTCTGGTTCAGAAATGGGAAGCTAATCATCAGGGCCGCTATTGTCAGGAGCAAACCGGCGATCTGGCGACAACTCGATCTTGATAAAATCTGGTTCATCCACTTGCCATCTTCCCCTGACATTGTTAGGTTGCTATTTATCAGTTTTTGGAAGTTCTCTAGCAATTTTAGCATATGATTAAGGACCGTGAGTTTTTACTCCTTCCGATCTTCTGCTCGATCACTGGTGTTGAAATATCTGTCAACATGATAATAAAATAGGATCTCGAAACTTGACTATTTGATAATTTACTGGTATGGTTAGAGGAGTGAGAACCCCTTCCCGCTGCATGCCGATGTCCAAGTATAGCCGATTAATTGCATGATGACAAGCAGGCCAAGCAAAAACCCCTGGATTAAATACCTCAAGCCTAATCCCAAGGCCCAGCTGCGGCTGTTCTGCTTCCCCTACGCTGGTGGCAGTGCGGCGGTGTTCCGTTCCTGGCCGGATCGTCTACCACCGACTGTGGAGGTTTGTGCTGTGGAACTTCCCGGACGGGGAACTCGGATCAAGGACGCGCCTTTCACCAGGATGGAACCCCTGGTAGAGGCGATCGCCCTTGCCTTGCTGCCAGAGTTGGACAAACCCTTTGCTTTCTTCGGTCATAGCATGGGCGCACTGGTGAGCTTTGAACTGGCCCGTCTGCTGCGCAAACGGGGCGATCGCCAGCTGTCGAACCTCTCGATCTCCGGTCGCGGCGCCCCGCAAATTCCCGATCCAGAACCGCCCATCCACGCCTTGCCAGAAGCTGAATTTGTGGAAAAACTGCGCGGTTACAACGGTACTCCCTCAGAGGTGCTAACAAATGCCGAACTGATGCAACTGTTTCTCCCTATTTTGCGGGCAGACTTTGAGCTGATTGAAACCTATGTTTACAAAAATGAGCCTGCTTTTGATTTTCCCATCTCTGCCTTTGGTGGCTTGCAGGATTTCAAGGCCAGTCGTGAGAATCTGTCATCTTGGGATCGTCATACCACTGCTGCTTTCGATCTGCAAATGTTTCCAGGGGATCATTTCTTTCTCCACTCAGCTGAAGCACTTCTACTTCAGTCCATAACTCTACAGCTGCAACAGGTTCGATTTTAAACAGTTTCTGCTAAAGCCTTATGGGCGAGTTTGGTGATATAGACTGTCACGGCAACTGTGGTGATCGAACCAATAATATTGATCGCCCACTTCAGGGCTTCTGCTTGGGGACTGAGGCTCACCTCTGTCCCTATTGTGGCGATATCTCCCACTAAAGCACCCATATAAACATACACCACTGTTCCTGGAATCATGCCAACGGAACCCAAGATATAGTCTTTTAAGGAAAGCTGCATGACGCCAAAGGCATAATTCAACAGGTTGAATGGCAATATGGGACAAAGGCGCGTTAAAAATACTATCTTAAATCCTGACCTGGCAACTGCTAGATCGATCGCCTTCAACTGAGGGTGCGCCTCCAGCTGCTGGCACGCCCAACCGCGAGATAAATATCGTCCGATCAAAAACGCAACTGTCGCACCCAAGGTAGCGGCGATCAAGACGTAGATCGAGCCCCAAATTACCCCAAAAATGACACCACCTCCTAGAGTGAGCAGGGCTCCTGGTATGAATAGTACAGTAGCCAGGTTATAAATAATAATAAAAGCTACTGGTCCAGTAGGACCAAGACTGTCTATCCAGGCTAAGGCCCTCCTTAATAGTTCTTGCACCTGGAACTCTTTCGCTACAATAATTACTATCGCCACTAAGATAGCAGTTAGGCAATAACTCACAATTCGTCTGATTTTGCGACTTGATCGCCCTTGTTTCCGTTGATTGAACATCTCTCACTTGCTCTTTACTTGTTATTTTCTTTTCGATTATACAATCAACCTGTGAGGCTAGGGTGAGTTAATTATGAGTTGTAGCTGAGATCGTTATCCTGGCTGAAATTGGGATAATAACCAAGCAATAACTTGGCTTTAATTCATCTGACGAGTCGGCTGCAAAGCGGACTGGAGCAAGTTAATTGCTTAAGCCTGGTAACATCTGAGACTCAGTAATTCGCTGGCTGCCATTATTCTGGATAGCAAAAGCAATGATTTGTACGTTCTTCACGTCAACGAGCCAGTATTCTTTTACCCTTAAATCTTCATACAACAGTCGCTTTTCTCCCTTGTCATCAGGCAAGGATGTGTTGGCAACTTCAATTACTAAATTTGGTGGATAATAGATGTCTAGATCGATGATGGAAGTTCCCCAAGGAATAATATCGGCATTCTCACCAATTATGACAAGGGCCAACCGTTGATAGCAGTCCCTTTGCAAGGCTGAGAAACCAGGTTTCTGGATGTAAGGTTAATCTCGCCTAATGCTTTCGGGAACTCCCAGGGGCGAGAGATTCCCGATCGCCCTTAAATTCTGGCAGCGGATCAGTTCGATAAAATTCAAACTCGGTCGTCCTTCTATTTTAGCAACAGACTCGATCGCGCCCAAGAGATGTCTGGCCGCTTCGGTTTCATTGTAACCCCGGCGTCCGGCCACGCGAATTGTTATTTCATCTGCTTCTAATTGGGATTGACTGCGGCGGTTCATCCGCCAAACTTGACTGGATGCGATCGCGGTCAGTCCCCCAGCGACGACTATGCCCACGGCATCTGCTTGCAGGAGTTCGATCGCAGTGCCTACAACTCCCAGGGCCGCTAAACCTTGATAAATATCCGGTTTCAGGTAAACTACATTACCAAGCCAGCTAACAGTGCGCAACAGCAACAAATCTCGTTGGGGTCGTGACATTTGCTGCCACAGATCGAAATTAATGTAAATAGGTCGAGATCGATGCCAAGGCAGGGGAAATTTACAATCAATTACCAATCTTTGTTCCGGTTTGCTGACAATTTTGCTCATCATTCTACCGGAGGCAGGTATCAGGTCTAGGAGGTGGCTAATTTCTCGATCGGGATTCATATTAGTTGTTGTTTGTTACTTGTATAACTGTTCTCTCGTTCCTGGACTCTGGCCGGGAACGTCCACCGGAGGCTCTGCCCCCTCTGGGTCTTCCGTATTCGCTGCTAAAACATAGATGGAGAAATATGGAAAAAATCTGCTAACTCTTGGATTTGATTGTCCGCGAGTTGGCGATCGCCATTCAACAGTTCCCAAACTGTAGATTCGTTGCCGAAAATAGGAACTAAATCTTGAGGTTGAAGTTGGGATTCTGCCAACAAAGCTTGGATAAATTCGACACCACGAATTTTTGGCATTGGTGGTTCGTGCTTTTCTTCATATTCATAAACCAACATTCCTAAGACATTCAGATAGTCGCGATCGTCTCTGGTTAAGGGCCCTTTATCCAAAATATCATTAATCCGATTTTGGGTAGCTATCAATTCTGCTTCGTTAGTTATCGGACGGGGTAGAAATGTGGCAATTATTTCCATGTAATAACTGTTAGGAGTTTTCAAACCAATCGTCATTTTTCCAGTTCTCCTTATCGTATTCGGCATGAGTTAGCACGGCGCGGATAAAAACTATCCCTTTTTCGTAATCTATGTAAGTGATGAGTCGATAATTATTTCCCCCAATATTAAAAACGGTAAAATTGCCTACTAAATCTGCTGATTTTTCCGGAACGGTGAAAAAGGTTTGGCGTAAATCGTTAAAGTTTTGGAATTCCGCATCTGATACAGGATTGTACCATAGCAAAAGTCCGGGTTGAGCTAAGGAATGTTTTTCCCAGTATTCTCTCAGTTTCCTCCGGCTAATAATACGCATCTCTCTGTCCTGATTAGACGGTGGGTGGCATCTAGCTGTCCTGATTTTCCGGACTTTGCTACTTTAACATACCCATCGAATTTTGTCAAGTTTTAAAAAAGCGATCGCGGACTTGACAAGGATAGGGATGGGATGTGGTAGACAAATGAAAAGGAAAATCTCCCAACCAATAAGTTACAGCATTTCTGTTGAAGATAGAGATATTGTTCTGAGGCTCAATCGAGAGGCGATCGATATGGATGTCTTGACTAGATTTTTGGATAATTGGAAGTTAGATGCGATCGCCCCAGAAAGCAAATTCATGGCATGGCCGTGACAAATAATTGCCTTACATAGCATAGCGTTTTGGTGGGCGGTGCCCACCCTACTTGCTACAAAATCGTCAAATATGTTTCTGTTGGACTGATGGGCAATGGTTTCAAGGTTTGATTTTGCAAGTCTATTTCTAAACCCAAAGATTCTAAAGGAATTACTCCCAAAAGCGCATCTCCGCTTTCAGGCAACTCCAAGCACTCAAATGTTCTTTCTCGCCCAAACATGGATATGGTTGCATCTCGAAAAACTCGGGCTTTGCCAATGCCCATTGCTGTTGCTACGTCTACTTCTTTCAGGAGTTTCAGTCCTAATTGGGCGATCGCGTCCTGTGGCAAGCACAAGGTAGTTGCTCCCGTGTCTACCAAGACATTATTGAGAGTTATCGACCGGATTTTGTCTGGTGAAATATTGCCATCTTCTGCCCGAATTTGGTCGGCGCGATTAATGAGCGTCAAACTGGTGAAAACTTTTCCCGTTTCCTTGTTGCTTTGATTGGGCATATTTGCCTCCTACTTAAGAGTCGGAGCTATTACCTCCATTTATGATAACGTGAGTTCATGCATCATTCTCGATTAGGCTGATGACCCCCAGGGGGTTCAAACCCCCGCGTTACCTGGCGCAGCCAGGTAACGAGGCTAAAGTCGGTTGAAAACCGACTGAAAACCTTGTTGAGAAAATGTTTAGTCCACTTTAGTGGACTTGAGCTATTAGCCGTGGGAAATAACCCACGGCGGGCTATGAGACTGACTTGCTGGTACTGTCTACAGTCCCAACTGTCGCCTCAAGGCTTCGGGCAGGTTAACCGCTGTCTCCAACCCGCGAACATGCTTCCAGTTCGTATCGGTATCCCATCGGAAATCGCGAAAAGCGTTATCACTGAGTTTTGCTCTCCTGAGGTCTGCACCAATGAGGTCTGCACCAATGAGGTTTGCGCCACTGAGGTCTGCGCCAATGAGCTTCGCGCCACTGAGGTTTGCCTTATAGAGGTTTGCACTCCTGAGGTTTGCGCCACTGAGTTTTGCTCTTCTGAGGTTAGTCGGGGTCGAGCTAGGGGTCACCCCCTAACCCTCCCATTCGGAACCGGACGTGCGACTTTCACCGCATCCGGCTACTGGCAAGTAGGGCATTGTCACTACTAGGATTACTACGGATTGCTCCACTTGTCCCTCATCTCATGCGATTTCACTCCTTTCCTGGTTGGTAAGCGGCGCTGCCAGATAACCTTTAGTATTACCATTTCCAAGTCTGTTTTACCAGTCATCCAACCTTCGAGAGGCCTCCGGCGTCTTAGAGATACTCTTACCCAAGATTTCCTACTTTAACCAACCCGCGTCAGCTGGATGAGGAACACCCCATCATATCCATAGGCGTTACCCTAGGCATTAGCTTCTCGGGCTATCTCTCCCCTCGCGGCTTGCGCTTTACATCTAACTTGTCCAATCTAGACAGCACACGAGAAGTTACTTCGTTCCCTAGTATCATTTCACGATGCTTTTAGGCCCCTGCTATACCCCGGGAGTTCTTAGAGTGCGATACTGGCCAAGTGCAAGAACCAGCACAAACTACCATTTCCCTTTTGGGCCAGCGCTTTAAGCCTTATTTCGCTGGTTCTAGATAACGAGGCGTACACAGGTTCGCTTGTTCTAGCCATTAGCATCTTTCCTAGCGGCGTCACTAGCTTAGGCTGCTAGCTATCCTACATTTAAGTCCTTGCTCCGCACCACCGTGATGTGACTCAGCAGCACTAAGGACCGGTGTTACTCCCACACTTGGAGAGAGGGAATCTAACCCCCATGAATACCAGAGTTACCAGTTTGGACCTGGCCTAGCGTTCCGTAGTTGCCCACGTTAGACTAGAACGAATCGCACTGCACTCCTGAGGTTTGCTTCCTCAAGTTTTGCGTCGCTGAGGTCTGTGCTACTGAGGTTTGCGCTAATGAGGTTTGCGCAACGAAGGTCTGCTTTCTTAAGATTTGCGTCGCTGAGGTTTGCGCCACCGAGGTTTGCGCTAATGAGGTTTGCGTCACTGAGGTTTGCGCGGCTGAGGTCTGCGTCATCGAGGTAAGCCTCGATGAGGTTTGCATCAGTGAGGTCTGCGTCACTGAGGTCAGCCTCATAGAGGTTTGCGCAAATGAGGTTTGCGTCACTGAGGTTTGCGCGGCTGAGGTCTGCGTCACCGAGGCTTACCTCTATGAGGTTTGCATCAATGAGGTCTGCGTCACTGAGGTCAGCCTTATAGAGGTTTGCGCCACTGAGGTCAGCCTCTATGAGGTTTGCGCCACTGAGGTCAGCCTCTATGAGGTTTGCGCCACTGAGGTTTGCCTCATTGAGGTCTGCGTCACTGAGGTTTGCGTCACTGAGGTTTGCGTCACTGAAGTCTGCTTTCTTAAGATTTGCGCCACTGAGGAATTGCCCAACGGTGTAGCAAAAACCCCAATTGCCAATACAACAGCTATAACCGATAATGCGTAAAAACAGCGTTGGATCGTCAAGTTCGCCTTCAGGGTTTGGTTCCCCACAAGGATAGAAAACAATCTTATCTTTCAGATTACTCCTCTTCTGAGCATAGCGGTGCAACTCCAATAAGAGAATCATCGCGTTCAGTCCAGCATATACGTCCACCTGTAGCAAACCGAGCTGAATTCCTTGCTCGCGCAGTTGCCGCATCTTTTCCTGAGGTAGGTTTTCTGGCGGCGCGTCTATAAATTCCCCTTCACACCAGCGGAAATAGAAATCCTTCAACCGCTCAAACAACTCCACAGGGCAAAAATACTCGCTAGCAGTCAGCAACCCCATCAGATATTCCACAATTTCTGGCGTCAGGGCCCCGTATCCCAGCAAGTCGTATATTTCCCAATGCAGTTGTTCCTCTTGGATATTAAACTTTTTACGTCTCCGACTCCGTTCTGTCCAGTCAAGTATACTTTCCTTGAGGCGATCTGCACATAAAAACTCGCCAAAACTCTTGTGGGTGAACTGCACCGAACCTTCTTGACTGCCTTTCTGAATATAAAAAGCTACCAATGCATTTCGCAAAGGATCGTCGCCAATGCCTTTTTGCGCCTCTTCCAGTAACGCCTTCGCCCCTTCATCCTGTTTCAGACGGGACTCGATCTCCTTTACAGAAGCAAACTCCCATCCTGACTGCACCACGCACAACCCTGCTTCCGAAAGAATGCGCCGCCAATCTTCTATTTCCTGTTCGGTTAACTCCCGTTGCAGCCATTCCGGACGCTGCTTTGTCAGCACCCAATCCAAAAACTGCTCGTAAATCAAGATTTTCGCGCCCGTACTGCTGGCACCATCAAAATCATCTACTTGCAACTCCCCATCTCGGTGCATTGCTGCCAACAGATACAACAATAGCGGTTCCTGGCCACATTTTTCCTGCACCCGTTCCGGACAGCACCTGTCTTGCAAAAATGCCTCAAATGCTTCCCTTTTCTCCCTACCGAAAATCGCTTCCCATTTTCCCAACCACTGCTGCTGTCCTTCCGAGATGTGGGACAGCTTCCCCCGACTCGGCCCAAGCTGACATCATATAGCGATAAGTATTCCCAGCTACTCGCGCCGTTAAAATCTCAGCTTCTGCCGGTTCTAGTCCTGCATCTTGCAATCGTGCGAACAGCACTTGACCAAATGCTTCTGCCAATTTACAGTCATGGAAGCAAACCACTGCTTTCCTAGCGTCATCCTCATCCAGTTCCAACTCGGATAACTGTTTAATTTTTTGTTTTACGGATGCGGAAACCGGAGTTTGGCCGATGCGACTTAACAGATCCTCATCTTTAAGAAATCCCTTCAAGCTTTCCAGATAAGCTGCTTGACTGACAAGGGCGACGCATTGTTCTAGCGTGGGCGGCTTTTGAGTTTTTTCCAGGTAAAACCCTAGCAGTTTCGCCGCCATCGAGACAAAAGGCAGTCCCGCCCCGACAATTTCCCCTAAGGGCGAGTTCAAAACATCCAGTAAGGTAGAAATCTTCCCCACTAATAGCGCTAATTGTTGGACATTAGGACCTTCTTCTTGCAGGGTATTGGCCAATTCTAAGACTGCCCCTGCTGCTTCCGTCCCCACCGTTCCGGAAAAATCGGTGATGGTTTCGGCGGAGAACAATTCTCGAATGTCCGTGTTTAAGAACCTCCAGAGTCGCGATGCCATGCTGTCCTCACTCTTTTCTTGATGATGCCCATACTATAACATAAATTCCCTGACTGTGTCAACCCTGCGATCTAATTTCTGTAGTAGACTAAATGTAGCTAGTAGGGTGGGCGGTGCCCACCAGCGCGGTATCTCCTGGTCGGGAGACCCCGCACTGATGACTCGTTTTGTCCCTCGTGATAGTATCCTATTATATGAAAAAGAAGCTGGTATATTTGATGCTTTTCGAGGGCCTTAAAGAGGGGTGTGGTCAAAACCTGTTGATCGCGTAGCGGGAGAAATTCACGGTCCTCCGACTAAATTTTCCTAAAGTTCCGCCTAAATCTACCGGGTGTGACACAAGGATCTCTCAATTATTCCCCCCCTCGCAATGACATTACTACTACCCTAAAAACGCAGTTGATGACCGTTTGTAGTATATATCTGGGTAAATGCGGAATTATTACACCAGAGTTAGCAGAAGTATTAGCACGTTCGGGAACTTTACGTAATAGACTGGTTCATCTTTATGAAGAAATCGATTCGGTTCAAGTACATACCGCCATCAAGATAGCCTTGCAATTATCCAATTTATCAAAGACAGCTGACAAGTTACTTAGATTCGTTAGAATAGGACAATGGTATAGGGCGCATCTTACTAAGGGTACGGTCACAAGTAGTTGATAGCCAGGTGCCGAGACGCGATGCATGTAATATAGCCGCGCAGGCGGGCTTTGTTCCTGTAGCCGGGCCCTTTAGGGCGGCTCCGCCGAGTAACAACGGGTTTTGACCACACCCTCTCACTAAAGCATAAAAGCACACATAAAAGCACAAATTCTCGGGTTCGTAGTTCTCCGGGAGTAGTTCTAGATTTCTTCGTACCTCGCAACGCTACGCGGTTCAGATCCCTTCGTACCTCGCGACGCTACGCGGTGATTTTAACGCCCATCTATTACTAGATTGGCTCAAATTATAATACAGATGCTTCTCTGGGATGCTCCCAATGGTATAAACTAAACTCGGTCAATATATTGAGGCTAGAGCTTACGAAAATATTTCTGTCACCGACAATTATGGCAGCGTTTTCTGGCGAAAACTGGAGCCGCTTTCGCGCCCCGTAAGCACTTTAGTGCTTACTACTAACCTCGTAAGCACTTTAGTGCTTACTACTAACCCCGTCAGCACTTTAG
Organism: uncultured Hormoscilla sp.; assembly: GCA_963921275.4. Classification (GTDB taxonomy): domain Bacteria; phylum Cyanobacteriota; class Cyanobacteriia; order Cyanobacteriales; family Desertifilaceae; genus Hormoscilla. The sequence goes on along the minus strand of OZ001293.3, from coordinate 6,665,552 downwards.
TGCTTACTACGAACGGGACTCTCTAGGTTTAAAAGTGTCAGCAAGGGTAGCAACAGCAGTATTAACCCGATCGCGCCCTGTTTGAGTTGCCGAAATCAACAGCATGAGTATATCCTGTTGTGGCTGACTGACGAAAATAATCCCATTCATTGGCTGAGTATTGCCCCCTATAGTTAAACTACCAGTCCAAGGAACTTGCACCCTTCCCGACCCCAAAGGTCGAAACCGATCGGGGATAAATCCCTCGCCCCGTTGGAAGGTATCGATCGCGATTTGCGCCAGAGTAGCAACAGTCAAAGGTCTGCTACTGCTGCGCGATCGCACCACCACAGTATAGGCCAAATTCCCATCAGGAGATGAAAATAAAGGAGAAACACCAACCGCACTGACCTGATATCCCTCCAGAATTCCTACTTGAAACCGTCCGGCAGGGTCTTGATAAGTTCCCCCCAGAGAAAAAGATTCAGTCGGCGTTGTCGCCAATGCTGCTGGGAGTATTTTATTGTCGCAAAATGTTTCCCCGAGAAAGCCCGCGCAGGCGGGCTTCGTCCTTGTAGCCCCACCCTTGAGGGTGGGGGTGAGGGGCTGGGAAAAGGGCGACCAGATAATCAGAACCAGGGCGGTCAGAAGCATTAAACCAACTAGCCAAAAGCGATTACGTTTCATATTTATTTACCTAAAATGGCAGCCGAGTCACCGAAATAAAATACCCCAGCAATACAACCTGTCATCAAGGTGGCTAAGGTAGCGGCCCAGAGGGCTTTCCAGGCTACGGAACTAATGTCTTGCTGGCGTTGAGGCATCAAACTGGTCAAACCACCCACGAATATCCCCAAGGATCCGACATGAGCAAAACCGCAGAGAACGTAGCTGACTATTAACAAGGCCCGATCGCTCAAAGCGCCCCCTGCGGAAAGTTGATTGAGGGCGATAAACGAGGGAATTTCCGTTTGCAGCACCCGCCGCCCGATCAGCACCGAACATTGCCAGAGTTCCGATAAATTCAGGGAGACACCAGTGAGGAAAGTCAAGGGAAAGAACAGGGCCCCAAAGATATTATCTAAAGTTACTACGGCAAAGACTGGTCCGATCGCGGGCCGGGTAGCGAGAAAGGCAAAAAAGGAATTCAGCAGGGCTACTAAACCCAGAATAGCGATCAGGATGGCAGCGATCCCCACTGCCATTTTGACTCCGTCCCCACTCCCCATAATGAGACTATCCATGTAACTGGGTTTGCCGATCTTGGGGTCTTCTTCCTCTTTGGGCACCCCGCCCAAGGTTTTCGGCACCTCAGTCTCTGGTACGATAATTTTAGCGATCGCGAAGCAGGCGGGAATGGTGAGGATAGAAGCAGACATCAAATGACCGACTATACCAGGAAAGGTAGGTCGCAGCAGACTGGCATAGAGTCCCAGGATAGTGGAAGCAATGGAACCAAAGCAGCATGTTAAGATGGCACAGAGTTCGCTGCGAGTCATATCCAATAGAAACGGCTTGACTGCGATCGCCGATTCTATGCCCACAAAAATATTAACAGCACCGGAGAGGGACTCGGCACCGCTGAGATTCATCACCCGGCGAAATAGCTTGGCAAAGACCCGGACAATGGGTTGGATGGCATTCATCCTGTATAGCATCGCTACAATAGCCGAAAAGAACACCACTTGGGGCAGGGCCCGAAAGGCAAAGATATATCCTAAGTTGAGGTTATCCAGACCCAGGCGATCGCCCGGTACTGGCGCGTAAGGCGAAGTAATAGTCCTGGCGATCCAGCGGGCCGCCGGTCCCGGTCCAGGAGTCGATGCCGGTTCTCCGACAAATCCCGGACCGAAGATAAACCTAGCCCCGGCCTCAGAAGCATCAATCAGAGGATTGAGGATATCGTTTAATAGTACAATGAATTGGCGGGTTCCGGGCACCTGGAATAGCAACAGCCCGATCGCCAGTTGCAGGCCAATGCCAGCAACGATCGTCTTCCAGGGGATAATGCGGCGATTCTCAGAACCCAGCCAAGCCACCAGACATAAGCCAAAAATGCCTATAAACGAAATCAAGTTTAATGTCAAGTTCATATCTTTTACCTCCAACTAGACGGTGGCGGCCACCAATGAGAAGATTAAACAGCCAGCAATAAAAATCGCAATCAGATCGGAATCCTGAGAACAGAATAATTATGGAAGCATTCGATGTCAACTCGCCAGAATGGACTAAATCAGCAATTCACGCCCTGCACTTCTGCTGTCCCAGGTGTGGATCTAGTTCTATGGATGCCCAGGGGGTCTGGCTAAATCGGCGATCGCCTGTCTACACAGAAGGACATCGCCGCAAGTTCCAGGAATTTTACCACTGTCAGTGCGGCTGTGCTTGGTGGGCCTGGAGCGATCGGCGCCCCCCTTTCGATTTAATTAAAGGCGATCGCCCGCCCTTGGACAACTAAGATTGAGTACGGTAGGTTGTATTACCAGTTAAAATTCAATGTTCTTGCATTAGTTGCCTGGGCATAGTTGGAGGACATTTACTGGGTAAAATTAAGGAAAAAGATGACGATCGTATCCTTGTTAAAACAGAAAATTAAGCTGTACTCATTGCTGTTAATTTTACCAGGGTTACTGTCGATCGCCTCCTGTCAGAGATTATCACAGCCGGTGATGTTGGCCGGGCCAGCACAGCAGGAATGGAGTTTTGATAACATGGCAGTTGCTTGGCAGGAAGTCCCCCGAAGCGTGCTAACGAGGGGGAGTATCTCAAAGAGCGCAAGTATCTCTCAATTATCCCCCCCTCGCAATGACATTCTTTCACGGCTCAAAAAAAGCTCAGTTCCTGACCGTTGGCAGTATAGCATTGCCAATTGCTCCTGGAAAAGTACATATCTGGTTTCTACAAATTTATTGCAGGAAGCAATTAACAAAAGAGTATAAATTTTGCTCTGTCGGTTTTAAGTTACCCCATATCCTATTCTAAACTGCGTTCCCAACTTGCCAAAACTGCTGGAGAAATTCGTTTGGCGCGATCACGAATTAAAATCTGCACCATCGCTTTAACTTTTGCGACAGTTTTATGCTCAGTCTGCACCATCTCTGTCAATAACCGTAACATTCGAGTGTAGGTAATACCGTATTTCTCACAAGTTTCAATAACTAACCCGTCATCGCTAGCACATAATAATAAACGATGGCCGGCAAGGGCGAGGGTAGAGCGATCGGCTTCGCTAAGTAAAGGCGCTTGAGTGCCAAACTCCAGAAAACTGACAAACATTTCCTCACTGTCAAGAGTTAGGGGCATTAGATGTTCGCTGGCTGCTTGGCGGGTAGGCAGTTCTAGATTGTCCGAGTCCAAAACTTCTTGGGCGATATACAGAGGACTGTAATTTTGTTTTAACCACTCCCACTCGTTCAGCCAGCGAAAGTCGATAATGGCGGTGGTGTCGAGAATAGTTCCATTAAGAGATTGCATAGACCTCTGCTTCTTGACGACGTATTCGCAGTTCTTCCACCGTGAGGTTGAGTAGTTCTGCCGCTTTCAGTTCAGAAATTTTACCTTTATCAAGAACTTGCCAGATCAGCTGTCGATAGCGTTGATTTTCGGGAAAGTCTTCGGCTTTAAGTGCTGGCGGTAACTCCATTGAATTTTTCAGGGGCGAATCATGCCGATTTTTGTAAATAGCGCGAATTTTATTAATTTCTTGTTGATAGTCGATCGCTCCCATTTCTGCCAGACGAGTTAAAATGACCTGGTAACTGACGCGAAAGTGCTGCTTGAGTTGAAGGATATTGCGATCGTACTGATAGACGCGATCTAATTCAGTTTGGGGAACCAGCAGATGACTGGCAAAGTAATTTGCTACTTTCTCCCTTGCTTTTTCTGCTTCTTTACTTCCCTTTTCTATGAGGTGACCTCCATACTCGTCTCGATGAAATATCAAATATCCGAGTTCGTGGGCGAGGGTAAACAACTGGCGTTCGATAGTAATTTCGTGGGTGTTGACGAGAACAAACGCACCGCGAACAAAGCTGCAAGCACTAATTCCAAAAAAACCGGGAATCTCGAGCGGTTGGCGCAAAACTTTTAATCCTAGTTTTTCCACCGCCTGAAATAGGTTAGTAACTGCAACATCACCCAATCCCAAACTACCGCGAAACCGAGTAGCCGTAGCTTGAATTAATTTTTCCTTGCCTTCGAGGCGATCGCACGAGAGAGTTTCTGGGGCAAAAGGAGGAACTCCAACTGCGGCTTCTATAGCGTTGTAAGTTTCTAGCATTCGCCAAACTCTGGCGGTAAATTGAGGGTTTTCCTTAAAACTGCCATGAACGCGAAAACGAAAATCAGGCAGTTCCATCGATGAGGATGTTGCATCCCCAAAGCTTTGGGAACGCAGCAAATTATCTAAGGTTACGTTCAACGCACGAGCAAGATTAGACAAGGTTTTACTGTCTGGTAGAGTTTTGGCGTCTTCATACTTTTTGATACTTTCAATAGTGACCCCAACCTTCTCGGCTAAGGCTTTCTGGGATAAGCCTAAACCTTTGCGGTAGCGAGTCAGGTTCCCACCGATTGTCTCCTTCATGGCTGTGGCCCTCCGTTTCGGGATGGACTTTATTTGTCTGGATTAATTTTTCCTTCTACTTTAATTATAATCTAAAAAACTCAAAAAAATACAGGGGCAACTGCGACGGTTCCTATGGCTGAGGCCACGTCATCAGGGAGAATGATGCATCTGACCAGTCTGGAGGCGGTGAAGATAATCTTCTAGGTCTACAGCGACTTGGTTGGAAAGGAAGAAAATACCCAACAGGTTGGGGAAATCCTTTGCGAATAAAATAGCATCGCCGAATTGAAGCACTACCTGGGGAGAAGCGATAGACCCCAACCAGACCGCTACCAAGAACAAGACCTTAAAAATAATTGTACCTCTGGAACTGAAGAGATATTCCCAGGAAACCTGACCGTAGTAAGCTACAGAAATCAGCGTGGAAAAGGAGAATAAAAAAGTGCGATCGCCAATAAATAAGGAAACCAGGCGATCCCTTCTCCAAAGGTAGCGGAGGCGAGTTGAGAGCTAGCAAACTCAGGATTATCATAGACTTCAGTAAGGATGATTACTAAGGCAGTCAAGTTGCAATAGGCATGCCGCCGATGCTAAAAAATATAGCATCATTTACCACTTCCAAAACTTGGGAAACCAAAGCATCTACCCTGTCTAACAAACCCTTAATGTTTCCCGCCGCCTTGGCAGTGATGGGCAAAAAGTCTAATATCATATTGTTTAACTCGATTAGTCCGAGCGTCGCAATACCAGCACCGGGCAATGGGCAAATCTTACCACCCGTTCCGCCACAGACCCCAAAAGAAATCGACTGATACCCGTGCGTCCGTGGGAGGGGATAACAATCAGATTAATGTCGTTTGTATTGGCATAGTCAATAATTTTCTCACTGGGGATTCCCACCAGGACGCTAAAATGAACTCCCTGATATTCTGGTCCTTGGCATCGCCGATAAAATTCCTGTTCTACATGCTGTTTGCGCGTCTCATTATTCACAGTTTGCCACATTACCCCGGGTTCCCCTTGGTGGAGAGGGGTTAATACATGGAGGATGTACAAATGAGAGGCATCTGTTACAAATCCTCTGGTTTCCGCCACCGCATTAAAAGATGCTTCCGAGAAATCAATCGGGACAAGCACCCTGCCTTTAGTAAACAAACTCATATTGTGAATTTTTGTCAGTTGTTAGTTGTCAGTGGTTAGTGGTTAGTTGTCAGTTATCCACTAACCACTAAATCAAGTTGATTATTTATTCATGTCTATTCGCCATTTTCCATTTTCCATTTTCCATTCGCTATTGGCCATTCGCCATTTTCCTAAACTGACGTCATCTCTCCAGAATTCAGGCGACGCATATAGTCTTTGAGGTCTGCTACCACTTGACCAGATAGGAAGTAGGCACCCAGCAAATTGGGAAATGCCATCGCTAGGAGCATGGCATCGCTGAAGTCTATTACCGTCGTTGGTTTGGTTACCGAGCCAATGAAGATAGCTATCAAGAATAATACCTTGTAGAGCATTAAGCTGCCAGCACCAAACAGATATTCCCAGCAACGTTCGCCGTAGTAACTCCAGGAAATCATCGTGGAGAAGGCAAACAAGAAGACAGCGATCGCCACCAGTATAGCAAACCATGCCATTACTGTTCCAAAAGCAGCTGCAGTCAGTTCTGCACCTGCACCCCGGTTCCTGATATCGGAAAACGCAGGATTATTGTAGGCACCTGTAATCACAATTACCAAGGCGGTCATGTTGCAGACAACTACCGTATCGATAAAGGGTTCTAGCAGGGCGACAATGCCTTCCCGAACGGGTTCAGAAGTCTTGGCCGCCGAGTGGGCGATCGCCGCCGATCCTATACCTGCCTCATTGGAAAAAGCAGATCGCCTGAATCCCTGGACGATCGTACCAATCATACCACCTGCTATTGCCTGGGGCACAAATGCCTCCGAGATAATGGTGCCGATCGCCCCGGGAATAGCGGTAAAATTCATCAGCAGAATGAAGATAGACATTAAAACATACAATCCACACATGACAGGAACGATCGTACCTGCTACCTGAGCAATGCGTCTGATGCCACCAATAATTACCAGTCCCACTAAAGTCAGGAGAATCAAACCATACAGCCACTTAGGTAAGAAAGGCAATACAGTAGCAACTGCACCGTAGGACTGGTTAGCCTGAAACATATTCGCGCCACCAAATGCCCCACCCAGGCAAAAGACCGAGAACAGAATCGCTAAAACCTTGCCCAGACTCTCCTGTCCCATACTAGCCAAGCCTCTTGACAGATAATACATCGGTCCGCCAGCGATCGTCCCGTCTGACTTAACAATCCGATATTTCTGTCCCAGGGTACATTCTACAAATTTACTGGTCATTCCCAACAGACCCCCCAGGCTCATCCAGAATATCGCACCCGGTCCGCCCACACTCACCGCGATCGCCACTCCGGCAATGTTCCCCAGTCCTACCGTAGCTGAGAGTGCTGTGGCTAGGGCTTGAAAATGGGATACTTCTCCGGTCTCTTCTGGGTCATCGTATTTCCCCATCACCACATCTATAGCATGTCTAAACCCCCTCAGATTGATAAAATTCATTCTGATCGTGAAGAATACCCCACCGCCGATCAGCCACAGCACGATCAGGGGGAAACCCCCGATGCTAAAGAATAGCACGCTGAATATGGCAGCCACTATTTGGGAAAATATTGCATCAATGCTGGCCATGAAACCCCGACCCGCCGCCTGATCTTCAGCAATGGCCACCGCCGGGACGGACAAAAAAAGTAGGACGTACAGCCAAGCTCTGCGTCTCATGAAACTCCTTGATTAATTTGCCATGTTCCTCAAATTACTATATCACATTACCTTCCCTCTGACAATTTTTGAGCCTTGCTGCTGCGGCCTTAACTGGCGATCTCCTCTCAAGCCTGGGAGTGAATAGGAATAACGATCACGAAGGAAGCGCCTTTTCCCGGTTCGGAACTTACCTCAATTTTTCCCTGATGCTTTTCCATAATCTGATAAGCGATAGCAAGTCCCATCCCTGTTCCATTTCCTACCTCTTTCGTCGTCCAAAACGGCTCGAACAGCTTGGATATAATCTCTTCTGTAATTCCCGGATCATTATCGCTAATTCTTACCACCAGGGCTTAATCAGTTTCTGCTGATTTGACAGCGATGTCTCTCGGGTAGTGCGACTAGCGCGGCCTTCGCGAGACATGGAGGGACCGGGAGACATGGAGGGACCGAGAGACATCGAAATACGCGATCGCATCTCTGTGACTGCTTCAGAACCTAGCTGACTGCTACCAATAAACACATCGCTGGGCAGGAGCGGTCCCTTGGCAATCAGCGGAAATACTGTTTCCGAAAAGCCGTCATCGCGGAAGAATTTTTCGTATTCTATCGTAGAACCTCCCCAAGCATCAACAGACTCTTGTTTCAAGGCCGCCCAACTGCCCTAATCTTCCAACATCATGACTTTGAGGTCATGCTTGGGATTTAATCCCGCCTCCATCAGCAGCTTGTTGGGATCGAGATGACCACTGGTCGATCCCACGTCCGACATTGCGGTCGTTTTGCCCGGTCGTTTTGCCTGACAATTCTGCTAGGACTTGATGCTGCTGTTGCCAGGGACAGCAATAACTGAACGGTAGTCGAGGCGGGTGATAGCAATAATGCCAGATGCATTCGTTTCAGCCCGGATCGCCACATATTCTGATGGACCTGCGATACTGTGGGCGAATTACCAGATTTGGCGCAGGGAGCAGGGAGCAGGGAGAGGGGAGAGGGGAGAAAGTCTCTATTCATGGTGGTTTGGGGTCTCTGGGGGGCGAAGCCCCAGTCTATTACCCCACAGTATCAAATAACAGCGAGTACCAAAGCAAATTACGCCTTTTCATCTGATGCAAAGCCTCCCCGTTCCACACCTGCTAGATAAGAAGTTGTTAAATTATCCTTAACCCATGCCGCCGTTGCCCCATAGCCCAGTTCCTCAGCTTTTTCCACCACACCGTGCCAATTCCACAGATCGATACCTGCCTCTTGTACAGCTAATAGACCAAGGCAAACATCTGCGGGCACCAGAACTGGCGAAACAGCTTCATGCAGCTTCTGTTTCGATCCTGCTGGCGATACAATCAAATTAGCTTCAACAGTAATGCGACCTGTATCCTTTGGATCTTCTCCTTTCCAGGTTACCTCTCCATTCAGGTGATAGCCCCAAGATCCAATAAAATTATCAATCAGATATTGCAGCCATTCGATATAGCGATAGAACTTCTCGCCGCCATCCCACTCAATTCCCCCACCATCCGCCGTCGGCACCCACTGACACCATAACCCTGGTTGTCCTACTGGCGGTCTGTTGTAGTCAACTATCGAAATTTCACCCCTTTCTTTATCCCACTTTTGATTCACAAAATAGCAACCCTCCTCACCTAGGGGCAGACCTACAGCTATTCTGCTGGGGTCTGGGGCATTTTCCAATACTGCTGCATCTCGCTTGACTCGTCTAGTTCGAGAAAACTCTAGGAGGTAGAGAACTTGACTGTCAAATAGTCGCTGGTCTAACTTAAAGGACCCGTCAAACTCGGTCGTATATCCCATATCTCTAATTATTTCTTTTACCTTATCTGTTATTATCACCTGTCATCTCGTTTTTTTAAAAACAGGTTAAATTAAAATTAAATTATCTACCCATATATTCGGGCTGTGTCCCTCGGTGCTGCGTCTCCCTACCCCTAGAAACACTTCATAGGAGACGCAGCGCGCTACTCGCACGTTCCCAGGCAGAGCCGTGGGAACGAGGGGGGGACAGAGGGAAGACAATCATCCCAGCATGCTGGGAATATATTCGACGATAATATAGCTTAACACAGATAATTACATCCCAACCTACTAACTACTGACCACTAACTACTGCCCTCTAACAACTTATCTCATCATTTTTGTCCGATAAAGGTATAATAGGGAACTTTAAGTCCAGGTAGGAAAGGAATTCTGGCCATATTTTCCGTAAAAGAGATAGGTTGAAAGTAGTGATGTAGAAAATGAACGCGATCGGGAGAGAGAAAAACATTGTCACTTGCAAACAAAATTGGCCAAAATGTGCGATCAAAGAAAGAATTTTTTTGCCATCCATCGGGAGGATGCTTGCGAGAAACGTAAAAATCTACAACCCCAACAATTCCTCCGGGCTTAATAATTTTGTAAGCTTGTTCTATGGCAGCAAACCAGTCAGGAATCATCGTTAAGGAATAAGAAAAAGTGACGATATCAGCAGCCCCTTCTGGAGGTAAGAATTGAGTCACATCTGCTTCTATGACTTCTACGTTTGTCCAACCCCGATCTGCCTTTCGCTCTCGGGCCACTTCTAACAAGGAAGGACATAAATCCACGATATATATTTTACCAAACTGGGATAGGCGATCGCCTATAGCTTCAAAATTTACCCCCGTACCGCCGCCCAGATCTACCCACTGTTTGCCATCGTATTCAGTTAGCGATCGATAGAGTTGTTCTCGTCCAGAAAGCAAACGCTGACGAAAGCGATCGTAACCCGTTGCTTGACCCCGATAAAAGTTTTCCAATCTTTCCTGATGGGTATCGCCTTCCGTCGGTTTAACCAGATGATAAAGGACTTTCAAATCACGAGCAATATCTGTTAAACTCGCCATCTTTTCATCTCTCCAATAAATGACCAATGACCGCGCACCAGGCCGATAACTGGTGGACCTGGTACGCAACTGACAGACGTCCTGCCCGTCCTACAGACTAAACTTCTAGATCTGCAATGTAAAAACTACCATAGGTTTGAACTCGATCTTTTGAGTGCAATTCTCGAGCAAGTTCGGTTTGGTACGTCAACAATTCTCCCACCCTTCGAGATGCACCTTGGTAGATAACTTCAATTGGATCTATGTATTCTACCTTAAATGCACCACTGCGAAACAGAATGCGAGTTTTGTTCTGAGATTGATTCAGGATTGCTTGCCATTCTTGTTGTAATTCCTCGTAGCGATCGTGCAACCAATCCATGTGGTCTAGAAGCACGAAGCGAGAAATGCGCTCTTGACAGTTTTTCAGAAAGCCTGTAACGCTATTAGTATGGATCGAAATGCGATCTACTAAACCAGACTTGAGAGCATTAAAATTCTCTTCTTCTAGGTATTTGTGACAGCAATTTAAAGAAGATTATCCATTAATAATTAATCGCCAAAAATAATTATCCTTAAGAGGAATTTGAGTACAAACTTTTTCGCAGCATTGTTGTACAAACTCGACGACATCTCCTTCTAAATAGCGCTCCATTTGCCGTCGTTGCTGTATGAGAACACCCAACATCCAAAGTCCTATATCGCTGTTCATTAAACTGGAGATATAGTCTTTCCAAAATACTGGGGCTAGGTCGCGATCGTAAATTTCCTTTTGTTCCTCAATCGTCTCGGCCCTTAAAATGGCATCGAAACTCGGTCGAATTTTCAGAATGCGATCGATATAGTATGACATCCCACGGGCTAAATTACCGGTTGTCCCCCGAAAGTAAAAGGAGCGGTTTCCGGCAAAAAATCTTGTGCCATATTTGTCCCAATAGTCTCTCGAAGATAAAGAGAGGTGCGATCGCAGTTTTTGGGAATATATTTCACCAAACCCTGCTAACTTACCACAACCGAACATCTGGAAGAAAGACTCAAATTCCAGTTCTCTAATGGCCGCAATCTTGAGTTCTAGCAACGCATTCTGCTTGGGATTAATATCAACTGCGTAAATTTTTTTCGGTTGATCGAGAGCGTATTCTAGTACATTACAACCGGCTGAAGTAATCACAAGCATGGTATCCTCTACTTGGAGGTTCAATGCTACTCTATCCAGTCTCGGATCCTCCCAGCAAGTGACGTAAACCAGATTGTTTTGATGTAACCATGAAAAAGCTAGATCGCGCCAGATATCCTTAAGGTTCGTAAAGCGTCGATACATAATTATAATGACATTAAATTTCAATGAGAATTGGAGATTGAAAACAGGGAAAGCTGATGATTTCGTGCGGTGTTTGTTGGTAAGACCGAACCGCAGGATCGATCGCTTCGGTAATTTGCAGGGCCTTTGTCACCAGTTCCGAACAAAAAAGTCGATTTTTCGCGTAGCGTGCGGCATATTGGCTATCCGTACTGACCAAATATCGATTAATTTTCAGCCCGGCTCAAATAGACTTCCATAAGCCAAAAGACACTTGTCGATCGTGAATTTCCCACAGCCAATCTTGCATTTTCTTTACCCCTGACTCGCTTAATGGTTGTGCTAAGGGGATCCACCAGGCTTGTCCGCAATCTCGATAAGCGTTTATCCAATTCCACAGATAGTGAATTTGTACTCCCGAGTTGCATTTTTCATTTCTGAAATCGAGTAAACCCGTGTAACTTGAGACTTCTGCGAGCGCGATGGTACCTTGGGTAGTACAATGCCGATCGGTATCCATAACAATGGCGATCTGGCTGTACAGGCTAGCCGTGAACCATCTAATCACCATGCCATTAACGCCTTTACCAGAGAAAGCGATCGCATCTCCAGGCTTAATTCTCTGGCTCACTTTTTCCAAAGCCGTTGTATAACAAACTCCCTGTGGTTCATCTTTCATATCCAATTCTATCATACTTGTCAACCTACTTCACTTTCCCTAGCTTAATTGGCCGCGTCTTCACTCCGGTTATACTCAAAGGCGACATCGAACCCTGAGATCGCCCTCGGAAAGGCGATCTGATTTGTAATTATACCACAAATAGATTTACAACCAGTGCTTTTTTAACATATTCTTTATCTTTCACTAGAAAATGTGGCTGGGTGCAACCGGCGGCATCCAGGAAAAAGACGCTCTCAGGCCAGGTATAAGATATGATCGTCTCTTGCCTGTATCTTTTTACTCCCGAGAGGCCCTACCCATGGAACATTCCCAGCGTCGGACAAAAATTGTCGCCACCATTGGTCCTGCAACCAGTTCTCCAGAGGTATTGCGGAACCTGATTGAAGCCGGTGCCACAACCCTGCGGTTAAATTTCTCCCACGGCACCCATGAAGACCATCAACGCAGCATTCGCTTAATTCGGCAACTGTCCTTTGAGCTAAATCAGCCTGTGGGCATTTTACAAGACCTGCAAGGTCCGAAAATTCGCTTGGGACGGTTCGAGTCGGGCTCGATCGCCCTATCGAGGGGCGATCGGTTCATTCTGACCAGCGATCGCGTCCCTGGCACCCAAGAGATAAGTTCAGTCACCTACGAACCCCTAGCAGATGAAGTCCCCGCCGGAGCCACCATTCTCCTAGATGATGGTAAACTAGAAATGCTCGTAGAGAAAGTAGACCGTCAGGCTCGCCAACTGCATTGCCAGGTGGTAGTCGGCGGCAAGCTTTCCAATAACAAAGGGGTCAACTTCCCCGGCGTCTACCTGTCAATCAAAGCTCTAACTGAAAAAGACCGCAAAGACTTGTTGTTTGGCTTAGATCAAGGGGTAGATTGGGTAGCGCTCTCCTTTGTCCGCAACCCCCAAGACGTGCTGGAAATCAAAGAAATCATCGCCAATGCTGGCAAGCAAGTGCCAGTAATTGTCAAGATAGAAAAGCACGAAGCGATCGAGCAGATAGAGGCCATTCTGAGCTTATCTGATGGGGTGATGGTAGCGAGAGGAGACTTAGGAGTGGAACTGCCAGCTGAGGACGTTCCCATTCTGCAAAAGCGACTGATTGTCACCGCCAATCAACTGGGAATCCCCGTGATTACCGCAACCCAGATGCTAGACAGTATGGTAAACTCCCCTCGACCCACCAGAGCGGAAGTTTCTGATGTGGCCAATGCGATTCTGGATGGCACAGACGCCGTCATGCTCTCCAATGAAACAGCCATCGGCAAGTACCCAGTAGAAGCCGTGGCGACCATGGCACGCATTGCGCTCAGAATTGAACGAGAAAGCAATACTTGCCACGCTCAAGCAGATACCAAGCGGTCTATTCCCAACGCCATCTCTCAAGGGGTGAGCCAGATTGCCGCGCAGCTGGAGGCCTCTGCGATTATCACCTTGACCAAGACTGGTGGTACGGCCAGAAATGTCTCCAAGTTCCGACCCCAGACGCCAATTCTGGCCGTGACACCCCATGTAGAAGTGGCACGACGCTTGCAGGTAGTCTGGGGCGTCAAACCCCTACTGGTTTACGATTTGCCCTCTACAAGTCAAACCTTCAAAGCAGCTATAAATGTGGCTCAGGAGAAGCATTTGCTCCAGGAAGGAGATTTGGTGGTAATGACAGCAGGGGCGCTCCAAGGCGTCCCCGGATCGACCAATTTGATTAAAGTTGAAGTAGTGACAGCAGTTCTCGCTCAGGGGACTGGCATGGGTCAGGGTTTAGTCAGCGGTAGGGCCCGGGTAGCTCACAACGGCATGGATGTGACCCATTTCCACCCCGGAGAAATTTTGGTGGCCAAATATACCAGTGCTGATTTTATTGATGCGATCCGCAAAGCCTCTGGAATAGTCACTGAGGATGACAGTCTCACTTCTCACGCCGCCGTGATCGGCATGCGGTTGGGAGTGCCAGTGATGGTGGGGGTTCCCCAAGCCACGGATATCATTCGAGATGGGGCGATCGTGACTTTGGATATGCAACGGGGTTTTGTCTATTCCGGTTCGATATCCTCGGTGTAGACCTGTTCAGTTTGTAGTAAGCGCTTGGGTTTGTAGTAAGCGCTAAAGCGCTTGGGTTTGGAACACATAAACTGAATGCTGATGTTACAATCAAAGTGATAAGGGTGTGGTCATGCGTTAGTTGATATCCTTCTGAATTGGATCTACTTGCGCTTCTTGGAGTTGTTGATGTCCGGAGCGAGGGGGGAAACCTTCCGCAGTAACTGTGGTATGCTTTTCTATCAGACCCTCGTTAGGGCAGCTGCTGCGCAGCAGCTAGCAATCAGAGGCCCAGTGTGCGGTTCGACTTAGCTCACACTTGTGGAGATTGCACTCTTGCCGCTCGTCCAACGAATAAAAGACAATGAATAGAGTATTATTTCGGAAAATTCACCGAAAACTTGCGCCAATTATCTTCATTCCTTTGTTGCTGAGTGCCCTCACAGGAATAATTTATCGAATTGGCAAAAGCTGGTTTGGCATGTCCAGTGAAACAGCAGACATTTTCATGGTGATTCACCAAGGAGAATATTTGGGAGACCAAATAAAACCGATTTACGTGCTGTTACTTGGTTTGGGACTCATCGGCATGATAGTCAGCGGCTTCACCATGATTCGCCGCTTCAGCAGCGATCGCCCGCCAAGCGCCATCGACGTGCGCAAAATACATCGCCTGCTTGCGCCGATTTTTTTCCTCCCTTTAGTCGTCAGCGCTCTTTCTGAAATTTCCTACCGCCTTGGCAAAAGTTGGTTGGGTATGTCCAGCGAACAAGCCGAAATTTTCATGACAATTCATCAAGGATCCTATCTGGGGAGTTTGTTGAAACCGATTTATGTTTTGTTAGTCGGCTTGGGATTGCTCGGACTCATCGCAACTGGCATCAAAATGCTCGGGTGGTTTCGCAAAAATCAAGGCAGTAAAGCATTGTAAGAAACAGCTAAATTCAGAGAAAAAGAGAAAATCTACCGAGACAATCATGCTGCGGTGATTCGGCAAATGGGAGGCACGATCTTCTGCGACCATTGAAAGGCCAGAGGTGAAATCTACTGCCGAAAATCTGCAAGCTACCCAACTGCTGATAGCTGCACATCATTCAGTAGAAAACAGCTATAACGTCTTTGCCGGGAAAACCTCCGGAGCTTGTTGCGAGACACGAAGCAATCTGCTGCTGCGAAGGCCAGGGGGTTACTTCCTGGAGCACAAGCATCTCTCAATAGGCCCCCCTCGCAATGACATAAGGGAGGTTACTATGAAGCTTTGAAAGGGATGCGATCAAAAGTAGTTATAGAGGAGAAAATCAATACTTATCAACCGGTGAGATAGTCATGACTTTACCTTTCTTTTACTAACTGGTTTTGAGCGCACCCAAGTGATAAGTATATTGATAACATTTTCAACCGGAAATAATGGCAAGTAACTCGACAAATAAAAAACCTGTTATCAAGTATGTATCGACGAAAGTGTTCGATGGCTTTTCAACTTGCTTTCGACAATGGAAAGCGTCAGGAACCCACTGCAAATACTTACATGGTTACGGTGTATCTTTCAAAGTATGGTTTGAAGGAGAGTTAGATGAATGTAACTGGGTATGGGAATTTGGGGGAATGAAAAGAGCGAAGTGTAAGATAGACGGGATGAATCCTAAAGAATGGATGGATTACATGTTCGATCATACAGTAATAGTTGCAGAAGACGATCCACACCTGGACGAGTTTTACAAGTTAGAAAGTATAGGTTTGATCCAGCTGAGAGTTGTGCTGGCAGTGGGAGCAGAGAAATTTGCAGAGTTGGTCTTCCAAAAGCTGGATGAGTTCGTACAAGCAGAAACAAAAGGAAGAGTTAGAGTAAAACGTGTCGAGTTTAGAGAACATGCTAAAAATACAGCTTTTGTAGAAGTAATGTCATAAAATGTTAGTTGTGAATTGTGAGTTGTGAGTTGTGAGTTGTAAGTTGTTCAGTCCAACACAGTATTCCGTTGCTCTTGTCCTGAAGGACTCGGCACGCTTTTCGACCTATGCAATTTAAATGCGTGACAGCTTATGTGGGAGCATGTCCAGATCGTGAGTTCAGTATTTTTACTTAAATATAGCGTTTCTCAGATAGATGCGATCCGATATCAGATTAATGAGGTACGGGAAATTGCAGACAGCATAAGGGTTGAGCGCGATTTTCCCATATTACCGTAATTTGTGTGAAATGCTATAAATAATCACCTGTTATAGGAGATGGTGCTGACAAGCCACAACTGACAAGCCACAACTGACAACCTATGAGAATATTGATAGCTGGGTGATAGCCCTGGTTAAATATTGATGACCCAATCAGCCTCGATCGCTATATACCATAAAGATGGATTTGATTCAGACCTTTAACACAGCGCACCCGATCGTTGGTGTGGTACATTTACAGCCTCTACCCACGTCGGCCCGGTGGTCCTTCGACCTGAAAGCAGTTATAGCTAGGGCAGAGCAAGAGGCGGCAGCATTAGCGTCAGGTGGGGTAGACGCAATCATCCTAGAGAACTTTTTTGATGCGCCTTTTACCAAAGACAGAGTGGATCCGGCGGTAGTGAGCGCTATGACTATGATAGTGATGCGACTGATGAACTTGGTGAGTCTGCCAATTGGCATCAACATGCTGCGCAATGATGCTCGCAGCGCCATGGCGATCGCCTCCTGTGTAAATGCCTCGTTCATCCGCGTCAACGTCCTCACTGGCGTCATGGCAACGGACCAAGGCTTAATTGAGGGGCAAGCCCATCAACTGCTGCGCTACCGGCGAGAATTAGGCAGTGACGTGAAAATTCTCGCTGATGTATTAGTCAAGCATGGAAGTCCCTTGGGTACACCTTCTTTGACCGCAGTGGTACAAGAAACGATCGAGCGGGGTTTAGCAGATGGAGTGATTATATCTGGCGAGACAACTGGCAGCCCTCCGAGTCAGTCAGACTTGGAAATAGCATATTCAGCAGCAAAGGGCACCCCAGTGTTCATCGGCAGTGGGGCGAACTGGGAAAATATTTCCACCCTGATGCCAGCAGCAGACGGGGTGATAGTTTCCAGTTCCCTGAAGCGGCACGGTAAAATCGACCAACCGATCGATCCCATCCGAGTCAGTCAGTTTGTGGAAGCCGCGCGGCAGAGTCAAACTGCTGAACCATAGAAAAGATCGATCGTCCAAGCCAGTGGCTGACTATTCTATTAAGGTAAGGAGAAGAGATGATAGAAATTTTACCAGTTGATAATCAAGCAGCCGTAAGCAAGGCAGTGGAGTTGCTGAAAAAGGGCGATGTGGTCGTATTCCCAACCGATACGATTTATGGGATTGGAGCCAGCATAGCTCGGGAATCGGGCTTTAAAAAGATTTTTGAGGTTAAATCCCGATCGCCCCAGAAACCGCTCATAATTTATGTAGCTAGTTTTGAACAACTGCAACTTGTGACCCAAGAAATTCCCAAAAGTACGCTTTCGGAACTCCGAAAAATTTGGCCGGGGGCCATGTCTGGCATCTTCGGCAAGACTGAAATTGTCCCATCATTTGTGACATCAGGTCAGAATACTGTAGCAGTCCGAATACCCAACCATCAGCTTTGTTTGGAATTGGTGCGTCGGATTGGCGATCCCCTGGCCGTAACCAGTGCTAACATCTCAGGGATGGAGACTCAGAAAACAGCCCCTGAAGTTGCCGCACAATTGGGAGAGCGAGTTCCACTGGTTCTGGATGGAGGGCCAAACCCCGAACAACAACCTTCTACCCTTGTTGACTTTACAGGGTCAACGGCTCGGCTATTGCGCGAAGATGCCTGGTCCTTCTCGAAACTCCGCCAAGCCATTCCCGATTTGCAACCTATCCCCGAAAGCTGAGATTCTTCTCAAGAAGTCGTCGCCAGCTATGGAAATAGTCGCAGTCTACCGAACAGTAGCGCAAATGGCGGCGCTGATTTTGCCTCCCGATTGCAGTGCGCCCGTGCAGGATACGATGGTTATCAAATATCACCAGGTCTCCTGGTTGCATACCTTGTTTCAGGCAGTATCTTGGATCGGTAATCAGCTGCATTAGCTTTCTGTATGCGGCATAAAATGGCTCGATAATCTCCTCTGGCAAGTCCAAGGGAGCGGGAAATAGATTGCTAATCCGAACTTCCTTCAAATTACCACCACTATCTAAGCCAAAAACCGGACTGCTAAACTGCATATCAATGCGATCGCTGTAATATTTTCGGAAAGGAACCTCGTAACGACAGAGTATATCGAACGCCTCCGAATCCTCCTGACATAGCACCTCTGCTATTTTAAAGCCATCCACAAAGGTAGACTGACCGCTGCCATCGTCATTTGCCATTATACAATGGAAGAAAATAATTCCCGGTGGTGCATATTGATAGGCATCATCCGTGTGGAGTATGAGGTCAAGTTGGGAGTTTGCAACACTTTTCTGGCTTGACTCTGGGTCTACAACAATCTCGAACATACGTCCGTAATTAGTCTCTAATAAGGGACCAAATGACTGGGCGAATCCTTCGAGTTCGACCGTTTGAGGAGGTACGTTTCGCACAAAACAAATCCCATAATTTCTCAGATGTTCTAGCAGTTGCAACCGACCCGCATCTCCACCGAGGACTTGTTCATAGGCAATCTGCGGCAGGCTAGTTACAATCTTGCTATCCCAAAGAATGGGTCGATGCTGGCGATGCTCTCTCTCGGTCGCAGAATAGCAGTGCTGTCGCAACCACCGAGCATCATAAACGCTGTTATGGTTGTCGGGTGACCATGAGATTTTAAGTGTGTTGTCACTATCTACATGAACTGACAGTGGTTCTATGTCTAAGGGAACATCAACGATCCGAAAACGCTTTTCTCCATGTCTAGGGTTCCCGCACAGAGTGCAATAACAGTTATCCCTTAGCCAAATATAGTGAAAGGTACTCCGATGACCGTCGCCCCAATAGACGAACAGCTTGCTGTTGTCTTGTTGGACTTTGGATAGCTTGTATATCCCTTGGGAAAGGTCCATCACCAATTTACCATGACTCATCGCTTTCTCCTTCCTACTGCAAGTCCATCATCCGAGTAAAACTTTTATCCCCACCATAGGTCGCACAAGCCTGTCGTAATACCTCAGACAGACGCTCTGAAAATTCTAAAGATGTTTTAAATGTTTGATTGAGTTCATCAATCAAACAGGCATCCTTGTGAGCTAAGTTCAAGGTAAAAGCAGGTCCTGGATTCCCTTCTAAAATAGAAGGAAGCAATTTTTCTGCCACCCAGCTACTCCCCGAACCCGCTTGAATCATCTTTGTCAGTTGCTGCGGGTCAATTCCTGCTTCTCTGCCCAAGGACAGTACCTCGCCCAGGGCTTTGGTATTAATGAAGCACAGATAATTGATCAACAACTTGGAAAGGATGGCATGGGAAAGTGGCCCCACATGATAAATTTGGGAACCAATGGCTTCCAATATCCCTTTAATTTTGTCAAAGGTCTCTCGATCGCCGCCAACAAACATGGATAGAGTACCAGTTTCAGCCCCCTTTGCCCCCCCTGAAACAGGCGCAGCAATAGAGGAGATGTCTCGTTCTCCAGCAAGGGTCGAAATCTTTTCCATGATTTCTATTGAATTGGTTCCCGTATCGAGCCAAACCGCTCCCGATCTTGCGCGAGCAATAACTCCAGCATCTCCCAACATCACAGATTCCAGTTGCTTCGGTCCTGGCAGACTGGTCATAATGACATCAGCATCCTCTGTCACCTCCGGGATAGAATTGCGCCAAACAGCTCCAGCTGCTATTAAGGCTTCTGCTTTTTCTGGTTGGATATCGTACACTGAAACATCAAACCCTCGAGCGAGCAGATTAGCAACCATCCCACTGCCCATATTACCAAGACCAATAAATCCAATCCGCATGGTCACTCTCCTATTTCATATCGTGATGGGCTTATTAACCAACGTAGGCGGCATCAGCAATTTTCAAAGCATCGTCAATTATAGCAAAGCCTTCTTCAAGCTGCTCTTCATTGATGCAAAGTGGGGGGGACATAAACACCCAGTTCCAGCGCACGAGACCGTGCAGACCCAGCTCCCGAAGACGGGCAGCAACTTTACCCATAACCACCATTTCGTGGGGTTTGGCATTCCAAGGGGCCATCGGTTCTCGTGTTTCTCGATTCTTCACGCATTCTATGACTCCATAAAGTCCTAAACTGCGGACATCTCCCACCGATGGATGCTTGGCCTTCATTTCCTCTAGCTTTTCTGCCATGCGTATTCCCATAAGCCGGCTATTTTCCACCAGATTTTCTTCTTCATAAACCTCCATTGTCGCCAGGGCAACAGCGCAACCGATGGGATGACCGCTAAAGGTAAGCCCGCAAACAAAGGGGTTGGTTTCAAAATAATCGGCGATTTGCTGTCGTACTATCACCGCACCCATAGGAATATACCCGCAGGTGAGTCCCTTAGCCATCGCCATAATATCGGGAACCACTCCATAATGCTCGATCGCAAACATTTTCCCCGTGCGACCAAATCCTGCTATAACTTCGTCACAAATCAGCAAGATGCCGTGCTGGTCAGCATATTCCCGCAGGGCTTGCCAGTAACCATCGGGGGGAATAATAACGCCGTTGAAACCAGTAATAGTTTCCATCAGGATCGCCGCCACGTTTTCGGGCCCCTCAAACTCAATGGTTTGAATCACGTGATCGATGTAAACTTGGGGATTTCCTTCCGGTGCGTAGCCAAAAGGGCAACGGTAGGCATAGGGGTCGTGAACCCGAACTATCCCGCTAATAGTAGGTTCGTGAGCTAAGCGTCTGGGGTCTCCTCCCGCGATCGCGGCACCGAGGGTAGCGCCATGATAGCTGCGATATCGGCTAACTATTTTATGCCGTCCCGTATACATACGGGCTATTTTAATGGCATTTTCAATCGCTTCAGCCCCACTCAGGGTAAAGAAAACCTTGCTCAGATCCCCTGGTGTAATTTCAGCTAACTTAGCTGCTGTTGCCGCACGAATTTCTGTGGCCGTACCCGGATGGGCGAACGCGAGTCGATCGGCTTGGTCTTTTATGGCTGCGATCGCCTTGGGGTGACTGTGGCCAATATTCATATTGACATACTGGCTGGAAAAATCCAGGTACTTTTTGCCGTCTTTATCCCAGAAGTAAACCCCCTCAGCACGATCCATAACTATGGGATTTTGGATATTTTTCTGAGGTACCCAGGAAAAAAAGACGTGGTTGCGATGAGTTTTGACAATTTCTTGAGCGTTCATTACAGTATTTCTAAGCAATTTCTGATAATTGATGGTTGGTTATAGCATTTTTAAAATTGATGTGGTACAGCATAATCGTTTATTTGTCATTGCGAGGGGGGGAGACTAGCGAGTAACTTATGCTTTTCTAGAGTTACCCCCCGAAGCAATCTCCTACAACATATCACACTAATCTGAGAACTGCTATATCATTTTTCCCGAAGTTGGGCAATAGTCCTGTTCTTGATTACTACTCTGGTTTCCACGCACGAAGAATGGTTGAGAAGGGAAAATCAACAAAGGATGTATATCCAGGATCGAACCTCTGAGAAGCTGGCACAAGTTCCAGAGTGAAAGGTTCGAGCTTTGCTTGGGAAAAACCGACGCTTGAGAGCATCTGTAGGCAGGTTTGCTCTTCCCAGTGATAATGCCAAGATGTCTCCATTTGCCCGTCTGGTAGCTTCACATTACACTCGCACTGCTCGCCTTCCTGAGTGTCTGCAGGGTCGCGCCCACTGGTTGAAGCCTGAAAGATGGAAACGCCCGCTCTGTAAGGCCGCTTTATGCTTGTTCGCGTCCATACATCATTATTAACCGCTAAAACCAGACGTCCCTGGACGGAGGTTATCATAACAAGTTTGCACCATACTCCGGAGTTCTGTCTTGTCCTTGGCATAACAAAACAGGCAGTGGGCAACCACGACATCATAGTTGCCACCGTCCACAGCTCCCTGGGTCATGGCATCCCCCACGAGATATTGAATCCCCAAAGGCTCGGCAGCTTCTATTTCCTGTGCCTTGGCGATCATTCCACTGCTGATATCGCTGCCAACAATGCTCGCTGACGAATAAGCCTGCTTGAGTCCTCGCGCGATGGAGCCGGTTCCGCAGGATAGCTCTAGTACCCGTTGACCCTCCACATCACCAACCGCTGCTACAAATAGCTCCTTTGCGGCCCTCCGATAGTCGGTCTGGAGGTACTCTTCAAACACATCGGCTATGTCATTATCGTACTGGTATTTCAAGTTCTGATTAGTTTTGACAACTTCTTGAGCATTCATGTTCTGTACTTTAAAATACACCACAGGGAGTAGGGTGGGCATTCCCCACCCTACTATTACCTATCGATCGACAAAAACTTACTTATGGACGGCGAAAATGAAATAGACCCCATTTAAACATACCTTTCTCAGCCGATTCCACCCATTGACATAAGCCATTCTTAGAAGACTCCAAAAATTCTGGGGTACATTTTTGGCTGAGTTCCTCGTAATGTTCTATTACAGAATCCCTCAATTTCGCGTAATGGACCAGCAACTGGTAGGATTTGTCGATCACCTTGATGGTTTCAAAACCCAGGCTTTCGGCTTTACTGGTATAGGAATGGAAAGAGCCTATACGCTCGTGAAGAATATTAACCCGCCCGAGTGAATCCTTTAATGCTCCATCTGGACAATCATCTGCTTGCAGAATATCCATGAACAGTAACTGTCCCCCTGGTTTGAGTACCCGATAGGCTTCTTCTAGGACTCGATCTTGTCCGTCAGTGTGAAACAGGACATCCTGAGACCATACTAGATCGAAACTGGCATCGTCAAAAGGAATTTCCTTAAAATTGCCGAACACAATGTCAATCAGATTATCAAGACCCCGTTCGCGATTGCGCCGCTCATTTTCCTGATTTTGCTCTTCACTAATATTGAGACAGGTGACGTGACAGCCATATTTCCCGGCCAAATGTCGTGCCGCCGGTCCATATCCGGCGCCTAGGTCGAGGACGCGGAAATCTGCATTGAGGTTTTCCGCTTGTTCTGCCATCCATTCAGTGGTTTTGGCCATACCATCTGCAATGGAGCGGTCTGGATCGTCCTCGTACATGCCTAAATTTAATGTGTCGCTGCCAATGGCAATTTCATACAAATTCCGATCGCGACAGCGCGGCGCCAGCCGTGCATTTTCACTATTGTAATGTACTCGGGCGCGTTCTGTGGCTTGTACCGTTCCGGAAAAATCGGAGTTGGCTGTTGTGGTCATAGAATCTACTTATCTCTGATCTTTTCGATGTGCAGTCAAAGCAAAGAAGAGCTGGGGAAAGGGATTAACTTTGAAGTTGGTATTGGGATTCGAGGGTAAATTTTGCCCCCTCTTCTGAGTAAATCGAATCGATGTGAGGATGTTGGTGGCACAATCGACTGACTTCCTCTCGAACCTTGGTGATGGTGCTAACCGTCGGTTCGCTGCTCAGCATTTTATCGATCAGATCGGCAATGCAATGCATTTCCTTGGAACCAAATCCCCTAGTTGTAATTGCGGCTGTTCCTACCCGGATGCCGCTGCATACTGTAACCTTCTGGGAATCGTAGGGAAGCATGTTTTTATTGACGGTAATCCTGACGCTAGCTAAGCGATCTTCAGCCTCCTTACCGGTGATGCCTTTATCTCGTAGATCCAGAAGCATCAGATGGTTATCCGTACCGCCAGAAACCAGGTGAAATCCCCTTGCTATCAAATCTTCTGCTAATATCCTGGTATTTTCGAGGGTTTGAAGTTGATAGGCCGCAAAGCTGCCAGACATGGCTTCTTTTAGCATCACCGCTTTAGCAGCGATCGCATGGACGTGAACAGCGCCTTGTACCCCAGGAAAGACGGATCTGTCAATCTTGCGAGCAAATTCTGGTGCGGAATGTTCGCCCAGCAATATCATACCACTGCGCGGTCCGCGCAAGGTTTTCTGGGTGCTAGTGGTGACGAAATGAGCGTGGGGAATGGGAGAAGGATGTAATCCAGTGGCAACTAATCCGCAGATGTGGGCCATATCAGCCAATAAAAACGCGCCGACTGCATCAGCAATCTCCCGAAAGCGTTGGAAATCAATGATGCGGGGATAGGCACTCGCACCAGCAATAATCAGTTGAGGACGAATCTCTTTCGCTTTGGCTTCAATGCGATCGTAGTCTAGACGCTCGGTATCTGGATCTACTTGATAAAAATGACAGTCATAGTGCTCACCTGTCATGGTAAATTTCGCACCATGGCTCGGATGACCCCCATGACAAGGATCCATCCCTAAGATGCGATCGCCCCTTTTGAGTACGGTAAGGTAAACCGCGTGATTTGCCTGGGAACCGGTGTATGGTTCGAGATTAGCATAGGCAGCTGCAAATAATTGTTTTGCTCGTTCAATGGCCAAGTTTTCCAGTTCATCTATATTCTCGCAGCCGCTAAAGTAGCGCCGTCCGGGATACCCTTCAGCCACCTTGTTGGTCAGGATTGAACCGGTTGCTTCCAGAACAGCACAGCTAGTAAAGTTAGCAGACGCAATTAATTCAATGTTATCTCTTTGACGCTGGCTTTCTCGATTGATAATCGCAAACACCTCTGGATCTGAAGTCTGTAAATTCACATTCATAGCGAGCTGCTACCCGATATACTTAATCTGCTGTTTTTCATATCATGCCTAATACCCTTTTGTCAAAAAAGGATAATATAAGTTAGGACTGCTGCTACAGTATATAGCATGTAAGTCTCTCCCAGAGAGAGTTTACAGACATCACGGGCGGTTCAAAATGGATAGAGATGCATAGGCTAGAGTGCCGTGGTGAATAGTTGAATTTCGCCTGTGTTATAATGATTGAGGAAAATTTGTTTGCTCGGGCTTTCCTAAACTCATGGGAGAACGCTGCGCTCCGGATCGACCATTCACTTGCTGGATTAATCGCCATCGCCGGTGGATATCGCTATTGATGGGCGCGATCGCCCTTGGAACGATCGCCCTCTGCGGTACGGTAGTATGGGAAAGGACTGTTGGGGTGCCGGCGGTGGCATCCTCTTCGAGATATAGAGGAAAACCCATTAGGAGAACTTCAAGTCCTGCTAAAATAGCGCTGGCGCAACATCTCCAGCAAATAGGAGCCAAGATGTATGGCGCATATTGGTGCCATCACTGCCATAAGCAGAAAATGAAGCATTTGGCAAACAGGCGATCGCCCAGCTCGACTATATAGAATGTTCGCCTAATGGTCATTGGGCCCGCCCAGCAGAGGTCTGCCAAGCAGCTGAGATGGAGGCATGGGAAATCAATGGCAAATTATACACGGGCACGCAATCTCTGGAAAAACTAGCAAATTTATCAGGCTACCGGGGATCGCGCCAATTTTAGGAGAGGATTATGAAACGGAGTCGTTCTACAAATCCAATGCATCGTCGGTCACGTCCGCTACTCGGGGCGATCGCCATAATAGGAGCCTTAGAAACTGCCTTGCTCACGGTAGCTGAACTGACGGGAAGTGCTGCGGCTGTCTGCCCTACCAGTGGCTGCAAGGAAGTCCTTTCCAGTCCCTATGCCACCGTTTTGGGACAGCCTTTAACCCTATTTGGCTTTCTAGGCTACACCAGCATGGCCATTATGGCGATCGCTCCCCTGCTAGTTAATGCAGACAAAAACAAGGAACTACGGCACAACCTGGAACGCTGGACTTGGCTGCTGCTGTTTGGGGGGGGCACGGCGATGGCGGTGGGTAGCAGCTACCTAATGTATATCATGGCCTTCAAGATTGAGGCTTTCTGTCCTTACTGCGTTGTCTCAGCTTTATTGTCTGGGAGCATGTTGGTCCTGACCTTGGTTGGCCGCCCTTGGGAAGACATCGGCCAGCTATTGTTTACTGGAGTTGTAGTAGGTATTGTGACATTAGTGGGGGCCTTAGGGGTCTATGCCAACGTTGATAATCCCACCATCGTTAATAATCCCGCAGTCACAGACCGAAAGGCACCGCCAATAGTTACTACCACTTCCGGACCAGCAGAAATTGCTCTGGCCCGTCATCTGAAAAACATCAGGGCCAAAAAGTATAGTGCCTACTGGTGTCCCCACTGCCACGAGCAGAAACAGATGTTTGGTTCGGAAGCCGCGAGTCTGCTCAACTATATAGAATGTGCGCCCGATGGGCTTTCTTCCCAGACAGAACTCTGCAAGACCGTTGGGATAACGGGCTTTCCGACTTGGGAAATCAACGGCCAATTATATTCCGGCGTGCAATCCTTGTCCAAACTCGCTGATTTGTCTGGATATACCGGACCGCGCAACTTTATCCAACGCTAACAACCGGTGATGTGAGTGGAGACGCCGAGAGGAAAATCACGGAAGGCGGAAGGAACGGTCACAGTAGCGATCGCAACGGGGATGTGATAATAGACATCTCCAAAAATAGTCGGGGTCGAGCTGGAAATCGCTTTCCAACCCTCCCATTCGGAACCGGACTTGCGACTTTCACCGCTGGGGCTTGTCCTTAGAACAGTTAGGGATTACTCCCGTTGCCCCTCATCTCATGTAATTTCTCCCCTTTCTTGGTTGGTAAGTGGCGCTGCCAGATAACCTTTAGTATTACCATTTGCAAGTCTGTTTTACCAGTAATCCCGCCCTACGAGGAGCATTGGGGCGTGTTAAGGGTACTTTTGCCCGAGATGGACTACTTTCACCGACCCGCGTCAGCATATCCACAGGCGTTACCCTGGGCATTGGCTTTTCGGGCCATCTTTCCCCCCGTGGCTTGCGTTTTACATCTAACTTGTCCAAATGGGGACAGCACACAAGAGGTTACTTCGTTCCCTAGTCTCCGGAGCGCGATGCTTTTAGGTTCCTACTATTCCCCGGGAGTTATTTGAGCACGTTGTTGACCAGATTTCAAAACCAACACAAACTACCATTTCCCTTTTTGGGCCAGCGCTTAAAGCCTTATTTCGCTGGTTTGACTTCACGAGGTTTATACATAGGTTCGCTTGTTCTAACCATGAGCATCTTTCCTAGTGGCGTCACCGGTAAGGGCTGCCAGTTGATCCTACATTTGTCCTCGCTTAGCACTACGGCGATGTGACTCCGCAGCACCGAGGATCGGTGTCACCCCCGTGCCTGGGGGAGGGGAATTGAACCCCCATGAGAACCAGAGTTCCTAGTTTCCTAGGCCAGCTTTTCCGTGTTTGACCAGGTTAGGCGAGAACGAATCGCACAAAACCCTTGTCAGCTCTGGGTTTTAAGCTCTACCTCCCATGCTCACATATGTTACTCAAACGGCAGAATCGGTTTGATAGATTTCCTGTTAATAAAGAGCTCCAAAGGTGGTACTGGTTAATCTCAAGTTTTTCAGAGCTATCAACAGATTCTAATACTTCTAAAATTCGCGCAATCTAACCAACCCACAACTTGTCGAAATTACCGATTCATATTTATCAATATTTAACCGAAATCGCTCGCTGGCAACCCGGAAAAACCAATCTTATGACGTGTTCAACGAAAACGGGAAGAAAAATCTCTATTTTCTTCTTTTTGTTTAGCTGTTAATTCCTGTTTTTTCGGTTGTTTTTATTTGAGGTTCTCCAATATAGGCTTTATCCCCTGCAAAAATTTGATCTGGATCGAAAACGACGCTCGCAAGATTTATATCGCTTGCAGGGCCTCTTTCTCCAGATACAACATCGACAAGATCTGCACGCTTCGCTACCAGGTAAAACATTGATTTTTCAAAGTATTTCTTCTTACCTGAGTAAAACTTTTTCTGCTCTTCATAGTCTTTAGGTCTTGATATGGCTTGCGCTATCGACTATCAACTCATATTCTGTGTTTGGATAAATATTCTTCATCTTCTCCATTTTTTTTGTTCAAGTAAACGGCAAAGCGGAAAAGATCTTGCCAATAATTAAAAATATCATTAGCTTTCACCCAAAAAGTATACCTAATACTTGGAATGTTAATCCTTGACACATCAAAGTTTATTTGCTCTTCTACTAATAATTTAGGTTTCGCCCCCACTACGTATCAATCTAGTTTTGTGTTCTTCCACCTTTTCTTTATGATTTTTATCCAACAGCAATTGCAATAAGTTGTATTAAGTTTTCATAGCTGATACCGATGAGCCGTTTTGCTTCTTTAGGCTTGGCTTGCAAATATGTCCAGGTAATACTCGTCACAAAATTAAATTTTCAAATCTTATTATAGCATAAATTTCTATTTTGGAGATGTCTAATAGATATATCCATGTTTGAGGTGAAATGACTGGCTCATTGGACAAAAGTTCTGCCGCCCTGCATGCGATCGCCCTAACGATCGCCTTAGCTCTAATTTCTGGTCATTACAACTTTCAGAAAGTTCCCATAGCCAATAAATTCCCCGCCTTAGTAGTCCAGATAGAACCAGAGGCAGCTACAACATATCCGGAAATCAGGAAAATAATTAAGTAGTTATTACTCAGGTTAATGCGCTATAAAAATTGAGTAAAACTACGATGAAAGGTATAAAAGCGATCGGGTGCGATAAAAAAATAATAAAAATTAAGCAGACATCCACAGCACAATAGTTTGCTGTGGTTTTCTATAAATATATAAGTTTAGTAAATCACCTTATTTAAGCAAGAAAAAGCTCGCCAAATATCAAAGAAAATTTCAAAAAAAAGAGATAGAAATACTATCAATAACTAGCCCGATACGATCGGTGAAAGAGGGGATAGTATGGGGCGCATCTCACTTTGGCATGAAATTGCCAATTCTCGGGTTCTATGTTCGGAGTTCTCTGTTCGGAGTTATTTTAACATGTACGACATTTGCTCAAAATATATACATAGGCAAATAGGGGATGCTATCTACACCAACCCAGTTGGGAAATAGGATCCCTTCAATATGATGAATCACCTTGCTATCCTGAATTTCATACTGACCGCAATAGGAGATATATGTTTCGGTAGCGGCTGCTTTGGACTCCGTACTTCCGACCGCAAGATCTTTAGAGGAAAACTGGGGACGGTTTGCAGTCGCGATCGCCACGGACCTATCCGTCTTCTGCCTACATAATATACCCCATAGCATCTTGGCCGAATGGGTAGATCGCCTGACCATTTGCATCTCTGATTTCAAAAGATACCAATCACCAAGCGATGTCCCCTGGGTAGTAGGAATAGTGCTTCCAGGGGACATCGTTCCGAAAAATTGATTGGGTGTTATTTGAATTCCTGATTTTTTCACAATTGTCGAGAAGTTGAGTTCAACTTCTCGACCAGAGAAATTACCGCGCTAGATTATATCTCTAGAGTGCGATTCGTTTAGCATAAACTAACTTGACACGAGTCAAGAAGGGGGACCGCTGGCAGGGTTTATTAGCCCTGACAACTTACAGATGATGGTGGTGAAAGCCCACCCCTCCAGGTGCAGGAGTGACAGCACCCTCCCCACGGTAGCGATGGCATCAATCCGTGAAGCGGGAAGGAAAGGCGTAATGACTGGCAGCCTAAACTGGTCATCGCTAAGCAAGTAGCTATGATGAGCATAATGCGAAGATTTGCAACGTCGTTACATGAAACCAGCGGAATAAGGCTAAACACGCTGGCCCAAAAGGGAAAGGATACAGGTCATTGGCGGATTCTGGACCGACCAATAAGCACTGACAACAAACCCGGCGTATGGAATCCATCTAAGGTTACGACCAATCATCTGTAGGAACGAAGTAAACCGGTTGCAGTACTCTCCATCACCGGTCGATAGATGGAGTAGCCACCACAGGCGTAACATCTGCTCTCCGGAAGGCAGGTCACAACCGGGAAAGATTGAGTGGAGAAGCAAACGCCCGTCTGTAATGGATGGGATAAGCTGACGCCCTCACAGTTTCGTCAATTGTAAAGTTGTAAGTAGTAGTGAACATGTCACGGAACTCAGTCGAAAGACAAGAGTATGAATGGAAGGAGGTGCCCTGGCAAGAGCTGGAGCGCCGAGTCTTTAAGCTACAAAAGCGAATTTACAGAGCGGCACAGGAAGGCAACAAGCAGAAAGTTCGCACAAGGGAAGAGAAGAGGAAGATGACCATAGTCAGATACGCCGATGATTTTGTGGTAATGCACGACGACCGGTCAATGATTGAGCGAGCAAAAGGAGTGATTTCCGACTGGCTAAAGGGAATAGGACTAGAGTTGAAAGCCGAGAAAACCAGGATATCCCACACGCTGGAAGGAGAAAATCCAGGATTTGATTTCCTAGGATTCAATATCCGACAATATGTGGTAGGGAAATACAGAAGCGGTAAATCAACCCACGGAACCCCCCTAGGATTCAAGACACTGATTAAGCCTAGTAGTAAATCCATCAGGAAACATAAAGAGCGGCTATCCCAGATAGTACGCAGCCATAAATCAGCGCCACAAGCAGCTCTGATAGCCAAGCTAAACCCGGTAATACGGGGATGGTGTAACTACTTTAAGACTGTGATAAGTAAGAAAACTTACAATGATATGGACAACTACCTATGGGAACTGCTGTGGCAATGGGCAAAGGGAAGGCACCCCAACAAATCGATCAAATGGATTGCCAGAAATTACTGGACTCTTACCAAGGATGTCTGGTGGAACTTCATCGGCAAAACCAAGTACAAGGAGAAGATAGAGCTTACCCAGCACTCAAAGACTGAGATAATCAGACACGTAAAGGTGAAAGGGACAGCTAGCCCGTATAATGGCGACCTAGTCGTGCGATTCGTTTAGTGTAAAATGACTTGACACATGTCAAAAAATCAATAAAGGGGACCACTACCGGGGTTTTATTAGCCCCGAGAACTTATAGATGATGGTGGTGAAAGCCCACCCCTCCAGGTGCAGGAGTGACAGCACCCTCCCCACGGTAGCGATGGCATCAATCCGTGAAGCGGGAAGGAAAGGCGCAATGACTGAAAGCCAAAAATCGGTTACCGCCGAGCAAGTAACTATGATGAGCGTAGTGCGATTCGTTCTAGTCTAACGTGGGCAACTACGGAACGCTAGGCCAGGTCCAAACTGGTAACTCTGGTATTCATGGGGTTAGATTCCCTCTCTCCAAGTGTGGGAGTAACACCGGTCCTTAGTGCTGCTGAGTCACATCACGGTGGTGCGGAGCAAGGACTTGAATGTAGGATAGCTAGCAGCCTAAGCTAGTGACGCCGCTAGGAAAGATGCTAATGGCTAGAACAAGCGAACCTGTGTACGCCTCGTTATCTAGAACCAGCGAAATAAGGCTTAAAGCGCTGGCCCAAAAGGGAAATGGTAGTTTGTGCTGGTTCTTGCACTTGGCCAGTATCGCACTCTAAGAACTCCCGGGGTATAGCAGGGGCCTAAAAGCATCGTGAAATGATACTAGGGAACGAAGTAACTTCTCGTGTGCTGTCTAGATTGGACAAGTTAGATGTAAAGCGCAAGCCGCGAGGGGAGAGATAGCCCGAGAAGCTAATGCCTAGGGTAACGCCTATGGATATGATGGGGTGTTCCTCATCCAGCTGACGCGGGTTGGTTAAAGTAGGAAATCTTGGGTAAGAGTATCTCTAAGACGCCGGAGGCCTCTCGAAGGTTGGATGACTGGTAAAACAGACTTGGAAATGGTAATACTAAAGGTTATCTGGCAGCGCCGC
Organism: uncultured Hormoscilla sp.; assembly: GCA_963921275.4. Classification (GTDB taxonomy): domain Bacteria; phylum Cyanobacteriota; class Cyanobacteriia; order Cyanobacteriales; family Desertifilaceae; genus Hormoscilla. The sequence continues at coordinate 6,633,671 of OZ001293.3, read as the reverse complement.
TTACCAACCAGGAAAGGAGTGAAATCGCATGAGATGAGGGACAAGTGGAGCAATCCGTAGTAATCCTAGTAGTGACAATGCCCTACTTGCCAGTAGCCGGATGCGGTGAAAGTCGCACGTCCGGTTCCGAATGGGAGGGTTAGGGGGTGACCCCTAGCTCGACCCCGACTAAGCAAAGGTTTGCAACGTCGTTACGCCAAACCAGTGAAATAAGGCTGGCACACTGGTCCCAAAAGGGAAAGGATAATGGTCACCGGCAGATGAATAGCTGACCGGCAAGCACTGACAATAAACCCGGCGTATAGGAACCCATCTAAGGTTACGACTAATCATCTGTAGGAACGAAATAACCCGGTTGCAGTACTCTCCATCACCGGTCGATAGATGGAGTAGCCACCACAGGCGTAACATCTGCTCTCCGGAAGGCAGGACGCAACAGGGGGAGATTGAGTGGAGAAGCAAACGCCTGTCTGTAATGGATAGGATAAGCTGACGCCCTCACGGTCTCGTCAATTGTGAAGTTGTAAGTAGTAGTGAATATGTCACGGAACTTAGTCGAAAGACAAGAGTATGAATGGAAGACGACCCCCTGGCGAAAGCTGGAGAAGGTAGTCTTTAAGCTGCAAAAACGAATTTACAGAGCGGCACAGGAAGGCAATAAGCAGAAAGTTCGCAAGCTCCAAGGGTTACTGAATAGGTCATGGTCCGCAAAGATGATAGCGGTTCGGCAGGTAATACAACAGAACCAGGGAAAAAAGACTGCAGGAGTGGATGGTGTTAAAGCATTGACCCCAAAGCAGCGACAAGAACTGGTAGGCCAACTCAGAGTTACCAGAGAGGCAAAGGCAAAACCCACACGTCGAGTGTGGATACCGAAGCCAGGAAGGGACGAGAAGCGGCCATTAGGAATACCAACGATGCACGACCGCGCGCTTCAAGGATTGGTTAAACAAGCGCTGGAGCCCGAATGGGAAGCGTATATGGAACCCAATTCCTACGGATTCAGACCAGGAAGAGGATGCCATGATGCGGTTGCAGCAATATTCCTCAGCATCAAATGGAAACCAAAGTGGGTGTTAGATGCGGATATTGCAAAGTGTTTTGACAAAATCAATCATTCTGCACTCCTAAAGAAATTGAATACCACATCATTAATCCGTAAGCAAGTACGGGGATGGTTAAAAGCCGGGGTAATGGACCGGGGGAAATTGGAAATCACGGAAGCCGGGACTCCTCAAGGCGGAGTGATATCACCGTTACTAGCCAACATAGCTCTACATGAGCTGGAAGGGGTAGTGATGGAACTCGCCCGCACAAAGGAAGAGGAAAATGAGTTAACCGTAGTAAGATATGCGGATGACTTTGTGGTTATGCATAAGGACCGGTCGAAGATAGAGAAGGCGCAAGGAGTGATTGAAAAGTGGTTGAGGGAGATAGGACTAGAGCTAAAAGCCGAGAAAACGAGGATATCCCACACTCTGGAAGGAGAAAACCCAGGATTTGATTTCCTAGGGTTTAACATCCGACAATACAGAGTAGGAAAATATCAAAGCGGCAGAAATGGCCACGGAACCCTCCTAGGATTCAAAACCATAATCAAGCCTAGTGACAAATCCATAAGAAATCATAAAGAGCAACTATTGCAGATAGTACGCCGCCATAAAGGAGCACCACAGGAGGCTGTGATAGCAAAACTGAACCCGGTAATAAGGGGGTGGAGTAACTATTTCAGAACGGTGGTAAGTAAGGTCACTTACAGCTCTATGGATAAACACTTGTGGGAATTGCTATGGCAATGGGCGAAGGGAAGGCATCCCAACAAATCGGGTAGATGGATTGCCAGAAAATATTGGGCCCTGACCGGGAGTGACCGGTGGAGGTTCACTGGAAAAACAAAAGGTGGAGACATCGTAAAACTGGCCCGCTACACTGAAACTGAAATAGTCGGATGGGGTCGAGCCGGGAATCGCTTCCCGACCCTCCCTTGAGGAACCGGACTTGCGATTTTCACCGCATCCGGCTACTGGGTACTAGGCCCTTTTCATAGGTAGACTTAATAGGAATTACTTCCGTTAGCCCTTGCCGCCTGTCTTTTCTTCCCTTTCCTGGTTTAGCGAGTGGTTGTTCTGATAACCGTTAGTATCACCATTTTCAAGTCAGTTTTACCAGTTATCCATACCTTATCCTCCACTTGCGTTTCGGATTAGTTCCGTGGCTTTTTAGGATTACTCATTCCAGCAGCTTCCTAGTATCACCGACCCACGTCAGCGCTGGCTACCCAGCATCATCTACATTACTGTAGATGTTATCCCAGGAATTACCCCGGGCATTCGCTTCTTGGGCCATCCCTCCCCCCGTGGCTTGCGCTTAACATCTAACTTGTCCTGATGGACAGCACACGAGAGGTTACTTCGTTCCCTAACAACATTTCGCGATACCTTTAGGTCCACACTATACCCCGGGAGCTATTTGAGTACTATATTAGCCAGAGTCTAAAACTAATACTAGCTACCATTTCCTTTTTAGGCCAGCGCATATAGCCTTATTTCGCTGGTTCCTTATAACGAGGCTTGCACATGTTTGCCTGCTCTAACCTTGGATATCTTTCCTAGCGGCGTCACCGGCTTAGGCTGCCAGTTATCCTACATTTGAGTCCTCGCTTAGCACCACGATGATGTCGCTTCGTAGCACCGAGGACCGGTGTCACCCCCGTACCTGGGGGGAGGGGAATTTAACCCCCATGCGGTCAGAGTTCCCGGCTAATGAAACCGGGCTAGCGTTCCGTGTTTGACCACGTTAGGCTAGAACGAATCGCACAGACACATAAAGGTAAAGGGAACAGCAAGCCCGTTCGACGGTAATCTAGTCTATTGGAGCAAAAGGCTAACGAAAAGCCCGGATGTGAGCACAAGGGTAATTAATCTGCTCAAAAGGCAGGATGGTAAGTGTTTACACTGCGGACTGAAGTTCAAAGACGGTGACAAGTGGGAGGTTGACCATATTCTACCAGTCTCGCGAGGAGGAAAAGACTGGTACTCTAACCTACAGTTGTTGCATGACTATTGCCATGATGTTAAGTCTGCCAGAGATGGCAGCAAAGGCCGTATCCATGACAAGGATGGCGAAACTGAGGAGCCGGATGACGCGAAAGTGTCACGTCCGGTTTTGAAGACGAGTCGGCGGAGCGACCCGCTGGCTTAGTTTAATTACTGGAGCATGAGAATGCGGAAAAGCCCGGACGTGAGCACTAGAGTAATCAACCTGCTCAGGAAACAAAAGGGCAAATGCGAAATATGTGGATTAATGTTCAAGGATGGCGACCGGTGGGAAGTGGACCATATAATGCCTACCTTTCGGGGGGGCAAGGACTGGTACACCAACCTACAGTTGCTGCACGACCATTGCCATGACTATAAGTCTGCCAGGGATGGCAGCAAAGGCCGTGTCTATGACAGAGATGACGAGACCGAGGAGCCGGATGACGCGAAAGTGTCACGTCCGGTTTTGAAGACGAGTCGGTCCCTGGCTTAGTTTAATCTACTCCTGGGACGAACTCAGAAGTGGCATCAGTTCTTGAGATATTGATTCCGATAAATCGGTAATGGATGATATTGCTTGGATAGACTCGTCATCAGAAGGATATGGATTTGGGAGCACCGGATCAAACCAAGCAGCAAAAAACAGGTGAGCCGGATTTAAACCATGTTCTCGGCGCAGGTAACGAGCCGCTTCAAAAGCCAGCAGTGCTCCTAAGCGATGACCATAGAAAGCAAAGGGCTTGTCTAGATAGGGAAGCATAACTTCTGCCAAGGCTGGCAGCAAAGTGGCTAGCTGCTGGAAGGGTTGTTCTCCCAGACGGTCTACACTTCCAGAAGGTTAACCGCACAAAGTTATTGCATTACGCAAATACATTAGGACATTCTCGAAAGGCAGCATCAATGCAGTCTTGGAAATTCTCAAATTCGTTTATCCTTTGTTTCATCCAATTCTTGAGAACAAACCACCAATGCTCTCTTTTATTAAGATCGGGAGAATAGGTTGGTAAGTATAACAGCTCGCATCCAGCCGACTCAATTAGTTCCCTAACGAATATTGACTTATGAAAACTTGCATTTTCAATAATAACTACATCTCCCTCCTCAAGTTGAGGGATTAAACAGAATTCTACCCAAAATTCAAATAAATCCTTGTTACAACCTCCACTAAATACTAAAGGAGCAAAGACCTTATCTTCTCTCTGCGCCGCTATCCAACTGACTCTCTCGGTTAGTTTTCCGGATTTTATTGCGTAAAATCTTTCTCCTCGGATCGCAGTAACCATAGGGGTATTCTTCTCTGTTATCTATTCCTGCGATGTCTCCGGAGAGCGCTAATCGCACTACTCCGGAGACATCGCCTCATCAACGTATATTCTCTTATTTTTTTCGAGATTATCTAGTTTTCGCAAAAACTCTTGACGTTTTTCTTCATCTCTTTCCCGATATCCATAGGTCTTTTTTTTTCTGCTTATCCCTAACCAAAGCATGGTCCTACTAATATTTGGTTGTGTAACACAATATGGCCATCTCTTTTTGAGTTTTATCTCCATTATAAACGCACGAAACTTTTCTTGATTGTTGATTTTGGGTTGAGACCTTTGCGACTGGCTGTTTTAGCCTAAAAATCTCCAGTCTCAGCCTCTCTTTTCAACCAAAGGTCCAGAGTATTCCTGCTAATATTGAGTTTTCGACATATGTTTGTTTTTCGTTCACCTCGTTTATAAGCTTCGATTGCCTTTTTCCGAAAATCATAGCTGTAAGGGGCCGGCATTATTATTCTCCTCGAATCGGTCTTCTTGTTTTACATTATACGTCCTAAGCTGCTTTGGTAGTGCTATATATGTCGGATGGCAAATCATCAAACCAGAGGCGAAACGCGGACGGTCCTGCCGACATGTAAGGGAAGCAGAACAGACGTAGGGGAGCATCCCGATGGGGTTTGAAGCGAACGATCAAATCACCTTCGTCTGCTGAAGTGGTTGGGTCGGTTACCGTTATTTGCTGAAGTAGCTCCATTGCTAACGAAGCAATACTTGCACTTCCAATCAAATTCATGGTGGGTACATCCACACCTAGTTGGTTCTGAATGCGGTTACTCAACTCCACAGCCATCAAGGAGTCAAGTCCCTGATTAGTCAGAGATTTGGACCTGTTTAGCTTGGACGGTGAAGTTAAGCCCAATTCCCGCTGCTACCCCTATCAGACCAAAGTTTTTAGTCCGTTCTTGAGGTGATGTAGATACATCGGCAATGTACGCTTGTGCTGTGCTAAGTACCCCCTCCAGCCACGCCATTGACAATTTGAGCCACAAACATAAGCCAGAAGGTATTGGGTGCATCTCACTTTTGCATCTGTGACTAATCATAATAAATATTTATAATAACTATTTAATAATTATATAATAAAAACTTGCAGTCTTTTGGATATTTATACATTATCTATGATAGATTGAAATTGAAGTTATTTTCTTGCTGCTATGAACCCAGAACAACTTTTTGATATGGACGAATTTGAAATTGATGAATGTATAGACAAAAACAAATTTGGCTCTACTGGTTAAAATTTCCCAAACTTAGAAAATTTTGAAGATTTAGAAATTGAACAATTTTCTGCTCGAAAGAGTGGGTCCAGAACTCACAAATTATTGAATACGGGGATAAAAACAGGAAAAAACGTCAATTGACAACAAAGAAAGATATCAATCACCAATCGACAAGCTAATTATTTTGAAGTCTCATGTGAAATCCAGTCCCAAAATGGAGAAAAATGCTATGTTAATTTGTGCGAATGAATCTTATCAAAAAGCTGCAGATCTCACGGGAATAAAAATTAGTCATAGTACATTACATAGATTATTTCAAAGGCAGGATTTTAAGTTGCCAACATCAGGATTGGAAGTGAAAGAAGTCGCCTGGAGGAAAAGCAAGGATTAGAACAGAAGAAAAAGGACAAGCTTGTGAATGGAAAGATTATAAAGCAGTCAGTGGGATATATTGCAGAGCATTTTTTTAAGAAGAACAAACTGGGTAAATTGTCAAAAAATTTTTGCTCCATTTTATTGTCTAGGAGATGGACATGCAGGAATTTGGAAATTATTTAAACAGATAGGCGAACCAGGCAAGAGAAATATTAGATTGGTATCATCTCAAGGAAAATCTTCATAAAGTAGGAGGCTACGAGGATGGCACTGGTTTCGTTAAGTGTTTGGGGTCTTGTTGCTGAATTTAGGGAATTACAGAGCAGATCGTATGCTAAATAATTGAGACCTTGATATTCCGGTTTCCAAGAGCCCTAACTTGACAGCAGGGACAACTTTAGTCGTGAAATGCACCCGTACAAAGTTGTGGATGACCCAGAAGAAATCCAGGGTTCTTTGGAGATGTTGACGAGACTTCGCATCGGTGTTGGTTTGGCGACGGAAAGCCGAATTTCGCCGTCGCATTCAGGCATTGAATCCCTCAACATGGTTGGCATGAATCTCGTTTTCTACCACTTTCGTCTCTGTCTGAGGATGCTCAGGCACGGGAGCTTCATATTTCTTACGAGGACGACCCACTCGCTTCTTGGCTCCTTTATGCTTGAGTCTGACCCGTATTCCTTTAGGCAGAGGTTTGGGGGGACGACCGGGTTGGCCATCTCGGATCACCTCATGGCAAATGTCAAAGAGCAAATTACCATAACGCCGTTCCCCATCGGTAAACAGGCTAAGATCCTCGGTTTGCGAAATCACTTCAACCAAAGTATTTAAGGCTCGCTTAAACAGTTGTTGGTCTTTCGAGCCACAGTGCAACTCCCACAAAAAACGACTGGGCGGTGTCTTCCGCGTACTCTTGTCCTGAAGGACAAGAGTACGCGGAAGACGCCGGAGATCCCGACTAACAATCCTCCACCCTTGACTCAGGGCAGGCGGCTCATTTTTCTCCACCTTTGTATAGAGTTCATCTCCTTCAATCATCAATTCTATCAACTGATGGAGCCAGGCAGAGAGCCTCAGAACTGGTTTGAGCTCCCCGAGACGGTCTTCCCAATCGATGACAGTTTTCTTGGAGACGTTAAAGGTTCGTGCGACTGCATTGAGACCCATCCCTTCACTCCTGGCTTTAAGAACTTGGATAATCCGACTTCAGGGAGTTCGTAGACCCGCTAAGTGGCCAAGGTTTCACTGTAGTAAATGTCACACGCCTGGCAATGGTGGATGGTGCGGCTACCGTTGTGTTGAGTCTCAGGGAGGGTGGTGAGGGTGTACCTCTTCACTCCCACAACAGGGACAACACTGCGAGAATAGTTCCATAACACACCTCCAATTCCGGAAAAGTCTCAGCCTCTCCATTATATCATCTATAATTCATAGAGGGCAAGCCTTTGGGCTATCCTGTTCAGCGGAACCAGTGCCACGAGGATAAAAAAGCTAAAAATATCCTCTGGTCGGGAAAAGTTGATGAAACAATACTATTATTCAATCGTCTCAAAAAGAAAGCTGCTCAGAATTTATGTAATTATTTGGAAAAACATCTTTCTCGAATAATTGATTATCAGTATTATCAGTTAGAATCAGTGAGTTCTATCGGTTCTGGTTCAATAGAATCAGTGATTAAACGTATTGGAACACGGATAAAAAATTTCAGGGGCTCAATAGAATAATTAGGGGTCGAGCTGGAAATCGCTTTCCAACCCTCCCATTCGAAACCGTGCATGCGACTTTCACCGCACACGGCTACTGGGTAGTAGGCCCAAGTCAATGGTAGGATTACTAGAGATTAAACTAAGCCAGTCCGTCACCGGACCGACTCGTCTTCAGAACCAGACGTGAGACTTTCACCTCATCCGGCTCCTCGGCAACATCACCCTTGTCATGGGTACGGCTGTTTTTGCTGCCATCGTTGACAGTCTTTGAGTCGTGGCAATGCTTGTGCAGTAATTGTAGGTTGTCATACCGGTCCTTACCTCCTAATGAAAGGGGCTTGATCTGGTCAACTTCCCATTTGTCACTGTCCTTGAATGTTAGTCCGCAGTGTTGGCATTTTCCTTTTTGCTTCTTAAGTAGCGTTGCTACCCTCTTACTCAATTCGGGGTTTTTGCCTAACCTTGTACTCCAATATGTAAGGTTCCCGTCATATGGGCTTGCTATTCCTTTCACTTTTACGTGTCTGACTATCTCAGTTTCGGAGTGTTTGCGCAGCGTTATCTCTCCCTCTCCTGTCTTACATCGGAATCGCCATTTACCATCCTGGTCTACGGACCAGTACTTACGGGCTATCCAGTGACTTGACTTATTAGGGTGCCTCCTTTTGGCCCATTGCCATAGGATGTTCCATAGGTATTTATCCATATCGTTGTAAGTTTCCTTACTTACCACTGTCCTGTAATAGTTTGACCATCCCCGTATTATTGGGTTTAGCCTACTTATCAAGGCCTCTTGCGGTATTGTTTTATGGCTAGTTACCACTTCTGATAACCGTTCTTTATGTTTCCCTATGGACTTTTTACTGGGTTTGATTAGGGTTTTGTAGCCTAGGGGTGTTCCCTGAGTTGATTTGCCGGTTCTGTGTTTTCCCACCTGATGTTGCCTTACGTTGAATCCTAGGAAATCAAACCCCGGGTTTTCTTCGATTAGTGTGTGGGCTATCTTTGTCTTTTCGGCTTTCAGCTCTAACCCCATTCCTTTTAGCCACTCTGCTACCACTGTCTGCGCTCTGTCTATCATCTCCCTATCCTCGTGCATTATCACAAAGTCGTCTGCATATCTAACTACTGTTAGCTTCTGCTTTTCCCTTTGTGTCATAGCGAGTTTCTTTACTGCCTCCTCTAACCCGTGGAGGGCTATGTTGGCTAGCAGTGGGGATATGACACCCCCTTGGGGCGTTCCCGCCTCGGTTGCGTGCCACTCCCCTTTGTCCATCACACCGGCTTTTAACCATGCCCGTATTTGTCTAGGAATGGGTGATGTTGTATTCAGTTTTTCCAGTAGCGCCCTGTGGTCTATCTTGTCAAAACATTTTGCAATATCAGCATCCAATACCCACTTTGATTTTTGTTTGATGCTTCCGAATATTGCCTGTATTGCATCGTGACATCCCCTACCCGGTCTGAAACCATAGGAGTTTCCTTCCATATGCGCCTCCCATTCGGGTTCAAGCGCAATTTTGAGGAGTCCTTGTGTCGCCCGGTCGTACATCGTTGGTATTCCTAGTGGACGCTTTTCGTCTCTCCCTGGTTTTGGTATCCATACACGACGTGTAGGTTTGGCCTTGTTTGAGATTTCAATTTGTCCTACCAGTTCTAAGCGTTGCTTTGGGGTCAGTGCTTTTACACCGTCCACTCCCGCTGTCTTCTTTCCCTGGTTGTCTTGAGTTACCTGTCGTACCGCTAGACTTTTGGCAGCCCGGGATTTTACCAGTAACCTTTGGAGTCTGCGAACCGTTCGCTTATTGCCTTCCATTACCGCTCTGTAAATTCGTTTTTGCAACTTAAAGACTACCCGATCCAACTTTCGCCAGGGGGTATCCTTCCATTCATTCATCGATTCGGAGATCGTGCTCATGACGTATGCATTGCTACTTACAACTTCACAATTGACGTTACCGTGAGGGCGTCAGCATATCCCGTCCATTACAGAAGGGCGTTAGCTTCTCCACGAAATCTCTCCCAGATACAACCTGCCAAATAAAAGCAGATGTTGCGCCTGTGGTGGCTACTCAACCTATCGACCTGTGGTTGAGAGTATGTACCTGGTTTACTTCGTTCCTCTAGATGATTGGTCGTAGTTTTAGGTGGACTTTCTATGCCGGGTTTATTGTCAGTGCTTATTGGTCGGAAAAACAACCGCCAATGACCTGTATCCTTTCCCTTTTGGGCCAGCGCATCAGCCTTTTCGCTGGTTCAATGTAACGACACTTATATGAGTCTTTGCTTTCGCTCACCATGACTACTTGCTTGGCGGTAACTGGTTCAGGCTACCAGTTATTGCGCCTTTCTTACCCGCTTTACGGATTGATGCCATCGCTACCGTCGGGTAAGTGCTGTCACTCCTGCACCTGGAGGGGTGGACTTTCACCACCATCATCTAGAAGTTGTCAGGGCTGATGGAACCCTGCCAGTGGTCCCCCATCGACTTATCGCCGGTGGTTTACACTAAACGAATCGCACATTACTCTCATTGTCCCTTGTCTCATGCGATTTTGCTCCTTCACTGGTTGGTGAGTGGCGCTGCCGGATAACCTTTAGTATCACCATTTTCACGTCCGTTTTACCAGTAATTTATTCCTCATCACTTCGCAGTGAAGGGCTGATAACGTTTTAGAGCTACTTTTACCCGAGACTTCCTACTATCACCCACCCTCACCGCACGTCTGCTTATCCTAGACATTACTCCAGGCATTTGCTTCTTGGGCCATCTCTCTACCCGTGACTTGCGCTTCACATCTGACTGGTCCGATCGGACAGTACACGAGTAGTTACTTCGTTCCCTGATATCCGGAGCGCGATGCCTTTAGGTCTCCACTTTACCCCGGTAGTTCTTAGAGCACGATATTGGTCATGGATAATAACCAATACTAACTACTTTCCCTTTTGGGCCAGCGCATAAAGCCTTATTTCGCTGGTTGGATGTGACGAGGCTTACATGAATTTGCTTGTTCTGACCTTGGACATCTAACAAGCGCGGCGTCACCGACTTAGGCTGTCAGCTATCCTATATTTAAGTCCTCGGGAGGCACCACGGTGATGTTACTCCGCAGCACCTCACGCGGTTACCCCCGCGCCTGGGGAGAATTAGGGGTCGAGCTGGGAATCGCTCCCCAACCCTCCCGTTCGGAACCGTGCATGCGACTTTCACCGCACACGGCTACTGGGTAGTTGGTCCTTGTCACTGGTAGGTAACTTCGGGATTACTCCCGTTGTCCCTCGTCTCATGAGATTTGGCCCCTTGAGCTTATCCATCTCTGACAGGTTTCCCCCGAGCTGTAGGCATATTTAGGGCTACTTTTACCCAAGACTTCCAACTATCACCGACCGACGTCTGCATATCCCAGGCGTTACTCCGGGCATTTGCTTCTTAGGCCATCTTTCCCACTCGCGGCTTGCGCTTCACATCTGACTGGTCCTTTATGACAGCACACGAAGGGTTACTTCGTTCCCTGGTATCATTTCACGATGCCTTTAGGCCCCTACTTTTCCCCGGCAGTTATTTGGGTACAATGTTAGCCAATTCCCTAATTAACACTAACTGCATTAACTTTTGTTCCAGCGCATTAAGCCTTATTTCGCTGGTTGGGTTTAACGAGGTTTACATAGGTTCGCTTGTTCTAGCCATGGACATCTTTCCTAGCGGAGTCACCGGCTTGGGCTGCCAGCTATCCTACATTTGAGTCCTCGCTTAGCACCACGACGATGTTATTTCGCAGCACCTCACGCGGTTACCCCTGTACCTGGGGAGGGGGAATTAAACCCCCATGATTACCAGAGTTACTAGTTTCCTAGGCCAGCGTTCCGTATATGACTACGTTAGGCTGGAACTCATCGCACGGGAACTTAACCCCCATGAATATCAGAGTTACTAGTTTCCTAGGCTAGCGTTCCGTATTTGACTACGTTAGGCTAGAACTCATCGCACTATCCAACCTTCCCCAAATACTTTCTTGACGTTGTGCTTATATAAATGGGGCCCTTTCTACATGATGTTTTTGCAAAAGTAAGATGCATCCTTGGCAAAAGCCAATAAATTTTATCATAGATAAAAGTCTATGATAGGTCACAGATGCAAAATTGAGATGCACCCAAGGTATTTGCCAAACCAAGAGTGAAAAACCCTATCGATGCACTAGCAGCACAGGTCAGTATAATAGGACGCCGTCCGTATCGATCGGACATAATTCCTAATAAAGGGGCTGTTAAGAACTGAGCTATGGCAAAACTAGATGCCAGCAGACCGATGGTGAAGGCATCGGAGCGAAATTGCTGCACCAAAAACGGTAGCACGGGGATCGATCCTGTAGCCTCGATCGCAACGGTTAAGATAACCATTGCTAGTGGCGAGACTGGTAGAAGCTGTGTAGATTTAATGCTCATTTACTAACGATCGTATGACGATTGTTCAATGTTTTTACTATTAACGACAGGTGCCGATCGCATCTGAATCGTAACCATATTTAACCATTAACAATAGAGCGCATGCCCCAGAAGATTAAATGGGGATCGGGAATTATTGCTGCTGCTACTGCCGGTGCATGAGCTTGGAGATAGGAGAGCAAAATGGCGCGATCACCCCCAGTCATAGCGATCGCGGTCTCGGGAAACTGCTGGCACCAATCAGCGATAAAATCTTGAATGCCAGCCAAGAGGGTGTAAACAATGCCACTAGAAATAGCATCTACTGTAGTATTAGCCCACCGTGCCGGTAGAGAGGGCCGGGTCTGGACAACCGGTAATGCCGCAGTGTTAGCAGCCAGAGACTGTAATTGTAATCTCAATCCGGGCAGGATGGCTCCTCCCACTAACTGGCGATTAGCATCAGCACCTGTTAAAGTAAGAGCAGTACCAGCATCAATCACCAGCACGGGCCACCCCATCTCGGTTCCCGCACCCAACACAGCTAAGGCTCGATCGATACCTAGGGTCCGATAGAGTCCCACCAAGGGCAATTGTTCTAGGGCGATCGCCCGACTGTAGGGATAAGCTTCAATGAGTCTGGTTCGATCGGGAACAACGGAAGCCAGATAAAGGGGTATTGGGCCTTTGTGGGAAGCAGAACTTACCCAGGAAGGAACCAAGCTGGGAGGAAAAATCGCCTCCGGCCATTCACCAGCAGCCCATTGCTGAATCATCTCCGCCCCCCTATCAACCGGCAGATGATCGATCTCCCAGGTTGACAAGAGGGTTGCACCGACAAATATTGCCCAGTGCAGCCGCGAATTCCCGATCGCTAGAGCTAGCCACAGCTGGTCAGGAAACATCTATCACATCTTTAGTAAATTGTTAAAATCATTATAGCTGTAGTCCCAATCTGGTGGCGCTACAACAAAAACTACTGGGAGCATGTCCAGAACAGTCGTCAACAATTGGAGCCATCAACCTGCCATTACCTGCCTCCGGGCTCACTAACAACGGACAACGGACAACGGACAGACCAGACAAGTCCTGCACCACTGACCCCTGACAACCTACCTCTAATACAACCTACCTCTAATACAACCTACCTCTCTAATACAACCTACCTCTAATACAACCTACCTCTAATACAACCTACCTCTAATACAACCTACCTCTAATACAACCTACCTCTAATACAACCTACCTCTAATACAACCTACCTCTAATACAACTGACCCCTGACCCCTGACCACTGACCACTAAGTTAAGTAAATGGTTTTATCTGCTTGTGTTATCTCTGACTCACTTCCACCCTTCTATGTAGGTTCATTGTTTCCTTTTCTACCCCTGGATAGCCTGTTTTCTACTCAGGGAATCATGGTCATGCTGTTGATAGCGTATGCAGGTGCCATGTGGATGTTTCTCAGCAGTGCGCCGAAAGTGCACACGATCATGGTGTCGGATCTGGAAATAGCACGACAGTTCTACGAACAATTGTTAGATTTACCAGTAGCGGATGTCCCCCTGCACTACTATTACAACTACGAGCAAACTTTGGGTGCAACAGGGATCGATCCTCTGTACTTATCATCTGGTATGGGAAGTACAACTGCTACCTCCATGGACCGTCCTGATGGTTTGTGGTATAATCTTAAAAAGAATACCCAGTTGCACGTGATTTCTGGGGCAAGTTTAGGAGCCAAAAATCGCCAGCGTCATGTCTGTTTTGACCGCAATTGTCTAGAACAAGTGCTGATGCGAATCCAACTGCGAGCGATTAAACACAAAATTCGCCGCGACAAGCCATTGAATTTCTTAGTAAAAGATTTAGAAGGTCGCGTGATTGAAATGGCAGAGGTGTCAAATTAATTGGGTTCGTAGTAAGCACTTTAGTCTTTGCGTTCCGGAAGCACTTTAGTGCTTACTACGAACCCTTAGCACAGCATTTCTAGGATCAGATTTTCAATGGCACTAAAGCGATACTTAATTTTACTCACCGTGCTAGTCCCCTGAGAGATAGAACTCTTAAATTCATCGTCATTCTCCATCATATCGATAAATTTATTCTGTAAATCTGACTTGCGTTCCTTCAGAGTTTGCAGTTGTTTCTCGTCCAACTGACCGAGATTAAATGACCAAGCTTCAAATAAGGCTTTATTCAGTGAAAACATTTTCTCAGGATTAGCTTTTTCTCGTTTCCGAAAACCATATTTACCAAAAAGTTCAAAGGCCGCCACCATTCCCCACTTGAACTTTGCTTCCAGCAGCTCGATTTCGGCATCCTCCATTTGATTGATATCCGCCATCGTTTGATTGAGAAACACATCTAAGCTTTTAGAATTGTAATCTTTGTAGTTAGTAATATTGAAAGATAAAAAGCGCAGGGCAAACTCATGATCCACCATGCGTTTTTTTCGCCAATCTCTAATTCCTGTTGCATCCTTGAATTCTAAGGAGTCTGCAAGTCTAGCCAAAAGTTTGGGTGCCTTCCCGGGATTCAAGGCGTGGCGGAGTTCTTGTGGCGACAGAGGCAAACCACCTCTGTTAATCCGGCGGAAGATAGTAAACTTAACTTCAGGAGGCGTACCCTTTTCAATCAGATAGACTGTCAGCAAAGTTTCCTGGATGCGACGCTTATAATTACGGGGCAGTTCATTGTAGGTTGCGCCCTCAAGGGGAGCGAGGAACTCTAGTCCCTTAAGCTTAAGTTCGCCATCGATGACAAACTGCTTGATGGCGGTCAGCCGTTGTAGCCCATCTATAACCAACCATTTATCCTCATTAGTCGCATCCATGTAAAAAGCGGGCAGGGGGATGCGGATCAGGATTGACTCAATCAGTCGGCTTTTAGCAGTCTGAGTCCAGATTCCCGCCTGACGCTGAAAATCAGGGGCTAAGTCCAGTTCCTCGTACTCAATGCGTGAAAGCACTAGATCGATGGTCATTGGCCTTGTGTCAACCTTAATCAGGGCCGGGTCAAAGGACTCAATGATTATTTCCTCTTCTTCATGGTTCCAGGGATCCTCGTAGGTGTCCATTTCATCGTCGAGTTCCTCGGTATTTGGGTTGTTTGTATCTGTCACAGTAGCTACTCCTTTACTAAGACCGCTATTTTACGCGATCGGGTTATGTATGACTACATTAACAAAAGGTAGGTAATTCGGGCTGATAGCAATAAGAGAAGGCCAAAGTAGCTAGGGGAGAGACTTCCGGGCTACATAACTACAGCACCTCTTTTTGGGCAAATGCTATTAGCTCTGGGTATTGTACTGTCCGGCCAGTTGTCGATCAAAAGAAGGGTGAGATCGCCGCCTTCCCCTGCCATAGCCCGTACCACTATACCGCCAATTTGATTTTTCTGCCCGGCCGAAGTCAAAGATTTACGTTTTGAGTTACAAAAATGTAATATGCGGCTGCTCGTGCGATTCGTTGTAAATGACCCGCAACAGGTCATGAGCGACCGGTTACATCAACCGGGAACTTTGATGTTCATGGGGGTTAAATTCCTCCCGCCCAGATGCAGGGTTGACACCGGTCGGAGGTGCTGCGGAGCGATATCACCGTGGTGCTGAGCGAGGACTCAAATGTAGGATAGCTGGTAGCCTAAATCGGTGACTCCGCTAGGAAAGATATCCAAGGTTAGAACAAGCGAACGTATAAAAACCTCGTTAACCAAAACCAGCGGAATAAGGCTATATACGCTGGCCCCAAAAGGGGAAGCAGTCAGGGCTAGCTTGGGCAGTGGCTAGTCATGTATCCGAAAGACTGTCGGGGAATAGTACGGACCTAAAGATATCGTGAAATGACATCAAGGAACGAAGTAACCTCTCGTGTGCTGTCTGGTCTCGACCGGCTAGACAAGTTAGATATTAAGCGCAAGCCACGGGAGGAGGGATGTCCCAAAAAGCAAATGCCCAGGGTAATGCCTGGGATAACGCCCGGAGCAATCCCGGTGATGTCCACAAGGACGCTGACGTGGGACGGATATACCAGGATGCTGTTCAGATTAGGGCGTGTCATCAGTTAAGCCAAACAACAGTAGCAGCCAGGTAGATAGCACCCAAGAAATTCTGAGCCCTCTTATCGTAACGGGTGGCAATGGCTCGATATTGCTTGAGTTTGGCAAAAAAATTCTCAATCAAATGACGTGCTTTGTATAGATATTTGTCATAACGGCGTTGTTCTTTTCGATTGAATTTAGGCGGAATCACAGGTTCGCATTGCTGGGCTTCAAGACGTTTCAAAACCCGTTCGTCAGCATCAGAAGCTTTGTCTGCGAGTAACGCATCAGCCTTAATATTATCAAGTAACACATCAGCCCCTTCCAAATCGTGAGCTTGACCCGCTGTTAAATGAAAACCCGTTTGGGTTCCCCAATGCGTCACAGGTCGCGTGAATTTTGGTACTCAAACCCCCTTTACGGCGTCCGATGGCTTGGTCGCAATCTTTTTTTTTTGAGCACCTGCACTATGTTGATGAGCCCTTTATATCGTGGCATCAATCATCGCATATTCGTTATCGGCATCGGACGCAAGTACCTTGAATACTCTTTCCCATACCCCGGATTTTGACCACCTACTATGGCGCGTATGAATTACCCTCAAGTCCCCAAATCGCTCGGGTAAGTCCCGCCAAGGTATCCCAGCTCTATATCGATACAAGACAGCATAGACAAATAAGCGGTTATCCTTAGCTGTCCCCTCCACATAACCCTCCCGACCTGGCAATAGGTCCCTGATTCTCTCCCACTGGTCATCTCTTAAAGCATAGCGACGCATTTCTCAAATTCTCCTGCTCTAACCTTTACCCTCTTAGATCACACCAATATATCCTGGTTGTCAACTCAATCATCTGGTTATATATTTTTGGTGGGGACCCATATCGTTAATCTAACTGATGACACGCCCTAGTAACTCCACATATATTATGAGCCCGATTTGGACCCCTCGGGGACTGATGGAGGTATGAGTGAAGGTGTAGGTGAAACAGGGTGACTGCCGTCGGACGGCGATATAAACTAGGCGAGAGACCACAGGTTCCTTGACAACCGCTCGCTAACCTGCACATAGAAGGAGCCAACAAGTAGACAGTAAGGGCCTACGGTGGGTAACCCCTATAAAGCCTATCCATGACAAGGACCTGGTAACCAGTAGCCGTGTGCGGTGAAAGTCGCAAGCACGGTTTCGCTCTTGGAGGGTTGGGGAGCGATTCCCAGCTCGACCCCGACCGATCTGGCTGCGATTGCCTGCAGCGCAAGCGTGCGCCTACGGCGATCGGCAAAATATCGATATGGGCTCTGGCCGCAAGTAATCGGAAGCTATAATAGACTATAGTATTGGCTTAAGTTTACAATCGAGAACTCGTTTTACCAATACTGCCGATGGCGGACTAGGGATTGGCTTCAGATTTGGTGACCCCAAGCAAACAGCCAGTTTAGATGTCGGCGTGAACGTCCTCGACTTAATCGGGGATACTGGACAAGATGGCAGCATCAGTTTCAAGCTTCATCGCCGGTTGCCCCAGGATTTGGCTGCGGCTGTGGGAGTCAACAATGCGATCGCTTGGGGTGAAACCGATGGCGGTGCGAGTGTTTATGGCGTGGCCAGTAAGATGTTTCGCTATCGTTCTGATGCAGATATTGACAATGATGTTGATTCGGTTGGCTTGTTTGGCTCTGTGGCGGTGCAAGTGGTGCCACAGATGCATGCGATCGCTGAATGGACGGGTCAGGATTTGACAGTCGGAATATCCGTCGTCCCATTTGGGAACCTGCCCCTGGTAATTACACCAGCTGTGACTTATATCACAGGTAATGCTAGTGATAGGAGTAGATTTATCTTAGGGATTGGCTACGGATTTTCTTTTTAAGTACAAACAACCATGAAAATTGGTAAGGCATCAAGACTGGTAGGGTTGGCGATCGCGATTAACCTGATTTTAATCTCCATACCACCTGTTTATTCTCAAAGTGGCAATCAGTCCGATGTCACTGGTCCTAATCCCCTGGAAATTATTCCAGATATTCCCCGGTCCGATCTACAATAAATTCCCGTAGATAGCAACATTAGTAACGTAGAAGTCGATCGGATGCTTTTGACAATCGCTTTTCTCAAGCTGATTGAAATCAAGCTATCGAGCAATTTGAACAACTGCAAGCCTTCACCTATGCTAAACAGTTGGAGGTAAGGCTCTTTGGTCAAACGACTACACCTTGCGAAATAGCTGAGTCTTTAGATCTCTTATTTAGACAAACAAGTAAAAAGCCAGCACTGATTTATACTGTGTTGTTAGAATAACAATTAGAACTGTTGCTGGTTATCCCTACTGCTAGAGCTTGTGGTAATAATTTTTCTAAACAAAATAGCATTTATTATGTAAGAAAAGTGATTGCCAAAGCCAAGCGTCGAATTGTAAAAATACTCGCCAATAAATTGCGCGTTCAAGTTAGCAATCCTAGAAAAATTAGAACCACAAGCTACATGCCTTTTGCTAAACAGCTTTATGAATGGCTGATTGCGCCTTTAGAACCAGAGCTAACGGAAAATCAAATAGATACTTTAATTTTTTCAATGGACAAAGGTCTGCGTTCTTTTCCTATTGCTGCCCTCAACAATGGCAAACAGTTTCTGATTGAAAAGTATGCTGTGGGTTTGATTGTGCGATTCGTTCCGGCGTAAACCAGTAATGGTGAAAGTCGGGTCTGGTTCCATTAGCCAGATAACTCTGGTCATCATGGGGGTTAAATTCCCCTTCCCCAGGTGCGGGGGTGATACCGGTCCTTAGTGCTGCGGAGCCACATCGCCGTGGTGTGGAGCAAAGACTTAAATGAAGGATAAGGTCTCAGCCCAGGGACCGACGCCGCATGGCTGCGCCACGCTGCGCGATCGGAAAGAGGTTCATGGTTAGAACAAGCAAATCCCTGTAAGCATCGTCACCACGAACAAGCGAAAAGAGGCTGACACGCTTGGCACAAAATGTGCATGTAGTCCGCGTATCAGTGCTAATCAATCACTGATATCGTACCCGAAACGACTGCCGGTGTAGAGGGGAGACCTAAAAGCCTCGTGAAATGATACCAGGGAACGAAGTAACCCCCGTGGTGCTGTCCTACCGACGGACAAGTTAGATGTCAAGCGCAAGCCCACGTGGGAGGGATGTCCTAAGAAGCCAAAGCCTGGGGTAATGCCTAGGATATGCAGACGTAGGACGGATATGGTAAGAAGTTCTGGGAGATAGTAGCCCTTAAATGTACTAAACCAGGAGCAATCCTAGGGAGTAATGGTGGATTAAATCCTAACCGGGTAAAAATTCAGAGCCCCAAATATAAGGGACATGTAAGTAAAGAGCGGATTTAGTGGTTTACTGGTTCACCCCCGCAAACCTTCCGGAGTTAGGTAGCTAACGGCTCCACGACTGACCATAAGGGGCAAAATTTCATAGGACAAGGGACAATGGGAGTAATCCAAAAGTTACCTGCCCATGACAAGGGCTTATCAACCAGTAGCCGTGTGCGGTTCCAGTCGCTCTTCAGGTTTCGCTCTTGGAGGGTTGGTACGTGAGTACCAGTTCGACCCAGACTCCAAGTTTTAGCCTTACAGATAGCCGTTACCGTCCGATTAAAAACGCACGTGGCTTTTGGTGTATCGGAAAGTACCCAAGGACAGACTCCTTTACCTGCTGTGGCTGTGGAATTGCCCATATTAAGGGATATTTGGGGAGGAGAGCAATTTATCAATCAAGCAGCGACTTTGGCTAACTTTGAATTGCAAAACAGTGCCGAAAGCTATAGCATTATCCATGTGGCAACTCACGCGGAATTTCAACTGGGTAAAATTGAGAATTCTTACATTCAGTTTTGGAACGAAAAATTGCAATTGGATCGACTCAGGCAACTGTCAGAAAAATCCCAGTGGAGTGCAGATCCAAAGGTAGAACTGCTGGTTCTGAGTGCCTGTAAAACGGCCTTGGGAAATGAACAAGCAGAATTGGGATTTGCTGGTTTAGCATTACAAGCAGGTGTGAAGACGGCAGTTGGTAGCCTTTGGTATGTCAGCGATCGGGGTTCCCTGGCACTGATGAGTGAATTTTATCATCAATTGAAGACTGCTCCCCTGAAAACTGAGGCTTTGAGACAGGCTCAGTTGGCTATGCTTAAAGAACAAGTCCTCATTAAAGATGGACAGTTACAACTGCCCGATCGGGTTATCCCTATCCCAGAAGAAATTGCCGATACCGGCCTGACCACTCTCTCTCATCCCTACTTTTGGTCCGCTTTCACCGTTATTGGCAATTGGAATTAAAGGTCAGTTGTCAGTTGTTAGTTGTTACTGGAACCGCCGGGGAATGTCAATTACTCTTCAGCATTACTCAACGGCGGAATTCCTGCTAAATCAAGGATTTGGGGAATCAAATCTTCTCGCCTGACTGCCATCAGGTGGACGCCTTGACATAACTGACGTGCTAGAAGCACTTGTTCTGCTGCAATTTTCATCCCTTCCTGTAGAGGATCTGCTGCTGCTGCTAAGCGGTCTATAATCTCATCAGGAATCTGCACGCCGGGAACTTTCCGATTGATGAATTTGGCGTTTTTCGCTGATTTTAGCAGAAATATTCCTGCCAGTATCGGTTTGTCAACTCCGGCGGCGATCTGATTCATAAACTTTTCTAAGCGATCGAAATCGGTAATCAGCTGGCTTTGGAAAAACTGCGCCCCAGCTGCTAACTTCTTTTCAAACCGACTCTGTAAACCCAACCAGCTTTTCAGCTGTGGATCGACTGCTGCACCTGCAAATATGTCTAAAGCACCATCTGTCAGTGGCTTTTCATTGGCGTCTACGCCGTGATTGAGTTTATCAATCAGCTGGAGTAAGCGAACTGATTCGAGGTCAAATACTCCTTTAGCATCAGGATGATCTCCCGCCTTGACCGGGTCCCCAGTCAAGGCTAAAATGTTATGAATCCCCAAAGCATATGCGCCCATGAGGTCAGCTTGCAAACCTATGCGGTTGCGATCGCGACAAGCAACCTGGCATACTGGTTCAATTCCGGACTGCAATAAAATCACCGATGCTGCTAGGGGACACATCCGCAGCACGGCGCGACTGCCATCGGTAATATTGACTGCATGCACTCTACCCTCGAGCAGTTGCGCCATCTTCACCATATGTGCCGGATCCCCCCCTTTGGGTGGCGCTATCTCTGCGGTGATCAAAAATTCTCCAGTTGCAACTGCTGCACGAAAAGATGGTTTCAACTTGTGACTTAAATCGGTCATTCTGCTACTTTTTATATTTTCATCCTCAATGGTGGCAGCTAGACGGTGCTCTACATACTTTATAATGGTTGCGAGTAACCTAGGGCTGCTTTTACTTTGGTTAGGGTTTGGTTGGCGATCGCCTCTGCCTTTTGACGTCCTTCTCGCAGCACTGACTCTAGATATCCCTTTGAGGCCATTATGCCATCGTATTTTTCTTGAATTGGCTGCAACGCCTGAATTACCGTCTCCGTCAGCAAGGGCTTAAACTGACCCCATCCCATATCCTGACATTCTGCGGCGACATCTGACTTACTTTTTCCAGACAGCAGCATATAAAGTGTCAACAGGTTATGACATTCTGGACGTTTCGGGTTGTCAAACTCCAAACCCCGCACCGGATCCGTCTTGCAGCGCTTAATCTTTTTGGCGATCGCCTCTTTTGAAGAGAGCAAGTCGATCCGACTTAGTTCCGAGGGGTCTGACTTGGACATTTTCTTCGTCCCATCTGTCAAACTCATCACCCTTGCCCCTTCTTTACGGATGAGCGGTTCTGGTAATTTCAAAATTGTCTGACCATTCCCAAACTGGTGGTTAAACCTGACTGCTATGTCCCGAGTCAGTTCCAGATGTTGCTTCTGATCTTCTCCCACTGGCACTTTATCCGCTTGGTACAGCAAGATATCAGCTGCCATCAGTACGGGATAGTCTAGCAACCCCGTGCCGACATTTTCCCCTTGCTTCACTGCTTTTTCCTTAAACTGGATCATGTCGGACAGCCAGTTTAGCGGTGTAATGCAGTTTAGCAGCCAGGTTAGTTCGCTGTGAGCCGATATATGGGACTGGATAAATATTGTACTATATGTTAAGTCTATGCCGCAAGCTAGATATAGCGCGGCTATAGTATAGCTATCAGCTGCTAGGGTCGCTGGGTTGTGAGGTACTGTAATCGCGTGTAAATCTACCACGCAGAAGTAATTTTCATATTGGTTCTGTCCTTCTACCCAGTTGCGAATGGCACCGATATAGTTACCCAGATGCAGATTGCCGGTTGGTTGAACCCCGGAAAGAATACATTGCTTGCTCATAATTTCTAGTTTAATTCCTCTATGAATATTTCCCCAAACTATTACCTGTCTTAGTTTTGGCCCATCACGGAACTCCCTAGTCCCCTGCTAGTTAGAAATATCTTACTCTGGATCGGGCCAATATTAACTTTTTTTAAGATTTGTTAAGCTATAATAGCTATATTGGCAGTCAAGCCATCTTTTGTCGTATATTTTGTCTAGATAATATGACAACTCAGAATGTGTCTCTCGATTACGTGGCCCAACTGCGAGCCTGTGTGGAACGGGCCAGGGATATCTCAGACGGGGCGAAAGCATCTGTAGAATTTGCGCAGCTGTGCGATCGCCTAGGGGCAGAGAACCCTCAAGCAGCTGATTTGCTGAAGATTCTCTGGAATGAATTCCTGGCGGCCAACCGGTCAGCTACGTTTTGGCAGCAAATCTGCGATGTAGAAAAGGAGCTGTCAGAACGGATGGCTCAAACTAATATACAATTAAAGCAGAAGTACTTGCGGTTGATGCAAGAGCAATAGCTTCTTGTTAGCTAGTGTTTTGGGATGTTAAAACAGACAGGCACTCCCAGGCCATCCGCCCGGACTACGACCTACTTATTTCTTTGGCGTTGCACAACGACTGGATGTATGTTGACCACCCCCAGGGAGCCTCTAGCGACCATGTTTCATGTATAATGACTTGTGAAAAATGATAACTGACAACATCAAGAGCCACCATCATCCCCAAAATGTGCAACGCCATTTCTTTTTATCGAATTTAGATCCGGCCTTGTCTACAGCACTGCTGAGTTCGTCCCAAGCACTTTGCATACCTGACTTGAGCTTTTTCCACGCTTCGTCTTTTGAATTATTCAATTCCGCCATTTTCTTCTTGGCGGCATCCCATTTTTGTTTTAAGGCTTTAATCTGCTGATTTAGCTCCGCTTTGGCATCTCCCCCTGCTTTTTCCGCTTTCCCTTGCAGCTTGTCAATTTGCGAACCAAGCATGGCTGCGCCACGCTACGCGATCGGCCAGTTTTTTCTCCATTGTCTTCTGGGTAAGCTTTTTTCTCTTCCATTGGTTTTTCCTCTTACTTGCAGCCTCCAGTATCCTCGATTATATTAAACCCATCTCTAACGGGCTGCCTGTTGAATATTGTAACGATTCTTTACATTTCCCCATTGCTATCCCAGATTGTTAAGGGCTCGCCTGGCCAGTTTACCATAGGTTTTGACGGTTTCGTAAGGCATTTCTAAATCGGCGGCGATCTCCTGTAAGGATTCACCAAATTCTTGCCGTGGGAGAATTGTAGCTCGAATTTCGCAAGAGTTCCACGCGCCGCCGGTGCGTTTCTGAGTGGCCATTAATTGTGCAGTCAAGTCTTCGATTCGCTGTGCTAGCAGTTATTGTGAAGATGGCAGTCTGATGGCCTCGCTTCGCCAACCCAAGCGGGTTTGTCCCAGTCCAAAGGTGGTTTTGTGACCCGCGCCGCAATAGGGGCAAATTGTACTAAGCTGGACACTAAACCCATGAATTCTGGTGAGGAGTAAGCATCTTTAGTAAAGCTTAACTCCACGGAGCCAATGAATCCCGTCACCATGCCTTTTTTTCCCACTGCCACTTTTGCTGATTCTAGACGATGTTGGGTTATCCATACAGATTTATCCACCCATTCGAGAAATTCGGCGCTCTCCATCTCTATTCCCTTCAATCTTTTCCACCGACGCAGGTAGCTGTGGAAAAGATTGAAGGGAACTGGTAGGGTAAAATGGACTCCGCTACGCCGAAAGCTGGTGGGACTGCAAAAGCTTAGTCCTAGTTTCTGTCGGGGTTCTACTTGAAATAGTTTTTTATAGGTGGTTGCTGGCGTGTCCGGCGCGATCGCCACTGATTTGATTTGCAGGGGTGCTTGTCGCAATGGCAAGCTATTGGGTAATACTGCTATCCAGTCCTGCATCCATTTTGCTACTTCCCCAGAAAAAACACTCACGTACCAGCGATAGGTTTCCCCTGCTGCTAATAATAATTGCTTCCCTGATGAGGCGATCGGCCCCGATAGTCCCGAGATGGCAAAGGCTTTTTCCTGTTGATTGTCGTGCAGCTTGGCTGATAACTTGGGGTCCAGTTGACGGACCAGATCCAGAAACCAGGCGTGTAAGGCGATCGCGTACTGGGGATATAGGGTTCCCCCTTGGGAAGATTCCAGTTCAAATTCTAATCCGATTAACTCTGTTTCACTCGACCAGGTCGGATGCGGTCTTGTTTGAGATTGTACCATGTCGATCGGGGGGCTATAACATTTTTGGGTTAAGAAACCCGGTTTCTGGGCTATTTATCGGGGTCTATAACATTTCCAGAGTATTCCATACGCCGGACAAATTCTTGATGGGCCTGACTCTGCAAACCCGACTGCAAAACTGCAAAAAGTTCACCCTGGTTTCTTTGGCGCAGTGCTAAGACCGATAACCACAAACCGGGGAACACAATGCTAGCGATAATGCCCTTGTCATCAGGGTTAAGAGGGACATAGCGTCCTGCTTCCAGACGAAACCAATCAACTCTGTTCTCATAGATTTGCCAGACAATATATTCCATCACGCCATTGCGACGATAGGCATTGAGTTTATCATTGAGATCGTAAGCTGCGCTGCTGGCGGCAATTTCGACAATTAGTTCCGGCGCACCTTCAATGTAGTCATCTTCACTAATGATAGAGTTGCCTCCCACCTCGGGCTCTATTCTTAATAATACATCTGGTTGAGGCTCGCTATTGGCATCCAGAGGGTGCATCCCAATTTGGCAATGAGAAAAAATACTCAAAAGTTTTTCTGTCACTAACAGGCCAGTCTAGGGTCTCCTCTACTTATAGTGATAAGTCAAACTTATATGTACGCCTAATCAAGTGTTTCAGCCTTTTTTCTCCGCCCAATTTGTGATCCGTCAATACATTTATCACTATAAACGCAGGAGAGCTCCAGTCTATTAGTCGGCATCAGTTAATGTCAAGATTGACAAACCCTTGAAAATACTCCATTGAGATAAGCGCAGCGATGCCGCATGGGGGACATCTTTAGGCTTTCCACTGTGCTCCCGAGAGCGAGAGGCCGTGCTGCCTTCTGTGTATCGTTGATTCTACGTCTCCTGAACCAATCTTGCATCCCCTCGGCTTGATAGTAGCCATAGTTAACAATGCGGTGACGATGCGCCCGTAACATAGGCCCTGAAGTACCCGTGGATGGTCCCAGTCGTCAAATTCTTTGAGGGCCTCTGGCAACGTGAGTTCGACAGACGTAAAACGCGCTCTCGTCTTGCCAGTCAAGACTTCCGGAATTTTGGCAGCAGGAATTAATTTTCAATAATCGCAGCTAGTTGATAATTTATGTTGCAACTAGCTACGATTATTGAAAATAGCTTGTGCCGAACAGATCGCGGCCTGGCATAGTTTTTTGTTTGAGTTTAAGAACTGGCAGGGTTATATGCTGGTCATCTTTGACTAGAAGAGGGCTTAATCAGCAAACGCTCCGCTTCGATGTCTCCCGGACGCACGGCGAAACCCGGGAGACATCGCTTGCTCATCAATTTTTTCCGTAGAGGCTCTCGCCTTGTCAAGTTTTTATAGACAAACATGCATTTTTATTTCAAGTACCAGAGTACGAGCGTTATTAATTTGACGAAGTTAAGTAACTGTTTCGTCCCAAAAGTAAAGCACCAGACCTATAATAAAGATAGTTCTCATGAGGTCTGGTGTTATGAAAATTAAAAATCGTCTCGATCTTACTCAAATTTTTTGCGATGTGGATGATTTTTGCCAAAATTTTGAATATTATTGGCAGCAGCAACCACTGTTGACTTCTTTCACCAGTGAAAAATTATGCCGTTCAAGGATGAATTTGGTAACTGCTCACCGCAAAAAGTAGGGCTTGTTGAGAAAGGAAGAAAGAGATAAATTACAAGCCCTATGCATCTGTTAAGTAGATTGCCGTGCGATGAGTTCTAGCCTAACGTGTAAACACGGAACGCTAGCCTAGGAAACTAGTAACTCTGGTATTCATGGGGGTTAAATTCCCTCTCCCCAGGTACGGGGGGTCGAGGGTACTACCGGTCCTCACTGCTGCGGAATAACATCACCGTGGTGGCGAGCGAGGACTTAAATGTAGGATAGCTGGTAGCCTAAACTGGTGACTCCGCGCTTGTTAGACGCTCATGGTTAGAACAGGCAAATCTATGCAAGCCTCGTAAACATAAACCGGCGAAATAAGGCTATATGCGCCGGACCAAAATGGTGACGTAGTTAGTACTAACGGTAGCGATTCGTCTTTTTCGTACTCAGATAACTACCGGGGTATAGTAGGAACCTAAAAGCGTCACCCTCCGGATACTAGGGAACGAAGTAACCTCTCGTGAGCTGTCCAATAGGACCAGTCAGATGTGAAGCGCAAGCCACGGGTGGGAAAGATGGCCTCAGAAGCTAATGCCCAGGGTAATGTCTGTGGATAGGCTGACGTCGGTCGGTGATAGTAGGAAGTCTCGGGCAAAAGTAGCTCTAAGTATGTTATAAGCCCGTCGCTGATGTGATAGCGAAAGCTAGTCGGTGATTGAGGAATAAATTACTGGTAAAACACCAACCAGTAAAGGAGTCAAATCGCGTGAGACAAGGGACAACGGGAGTAATCCAAAAGTTACCGGCCATTGACAACGGGCCTACTACCCAGTAGCCGGATGCGGTAAAGAGAGTCCGGTTCCGAACGGGAGGGTAGCTCCTGCCACTGGATCTACATTATCCCCGCAAGCAGGACAACTCTGCGGCAATCGCTTTTCTATGTGGTCTGGCACTCCAAATCCCGGAGCGTGTCTTGCCACAGTGATTATATTTGGGACCGCGCTTTTTTCCTTTTTTGCGCTTGCTTTTATCAGAAGGTTTCTTGACAATGTCTTGTGAAGGGGGAACGGAACTGTTTTGAGACAACCGGTTTTTCAGTTTGTCCAGCTCGTTCTTGATACGATGCTTCCGGGGTTGAGTTGGACCTTATTCGGGAAAAATTAGATTTAGACGCACAGAAAAATAAACTTTGGGGCGGTCCTTATATTATTACGAAGGCCGAGGATTTGCGGGGGGCAAGTAATTGGGAATGGTCCCAGTTACATCGCTGAGAAAAGTTAATCTCGCGGGTGAATATTTTACAAACTAAGGATGATGAGGGTAAGCGCAAGAAAACCGAATAGCCAAATGCACGATCTGCGCTTCGATGTCTCTGCTCCTTGCTCTTGTCCCAGGGGACATGGCTGCGCCCCCAGCGCAGCGCTTACGGCACACAGGAGACATCGAGGGCCTGTTTTTGGGTAAGGCGGATGCTAAGTTGCAACTGATTTATGAACGCTAGGAAAAACAGGGGTTGGCAGCATTGGTAGAAAAAAAAGAGGAACCGCGATCGCTCTTTTGGCAAGAATCAGCAGAGTCTACTATAATTAATGTGACGGGCTTCTTAGATGCGATCTCGGCGGCAAATTTTCTTAAGGGTCAGAGTGTTTGACTATGAGCAAAATTATCTTAAAAATAGACAGCGACTGGCATGTTGGTTCGGGTACTGGTCAGACGGAGAACATCGAGCGCCTGGTGTGAGGAGATGGGTTACCTTTTATTCCCGCCAAAACTAGAGGCGGGTATTTGGCGGGATGCTTGCGAACAGGTGGCTTTGGGTCTCGATAATGGCCAACAAAATCATTGGTATAAATGGTTGGTTTATTTGTTTGGAGAACGGCTAGCGCTCCCGCAAGGGATACGGCCAGCTTTGGCCCAGGGACCGATCACAGAGGCCCCTAAGCCGGCGGCTTTGTCGGTCCGGGCCGCTAATAAACCTGCTTCCTTGCGCCAGGCGATCGCCCACAGACCGGAAGTCAAGCAGGCTTTGACTAATAAGTACATAGGCAAAATTATTTTTATATTTATCGAATGAGCAAATCGAGCCGGAAGTTAAATTACCGAAGCATGCGCTCTGGTTGCAAAGAGCAAAAATCCTGTGATTTAAAACACAGCAGGTGGTAGAGCAGGTAAGCTTTTTGGTATCAAGTCGAGGGAGGGTTTTTTAGGTAAATATGTGTACGCTGTTAACCCTGCTAAAAGATTGACCAAAAAATTCCACACACTTCTGTGTCGGGAATGTTCTATTTGAAAAATGTTTTTTAGTTGGTCATTAACTGTTTCAATCAGTGCTCGTTTACGTAATAAAATTTTGTCTATTAATTTAATCAACTTCTGTTTCATATTCTTCTTACGTCTGGTAATCATTTCTAAACCTTGCTGGTAGAGTTTTTCAAATAAATCTTGCGAAAGATATCCGCGCTCGCCAAAAAGTTTACCAATTAGATCTTTAGTTAATTCAGGCACCGGTTGACGAGCGTCAACATTGCGCCCGTGTGAGCGGCAAGCAGTTCCCCTTGGTCATTAATAAGTAGCTTGAAACCATAATGCCATCCCATAGAATTTTTCCCCCAACCAACTAAACCTTTAAATACTTATGAGACTTGGAACGGCAGGGATGACAGACTTCAATGGGAGTCGAATCAACGAAGCTAATACCAGTAATTTTGCGGCGTCTCGTTTGTAAAAAAAAACACTGCAGACATTAATGACCAAGGCATTAACTCTACGAAACGATTATAGCTGACCAGATTTTTGGGAAAGCTTTATGCCAGTGGTACTTGTAGAGTATAAAACTCTTTAAATGTTTTAAAGCCAGAACCATGGAAAGCAATTACAATGGTCATGACTTCACTCAAATTCATCCTTGAACGGCATAATTTTTCACTGGTGAAAGAAGTCAACAGTGGTTGCTGCTGCCAATAATATTCAAAATTTTGGCAAAAATCATCCATATCGCAAAAAATTTGAGTAAGATCGAGACGATTTTTAATTTTCATAACACCAGACCTCATGAGAACTATCTTTATTATAGGTCTGGTGCTTTACTTTTGGGACGAAACAGTTACTTAACTTCGTCAAATTAATAACGCTCGTACTCTGGTATTTAGAATAAAAATGCATGTTTGTCTATAAAAACTTGACAAGGCGAGAGCCTCTACGGAAAAAATTGATGAGCAGGCGATGTCTTTCGGGTTTTCGCCGTGCGTCCGGGAGACATCGAAGCGGAGCGTTTACTGATTAAGCCCTCTTCTAGTCAAAGGTGACTAGCATATAACCCTGCCAGTCCTTAAACTCAAACAAAAAACTATGCCAGGCCGCGATCTGTTCGGCACAAGCTATTTTCAATAATCGTAGCTAGTTGCAACATAAATTATCAACTAGCTGCGATTATTGAAAATTAATTCCTGCTGCCAAAATTCCGGAAGTCTTGACTGGCAAGACGAGAGCGCGTTTTACGTCTGTCGAACTCACGTGTTATAAACATCACTTGCAGGCAACCCGCTAGTCGCGCATTCCGCCACCACCGGTAAGCGCAAAAAGCGAGTAGTAGGATTAGGGCGACTGGCGCGAACCCGTTCAAACTCATGAATGACGATTCATTTCTCCTAAACAGTCCTCGTCCCAATCAAACTCATGAATGACACCACAGATATCCAGACCAGGGGCTCATGAATACGCTTTGCGAGTCACTACGAGCGATAATCTCACGAGCAATATTTTCCTTTTCTGTCAGCAGCAAAGCTTTTCCAGAAGTAGCGATAATCACTCTACTGTATGAGTAGCATCAATAGGCTGATTAAGATTCTCATATAAGATGCGATCGCGCAAATCTTGATTCTTTTCCGGCCATAACTTGGAACCGCCGGCTGAATGGACCGCCTGTGTCCGTCGGGTAGTGCGATCGCGCAGGACACGTAGCCCGGTGCGCGCAGCGCATGTAGCGCTCCCGGCGGACACAGCCTCCAGGCGGGATGAAAACGAAGAGAGGAAATGTATCGCACTATTTTAACCATATTAACAAGATCTTGGCAATGAAATTTTTAGGAATAGACTTGGGATGGCGAATGGCTGGCGCTCCCGCAAGGGATACGGGTGCGAGTGGGTTAAGCAGCTTAAGTTGGGAAGAAGGGGAACTGCGGCTAATAGATATAGGAAGAGAAAAAGAGAAGCTTCGCGATCGACTCAATTATAGCCTGGGTAGAGAGTTTAGCACCAGGGACAGAAAAGCGCATGGGTTTGCCGTAGACGCCCCCACAATTATCCCTAATGCTACAGGAATGCGGCTACCAGACAAACTCAGTCACAAGCATTTTGGGCGCCCGCGGGATGCACAAGAGCGAATCTTATATCAAGTCACATTAATTAACCATAGTTAAGTAGCCCCTTGCGTTACATGAGGCCACCAATTATAACAGGTGATACCTCGGATCAACTCGGGAAGATTGAGCAAATCGCGACAGCGTTGGCAAACGAGTTCTTCAACCGCTTCTATTGAGTCAAACACCTGATTGGCCACTGCTTCATTCACCAAGGGCCATAATCGCTCTGCTGGTTGTAACTCAGGAGAGTAAGGGGGAACAGGTGAATCCCCTCTGGCACCTTCAACTTATCGGTCATATGCCATCCAGATCGATCACGAGAATGACTCGCTTTTTGCTTCCAATCTCAAAGTGGTTAGCAAAATCAAAGAGGACCGCACTAAAGATATCTGTTCTTACACAGGGGAGTATCCACGCCTTTGTTTCGCCGCTTTGAGGTGAAACAAAGCCATATAACCACAGCCCTTCTCCCTTCCAGTTAACCTGGGCAACAGGTTGTTGGCCTCTCACAACCCAAAGGAGTCTCATCACCGGTTGGAGGCCAATTCGATGTTCATCTTCACTCCACACAGATACATCGGCGGCGATGTCTCCCGGGTTTTCGCCGTGCGTCCGGGAGACATCGAAGTCGGGATGACAATAATGAACCGGCTCCACTTGAGAGGCCAATTTTTTTTCCACTCCTGTTGTTCTTGTGGGTTGGATTGGCAATGAGCTGGTCGAGGTACTTTGAGGCTAAAATCGAGTTGTTTGAGAATTCGCCATCCTTGTTGACGCGATACTGGTCTTTCCAATAACTCTTCGAGATCGTCAGCTACTTGACGACCGTTCCACAACCCCCCATCAGGAGCCGGACAAACGCAAAATTTGATATAAGTTGGCTTGTTGCTCGTCATTTAACAGAGGTGGAGCTCCTTTGTTTGTCCGCCTGCCATCTCCCAAGGTCTCTGGCCCCATCCGGTTGTAGCCCCACACCAGTTCATAAATCCAACTACGTTTATATCCAGTGATTTGAGTCTTCACTGAGCTTACCGGTTGCTAGCAACCAGATGATTTGATAGTGGGAATGTTCGGCTCTTTGGCTTGACGATAGCGCTCTTGAAGTTCTTCTACCCTCAGATGGGGTTCTATGTTGATTTGCTTGGACATTGCGCTCACTCCCTTGTTTTGCATCTTTTCTATATTATGGTCATTTAATGCGACATGATATTAACCGTCCCTTTGCCCAAAATACAGTAGCATTTGGAGAAGCCTTAGAAACCCGGGGGTTTATGCACGCTATCGCTACCATAGAACCCCAAAAACTGGGACAAGCTATCGCTATCAAATAGAAGTATATCCCCATCCCGCGATCTTGTATTTATTCAAGCTCGATCGCATCCTGAAATACAAAAAAGGAAGGCTGCAAGAACGCAAATTAGAAATCAGCAAACTGCGTCAATACATAATGGAAATCATGCCCGCCACCGAGACTTAACCTAGCAACAGCATCAAATCTACGGCTGGCGCCGCGCTGCGCAAACGGCTGGCGCTCCCGTGAGGGATACGGAACCCCCAATGCGTGCGAAATCCCCAGCACCACTGTTGCACTCAAGGAATTAGAAGACAAGCTAGATAGCCTGATTTGTGCCTATATCGCCCCATACTGGTGGTACTGGGGAAAATAAAAAAACTGGGTATTGGGCGATCGGTCATCAGGATACATCATAGTCCCTGGTAAACACTCTTCGTGTTTGCGCTCGGAAACCAACTATTAACTATTAGCCCACAAAATCAACCTCGGCAGATAGGGACTGCTAAGATATTTATGTTTGGGCAAGACCCGCAGGGATAAACCCTGTAAACCACTCTTAGTGTAAGTGATATTAGCAGTGTAAATGCTTTGGTTATCACCTGTTTTGCCCTCTAATTCCATCTCCACTGGCACCCCATCGACAATTTGGCCATTTTCATCGATCGACCCCTGATAGAGTTGCACCAGCAAGTCATCTGGCGTTAATTGACCCAGGTTGAGCCGCGCCTTCACCGGCAGAGTTTGATTTACTAGCATCTCAGCCGGTTCAGCAAGATCGATATCCTCGATCTTGATGTCGTACCAGTGCTCAAACAATTTAGCTCGCCAGTGAGCCAGTTCCTTCGTCGGCTGGTAGTTGTCCGCACCCATGGCAAAGCAGCGATCGCTCGCCGGGAAATATCCCAACCGGGCATAGTCTTGGACCATCCGGGTGGTATTAAACACAGGACAATTCAGACGAATTGCGTCCTTCATTTTTTCCACCCAACCACGGGGAATACCTTCCGCATCCCGGTCGTAAAATAGGGGCACTATGTCCTGCTCCAGTACATCATAGAGTGCCCCCGCCTCCGCATCATCCTGATAATTCTGGTCGGAATAGTCCTCACCAGCACCTATCGACCAGCCAGTACGGGCATAATCTGCCTCATCCCACCAGCCATCCAGTATGCTCAGATTTATCAGACCATTCATCGAAGCCTTCATTCCCGAAGTTCCCGAAGCTTCCCGGGGACGCCGAGGGTTATTCAGCCATATATCGCAACCGGCTACCAGCAGCCGCGACATGTAGATGTTATAGTTGGGCACAAACACCACCCGATCGCCCAGTCCTTCCTCGCGTATGCGCTGGATAATCTCGCGAATCAGTTCCTTTCCGGGCATATCCTTCGGGTGGGCCTTCCCGGCAATTACGAACTGCACAGAATACTTGCTCGGCGTCGATGCTTCATCATCCAGCAGAATGCGCTTAATCCGGTTCATGTCGCGCAAAAACAAAGTCGCCCGCTTATAAGTAGCAAACCGACGGGCAAACCCGATCGTCAGCACTCCGGGATCCAACACATTACCAGCGGCGGCAATTTCTCCGGGGGAAGCACCCCGTTCCCGCAATGCTTGTTGTAGGTGCTCCCGGACAAACAAGACTAAATCCGAGCGACGCTGCTCGTGATTGCGCCACAATTCTTCATCGGGAATCTTCAAAACTCGTTCCCAGAGTCGGTCCGAAGCCGGTGCTTCCGACCACTTAGGTCCCAGATAGCGGTCATAGAGTTCCTGGGTCGGTTTAGCCACGCAGCTGCGAGCATGAACGCCATTGGTAATCGGGGCAACGGGAACTTCGTCTACCGGCAACCCTGGCCAGAGGCTCTGAAATAGAGCCTGACTAACTTTCCCATGTAGCTTGCTGACGCCATTAACAAAGGAACTCATTTTAATGGCGAAGGTGGCCATATTGAAAGGGGAACTCAAGTCACCTGTATTGGCACGTCCCAGGGCGAGGAACCGATCCCGTAGCAGACCAAAAACGAGAGCGTAATGTCCCAGATAGTACATCATTTTGTCATCGGGGAACAGGTCGAATCCGGCGCTGACCGGGGTGTGAGTCGTGAAAATCTGGGACGAGCGGGCTGCTTCCCGCGCTTCCGTAAAGCTCAGTCCCTCTTCAACGATCATCACCCGCATCCGTTCTAGGGACAGAAAAGCGGAGTGACCCTCATTCATGTGATAAGTTGTCGGTTTCAACCCCAAAGCTTTCAGGGCCCGCAGTCCGCCGATACCCAGCATGATTTCCTGGTGAATGCGCATATCCTGGTCGCCACCATAGAGCCGATTGGTAATGCTTTGGTCGTAGTCACTGTTAGGTTCAATATTGGTATCCAGCATGTACAGGGGCACCCTTCCCACTTGTACCCGCCAGATCTGAGCATGGACCTGGCGACCGGGGTAATCTACCTGAATGCGCAATGGCTGTCCATTCCCATCTCGTTCTAGATGCAGAGGCAGGTTGTAAAAGTCGTTAATCGTATAGCGCTCTTGCTGCCACCCATCAGCGTTGAGATACTGGGAAAAGTAGCCTTCCTGGTACAGTAAGCCCACGCCCACCAGGGGTATACCCAAGTCGCTAGCAGATTTCAGGTGGTCGCCAGCTAGCACCCCTAGGCCACCCGAGTATATCGGTAGGCAATAGGCTAGACCAAATTCAGCGGAAAAGTAGGCGTAGCATTCACCTTCCGGGCGCGATCCCCTTTGTTTAGCATACCAGGAGCTGCCCTTCAGGTAGTCTTCCAGCTGGCGGGCTGCCCGGTCCATTTGGGCTCCGAAGCCTTCGTCCTCAGCCGTTTCATTCAGCCGTGCTTGAGATATGGTGCCTAGCATTAGCACCGGATTATGGCTCGTCGATTCCCATAGGTCTGGGTCTAGGCGTCGAAATAGGTCTTTGGTTTCAACATTCCAGTCCCAATGAAGGTTGTAAGCTAGTTCACGTAATGGTTTCAGTCGCTCTGGCAGAGCCGGAGAAACCTTAAATGTCCGAATCGGCTGCATTATATATCGGGTCTCCAAGTCCAGTAGTGCTTATTTTCTACCCTGTCCGAGTGCAAATCTGACTATTTTAATACTAGTTTTGACTTCTCGATCTATTTTCGGTGACTTTTTGGCCTTCGGAAGTGGTAGGCCCTCAGCGGTCAGCGGTTGGTAGGGTAGCCTGTAGAAGTCTCGCCTGCCCGGAGTTTGTCAATCAATTTTCAATTATTTTCGGCGTTGCACAACCACACCGACGATCGGGGTCATAGATAAATGTCATAATCATTTTCTATTTTCTATTTTAAACCCTTGACTGGTATCATCCCCCGTGCAACGCCTAATTTTCAAGATTAAATCCCATTACCTGGGAGGTTTTCGCTCCTTATCTTTTTTTTACCTTTATTTAACCCACTCTTTATCAAAGCTGTTTAAAATATAACAGCTAAAACAATTCAGCAATTAGGAGAGCAAAACAGATAAAGACGCGATCTTTTGTTTGCCCTCACAGGTTTGGGCGCAAGTCTTGCTACCAGTCAGTTCCGAACTCAGAGTGCAGAGGCCCTCGACCCCTTGGGACTGTTTGCCCAACGAGGGGTATTTTTAAAGGGTGCCGGCGCTAGCTTCCCCGCCCCCTTGTACGGTCGTTGGTTTGTGGAATATTAAACTAAGCCAGAGGGTCACCCCTCCGACTCGTCTCCAAAACCGGACTTGATACTTTCGCATCATCCGGCTCCTCAGTAACGCCACCCTTGTCATGGGTACGGCTGTGACTACCATCGCTGGCAGTCTTTATATCGTGGCAATGTTTGTGTAGTAACTGTAGGTTGTCGTACTGGTTTTTACCCCCTAATGAGAGGGGCTTGATATGGTCAACTTCCCACTTGTCACCACCCATAAACGTTAATCCGCATTGTTGGCACTTTCCCTTTTGTCTCTTGAATAGCGTTGCTACCCTCTTATTTAGCTCGGGGCTTTTGCCTAATCTCGTACTCCAATATGTAAGGTTCCCGTCATATGGGCTTGCTGTACCTTTCACTTTTATGTGCCTGATTATCTCAGTTTCGGAGTGTCTGTACAGCGTTATTTCTTCCTCTCCTATTTGGCACCGGAATCGCCATTTACCGTCCTCACTCAGGGACCAGTACTTACGAGCTATTCAATGACTGGATTTATTGGGATGTCTCCTTTTTGCCCACTGCCAGAGAATGGTCCATAGGTAGCGGTCCATGTAGCTGTATGTTTCTTTACTTACCACTGTCCTATAATAGTTTGACCATCCCCGTATTATCGTGTTTAGCTTACTTATTAAGGCTGCTTGTGGTGCTGCTTTATGGCTGGCCACCATTTCTGATAGCCGTTCTTTATGCTTCCCTATGGACTTATTACTGGGTTTGATTAGGGTTTTGAATCCTAGGGGTGTTCCGTTGGTTGACTTGCCGGTTCTGTATTTACCTATCTCATATTGCCTTACTTTGAAACCCAGGAAGTCAAACCCCGGGCTTTCTCCTTTTAGCGTATGAGCTATTTTTGTCTTCTCGGCTTTCAATTCTAGCCCTATTCCCTTTAGCCATTCTGCCACCACTATCTGCGCTCTGTCTATCATTCCCCTATCTTCATGCATTACCACAAAGTCATCAGCATACCTGACTACTGTCAGCTTTTGCTTTTCTTTTTGTGT
This sequence comes from uncultured Hormoscilla sp., assembly GCA_963921275.4. Classification (GTDB taxonomy): domain Bacteria; phylum Cyanobacteriota; class Cyanobacteriia; order Cyanobacteriales; family Desertifilaceae; genus Hormoscilla. The sequence goes on along the minus strand of OZ001293.3, from coordinate 6,596,998 downwards.
CCTGGCGAGTTCTTTTACTGCCTCCTCTAGTCCATTTAGGGCTATGTTGGCTAGTAGTGGTGATATGACTCCCCCTTGGGGTGTTCCCGCTTCGGTTGCATGCCATTCTCCTTTGTCTATCACCCCGGCTTTTAACCATGCCCGTATCTGCTTACGGATTGGTGACGTAGTATTTAATTTTTCGACTAGCGCTTTGTGGTCTATCCTGTCGAAACATTTCGCAATATCTGCATCTAATACCCATTTGGGTTTCTGTTTAATGCTGCTGAATATTGCTTCGATCGCATCGTGGCATCCCCGACCCGGTCTGAATCCGTATGAGTTCCCCTCCATATATGCTTCCCATTCGGGTTCAAGCGCAATCTTGAGGAGCCCTTGATTCGCGCGGTCGTGCATCGTGGGTATTCCTAAAGGACGTTTTTCTTCTCTCCCTGGCTTAGGAATCCATACACGACGTGTAGGCTTAGCCTTGTTTGAGATTTCAATCTGACCTACCAGTTCTCGACGTTGCTTTGGGGTTAGTGATTTCACACCATCCACACCGGCTGTCTTCTTTCCCTGGTTATCTTGTGTAACCCGTCGTACCGCTAGACATTTGGCAGCCCGGGAGCTTACCAGTAACCTTTGGAGCCTGCGAACTTTTTGCTTATTGCCTTCTTGTGCCGCTCTGTAAATTCGTTTTTGCAACTTAAAGACTACCCGTTCCAGCCGAGGCCAGGGGATATCCTTCCATTCATTCATCGATTTCGACATCGTGCTCATGACGTATGTATTGCTACTTACAACTTTACAATTGACGTTACCGTGACGGCGTCAGCCTATCCCATCCATTACAGACGGGCATTTGCTTCTCCACTCAATCTTTCCCAGTTGCGACCTGCCAAATGAAAGCAGATTTTTTTCGCCTGCGGTGGCTACTCCATCTATCGACCGGTGATGGAGAGTCTACAACCGGTTTACTTCGTTCCTACAGATGATTGGTTGTAACTTTAGATGGGTTCTATACGCCGGGTTTATTGTCAGTGCTTACTGGTCGGGATAACATCCGCCAGTGACTTATATCCTTTCCCTTTTGGGCCAGTGTGTCAGCCTTATTACACTGGTTTAATGTAACGACGCTGCAAACCTTTGCTTTATGCTCATCATAGCTACTTGCACGCTGCGCGAAAAATCGGCGATAACCGGTTTAGGCTCCCAGTTAGTACGCCTTTCATCCCCGCTTTACGGATTGATGCCATCTCTACCGTAGGGGAAGTGCTGTCACGAGAGCACCTGAAAGGGGTGGACTTTCACCACCATCATCTGTAAGTTATCAGGGCAAATGAAACCCTGTTAGCAGTCCCCCACCAGTTATTACTGGCGGTTTATGCTAAACGAATCGCACACTATCAGCAAAATCCCAACATCCAAGTTAACTATCAGTCAGTTGGCAGTGGGAGTGGCGTCAAGCAATTCATCCAAGGGACTGTAGATTTTGGCGCTAGCGATGTGGCGATGAAAGATTCCGAAATCGCGCGTGTCTCCAGAGGTGTGGTATTGTTACCCATGACAGCGGGGAGTTTTAGTCGGGGTCGAGCCTATTGTCGCCTCCCGACCCTCCCTTGAGGAACCGTGCATGCGACTGGAGCCGCACACGGCTACTGGGTAGATAGCCCTTGTCATGGGTAGAATTACTCAGGATTACTCCCTTTGTTCCTTTCCTCATGCAATGGAACCCCTTATGGTTAGTCTCAGACTAGATAAATGCCTAACTCCGGAAGGTTCGCGGAGGCTAACAAGAAAACCCTTCATTATCCGCTCTTTACTCACGTTCACCTACTTAGCTAGGCTTCTCGACGTTTTTACCCGGTTAGGTCTTTAGTCCAACATTATCTACCTTGGATTTCTCCTGGTTTAGAACATTAAGGCTACTTTTTCCCAAAGATTCTATCTATCACCGACCCACGTCAGCATATCCATAGGAGTTACCCTAGGCATTGGCTTCTTGGGCCATCTCTCCCCTCGTGGCTTACGCCTTACATCTAACTTGTCCAAATGAGGACAGCACACGAGAGGTTACTTCGTTCCCTGATATCATTTCACGATACTTTTAGGCTCCTACTATACCCCGGCAGCTTATTGAGTACGACGTTAGTCAAATGGCACGACTAACGCTAGCTACTTCCCCCATTTTGAGGCCAGCGTAATAGCCTTATTCCGCTGGTTCGTATTTACGAGGCTTACATAGATTCGTTTATTCTAACCTTGAGTATCTAACAAGCGCGGAGTCACCGGTTTAGGCTACCAGCTATCCTACATTTAAGTCCTCGCTTAGCACCACGGCGATGTGGCTCCGCAGCACCGATTTTTCCGGAACGGTGGACCGGTGTCACCCCCGTACTTGAGGGGAGGGAATTTAACAATAATGATAATCAGAGTTATCTGGCTAATGGAACCAGACCTGACTTTCACCATTACTGGCTTATGTCAGAACGAATCGCACGTCGTAGCTTACAATGCGCCAGTTTCAGAGCTGAAACTGTCGAGAGAACAACTTGCAGATGTCTTTTTGGGCAAGATTACCAATTGGCGCGAGCTAGACGCTCCTAATGCGCCAGTTCGCATCGTACATCGTTCCGATGGCAGCGACACAACCGCAGTTTTCACCAAATACCTGAATGCTATCAGTAAAGATTGGGCAAATGGACCAGGGACAGGCAAAACCATCCAATGGCCTGTGGGGATTGGTGGTAAAGGTAATGAAGGCGTGACAGCTCAAATACGGCAAACTCCGGGGTCGATCGGCTACGTGGAGTTCGGTTATGCCAAAAATAATGGTCTCAAAATGGCGGCACTGGAGAATAAGTCTGGCAGTTATATAGCGCCTGGTTTAGAGAGTGCGAAGAAAACTCTGTCGGCGGTGACTTTACCGGAAAACCTGCGTGCCTTTATAGTCGATCCCTCGGGATCGGATTCCTATCCAATTGTTACCTACACTTGGATCATGGCCTACAAAAACTACTCCGATCGCCGTAAGGCAGGGGCTTTGCAGCAAGTGCTGAAGTGGGCCTTGACCGAAGGTCAAACATACAGCCCCTCTTTAGGATATATTCCTCTGCCCCTAGATGTGAAGTTGAGGGTGATGCAGGCTGTAGATACCATTGGATAACCGAGATCGGTAAGGGGCTCGCGCCCCTTAAAATTTGCCCAAAATTAACAGAAAAAGATGGTTTTGGGGAGTAGATCCAGTCGGGATTAAAGATAAATTAATCTAATGTTAACCTAATGTTAACCTAATATTTAAGGTGAGGCGCTAAGCTGCTGCTAGTGATAAATTATCGAAACATATCCCCTTCTTATGCAGTCTGTTTTAAGCTTTGGTCGTAGAGCGGTTTCCATTTCCGTAGTCGCCCTCACCCTGGGTCTAGCATCTTGCGGTGGTGAGGAGAGCGTCAACCTAACTGGAGCCGGGGCATCATTCCCAGCACCCCTGTATCAGCGTTGGTTTCAGGATCTGAGCACTCAAAATCCCAACCTACTGGTGGATTATCAGTCCGTTGGTAGTGGCGCGGGGGTGGAGCGATTTACTCAAGAGCTGGTGAACTTTGGAGCCAGCGATGTGGCCATGAAGGATGCCGAAATCAGCAAGATCGGCAGGGGTGTGCTGATCTTGCCAATGACAGCTGGTAGCATTGTGCTGGCCTACAATCTTCCGGGAGTGCAAGAACTGAAACTATCACGGGAAGCTTATGTAGGTATATTCTTGGGTAAAATAACCAAGTGGAATAACCCCAAGATTACCAGCACTAACCCAGGCGTCAACCTACCCAACCAGAAGATCGCAGTCGTACATCGTTCTGATGGCAGTGGCACGACAGGAGTGTTCACAAAACATCTGAGTGCCATCAGTCCCGAGTGGAAACAGAAGGTTGGGGAAGGGAAAACTGTACAATGGCCCACGGGAATCGGCGGGGCTAAGAATGATGGTGTCGCTGCCCAAATTGGTCAGAATCAAGGTGCGATCGGTTATGTAGAATACGGGTTCGCTAAGTCCAGCGGTCTGAATGTTGCTTCCCTGCAAAATAAAGATGGCAAGTTTATTAAACCGACAGACTCCTCGGCATCGAAAGCTCTAGCAGCAGTGAAACTGCCGGAAAATCTCCGCGCTTTTATTACAGATCCAGAAGGCGCAGAATCTTACCCCATTGTTACCTACACTTGGTTGCTAGCTTACAAGCAGTATGATGACCCGAAGGTAGCAAAAGCAGTGGAAGAAGTAATTGAATATGGTTTGACAGAAGGTCAGAAGGTTAGTCCCGAGCTTGGCTATATTCCTCTCCCCCAGAACATTCGTGAAAAAGTGGCCAATGTGGCTAATCAAATTAGCCCAGACTATGAGATAAATGTGAGCAAATAGCACCAATATTGTTGATGGGCGATCGGGGAATGTTGTCCAGAGAAAAACTGAAAATTATAGCGTTTCTCAGAAAAATGAGGTACGATATCGGATAGATGAGGTGGGAATAATTGCAGACATCATAAGGCTTGTAGGGATTCATGTATAGCACTTCTTTGAGAAATGCTATAACAACGAACAACTGACAACGAACAACTTAATTTAATCATGGTTGCGCAAGCTAATAATGTTCGGGGAGAAAGTCGCGGGCGTTCTTCAGGGGAAAAGACGCTAGATCGGGGCTTTATCTGGCTAACCAAAATATTTGCGTTTTTAATAGCAGCGATTTTGGTGGGAATAGCGCTAACGGTAGCATGGAAAGCAATGCCAGCGATCGGGGAATTTGGTCTGGGATTTTTGTTCGCCAGTGCTTGGAATCCAGTTGAGGAGCAATATGGGGCCCTACCCATGATTTATGGGACCCTGGTAAGTTCGGCGATCGCCCTGCTGATTGCGGTGCCACTAGGTTTGGGAACAGCGATCTTCTTGAGCGAGGATTTTATCCCCCTACAAATTCGCACGGTACTGGTTTTCTTAGTAGAGCTGTTGGCGACTGTTCCTAGTGTAGTCTATGGTCTGTGGGGTATTTTTGTCCTGATTCCCTTCATCAGCAGACCCCTAGGGGGCTTTCTGCACGGTATCTTGGGCTGGTTGCCACTATTTGCCAGCGAACCAGCGGGCCCAGGGATGTTACCCGCTGGCATGGTATTGGCAATTATGATTTTGCCGATTATCACAGCCATCTCCCGGGATTCTCTGGCCAGTCTGCCTCCCGATCTGCGGCAGGCATCCCTAGGTTTGGGGGCCACCCGCTGGACAACTATCTTCCGGGTTCTCCTGCCAGCAGCATTTTCCGGTATTGTCGGGGGTATCATGCTAGGACTGGGTCGGGCGATGGGAGAAACGATGGCCGCTACTATGTTAATCGGCAATGCTAATAAAATCGATCTCTCCCTCAACGCCCCGGCAAATACGATCGCCTCTTTGATGGCGAATCAATTTGCCGAAGCTTCGGGTCTACAAGTGGCGGCGCTGATGTATACTGGCCTAGTTATGTTTGCCATGACCCTGGTGGTGAATATGTTGGCCGAGTGGATTGTCAGCCAAGTAAAAGCCAAATATTAAGCAATTCAAAATTCAAAATTCTCTCATTCAAAATGGGGGGGAATAAATTGACAACAAAACTATCATCCCCCTCCGGACAGGCGCTCCGCCTGTCCGGAGCAACTAACAACTAACAATTGACATGGTCCAGAATCAACAATATTTTGATTTAGGCGGTAGCAGTCTGATTCGGAATAACTCAAGTCCGCGAGCAATATTTGGCATAGTGATGACTGCATTGGCAGGTGCGTGTATAACAATTACCATCCTGCCTTTGTTTGCCGTGCTGCTGTACTTACTGGGGAAAGGGTTTGCCCGCCTGAATTTGGACTTATTTACCAAGCTGCCCCCAGCTGCCGGTCAGACCGGAGGTGGGATTGCTAATGCAATTATCGGCACTTTGGTTGTGGTGGGAATAGCGTCGGCGATCGCGGTTCCCATTGGCGTATTAGCAGCAGTATATCTCTCAGAGTTTAGCGATCGCAAGACAGCCCGCTGGATTCGCTTTGCTACTAACGTCCTAAGTGGAGTTCCCTCCATTATTGCCGGGGTATTTGCCTATAGTCTGATCGTGCTGACGACGGGGACATTCTCGGCCCTGGCAGGAGGAATTGCCCTGTCCTTGCTGATGTTACCGACGATCGTCCGTACCACCGACGAAGCGCTACAGATTATCCCCCAAGATATCAGATGGGCATCGGTAGGAGTGGGGGCTTCTAACTACCAAACGGTGTTATTTATCGTGCTGCCAGCTGCCGTACCTGCTATTATCACGGGAGTGACCCTAGCGGTGGCCCGCGCTGCCGGGGAAACAGCCCCTTTGATATTCACAGCCCTCAATTCCAACTTCTGGCCGCGAGGGTTAATGGCTCCCACTCCATCCCTTTCGGTTTTGGTCTATAACTTTGCCACGAGTTTCGATACCAAGTTGCAGGAGTTAGCCTGGGCAGCTTCCTTGGTGCTAGTGTTTTTAGTCTTGCTCACTAGCGTCCTCTCCCGCTGGGCAACTCGTAATAAAATGTATTGATGGAAATTTGACTCAGGAGTAGCAGGAATTATGGAAGTCAAAACCAAAGAGGCTAATCAAACAGAGACAGTTCTCCAGGCAGAAAACATCAATATCTATTACGGTGATTTCCAAGCAGTCCGGGGTGTTTCATTAAACATTCCCAAGCAGCGCGTTACGGCCTTCATCGGACCTTCTGGTTGTGGGAAAAGTACAATTATACGGAGCTTAAATCGCCTCAACGATTTGGTGAATGGCTTTCGGCTAGAGGGGAAAATATATTATCAAGGACAGAACCTCTACGATGCCAAGATCGATCCAGTAGATGTGCGGCGGAAGATCGGCATGGTCTTCCAGAAGCCTAACCCTTTCCCGAAATCTATTTATGATAATATCGCCTATGGGGCCAGGGTAAACGGAATTGCTCAGTCCAAGGAGGAAATGGATGAGTTGGTAGAGCGATCGCTCCGGCAAGCAGTGCTGTGGGATGAGGTAAAAGACAAGCTCAAGCAAAGTAGTTTTTCTCTGTCGGGGGGGCAACAGCAGCGTCTGTGTATTGCCCGGACGGTAGCTATTAATCCTGATGTGGTGCTGATGGACGAACCCTGTGCTTCCCTGGATCCGATTTCTACTCTCTCAATTGAAGAGTTGATCGACGAGCTGAAAGAAAATTATACAATCATCATCGTTACCCATAACATGCACCAAGCTTCGCGGGTGGCAGATATGACCGCATTTTTCAATGCCAAGGCAGCAGAATGTGGCAAGCGGTTTGGTTATCTGGTCGAGTATGACAAGACGGAAACCATCTTCCAATGTCCCCAGGAGGAAGCCACGCAACAGTATGTGAGCGGACGTTTCGGATAAGTTTAGCTAACGATACTAATTCAGGGTAGGATAATTGTGATTTGATTGCTATACGATGTGAAAAAATGCTTATGAAGCCTTTGGTCTCGCGTATTCTCCCCCTGATTTTGGTAGTCGCGATCGCCTTGGTAGGCTGTTCGACTGGTGGTAAATCTGGTCTGCTTACCGGTAATTATTCCCAAGATACCCTGATGGTGGTAGACAGTCTCAGAACGGCGGTTACACTCCCCGATGATTCCCCGGAAAAAGCACCAGCTCAGGCAAAAGCTCGCGATCTGATTAATGACTTTGCCTCTCGCTACCGACGGGATAGCGCGGTCTCTAACCTGCCGTCCTTCACCACGATGCGCACGGCCTTGAGTGGTCTAGCTGGACATTACAGTTCCTATCCTAACCGTCCAGTCCCTGAAAAGCTCAAAAAACGCTTAGAACAAGAATTCCGGCAGGTAGAAGCATCTATCAAACGGGGCGCGTAAGGCGGACATCTCGCCTATCAGTGGTCAGCGTTTAAGTATGTAAGGTGGGCAATGCCCACCCTACTGGTTCTGCTGGTCAAAAAACACAGGCATAAAGATCGAAGTTTTTTCGCTATGGTCGAGATTTTCTGCGTAATATTTTATTCGCTCTATTAGCCAAAAAGCAGATTTTCATAGGATTTGAAAATTTTTGTTCTGTACCTAGACCATTACTTTGGAACGCTAGCTTCCCTCTTTTCTAAACTTAACCATCCTGGACTCCTTCAATAGCCTCCAAAGCAAAGTGTGCGGAGACAAATGACTCGAACTCCTTGGGGCTGGGAGATACAAGTGTTCGTTGCTCTTGAGTCGGTAGCGCATCGTAGATCGATCGCGCGAATTCGTGCATATCGACCGTCCTGGCTGTCGCGTCATCGTTCTTCCAGGGGATCGATCGCACTACCCATTCACTGTGAAGCCTGCCGTCGCTGTCCCTTAGCTCTTTAGAAAAGACTGGTGGGTTGCTGTTGTCACGATCGAGGCCGAAGTGGATTGTTTCCGGCTTTTGATGAATCTCAACCTCTGTAATTTATCCCGCGAACAAGCAGATTAATACGTTGGCCGATAAGCGATCCATCCGCAGCAGGGTGAGTTGTTGACGGCTTTGACCGCTCCCATTATATCCATCAACCTGCAAACCAGGCCATCCCGAAACTACCTCCGATCGCAGTAAAAACCCGTAACCGTTTGATGTGGATTCTCTGCTGGACTGGTAGGATGCTGGCTATCTCGTTGATGGTCTGAGGTCGTCACGCGACCGATGCTAAAGGCACCATCTAGCAAGCACTCTACCCAAAGGCGATCGACCCAGAAAAAGCGAATTGATTCTATCGGTAGCATCTTCTCCTCGGGAACGAGGTAGCCGAAGGGTACGCCTTTTAGCAAGCTGAGGTCTCGGAACCAAGTGGATATATCCCTGGGAATAGATAGAGAATTTGCTGACTGACTGGTTACGGGTAAGTAACCGGGAGCATGAATCAGTTGGTTCTCGGCAATTTTCTGTTGTTGGGCGTGGCTGCGCTTCCAGCGGTATAAGCTGACGGAAAATCCCTTATTTTGCAAGGCTAGCAACCGTCCCAACTCCCAGGCCGCCGCGTAGGATACGTCGAACATTCCATTATCTGGGTTGTAGCGCACTAATTGGTCTGCACCGCGAACGGGTAGGGTTATTCCTGTCTGGTCTTGCCCAGTGCTTAGAGGACCGCGATACCAGGAAATTGTTTTGCCTCCCTGGCGCAAGTAATGGGGAAGCGGGATGTAACCCATTTGATAATAACTCTCGACTTGATTATTGGTGCTGCTTGGCAACCTCAAGGTGCTGGGATTTTGGTCGAGATGTTTCAGAATTTCCTTAAACGTATGTTGTGGATTAACGCAAGCAAAATTCCAGCTTTTCAGGGAAACCAAGCGGATCGAATCGCTACTTCCCGCTCCTTGGAAGTCAAAACCGCTGGCATTATAACGCCCTTCTAGGGAAACCAAATGCACCGTACTCGTTCCCGTTAGTTGGGGCAGTCGGTTGCCGATTACCACGGCTAACTGGTCGGGGTCGAGCTGGGAATCACTCCCCAACCCTCCAAGAGCGAAACCTGAAGAGCGACTGGAACCGCACACGGCTACTGGTTGGTAAGCTGTTGTCATCAGTAGGATTACTGGGGGTTACCCCCGTTGTCCCTTACCCTTTGAAATTTTACCCCTTATGGTCAATCCTATTGGACCGTTTAAGTACTGAGCTGCGGAAGGTTCGCGGAGGATAGTTCAGCAAACCATACTCGCCGCTCTTTACTAACATCTTCCCCATTCTGCTTTCCGCTTTTCGTAAGGGCTCTGAACTTTACCTGGCTAAGATTTGAATCCAAAATTCGTACTTTCGGAATTTCTCCCTAGTTCTGTGACATTAAGGTTACTTTTCCCAAGGGTGTCTTACCATATCCGTCCTACGTCTGCATATCCACAGGCATTACCCTGGGCGTTAGCTTCTTAGGACATCCTTCTTCTTCGTGGCTTGCGCTTTACATCTAACTTGTCCAAATGGGGACAGCTCACGAGAGGTTACTTCGTTCCCTAGTATCATTTCACGATGCTTTTAGGTTCCTACTATACCCCGGGAGTTCTTTGAGTACGTTATTAGCCAGAGGCAAGAGCTAATACTAACTACCATTTCCCTTTTTGGGCAAGCGCATAAGCCTTCTTCCGCTGGTTCTGGTTAACGAGGTTTACATAGGTTCGCTTGTTCTAACCATTAGCATCTTTCCTAGCGGCGTCACCGGCTTAGGCTGCCAGTTATCCTACATTTAAGTCCTCGGGAGGCACCACGGCGATGTGGCTCCGTAGCACCTCCGACCGGTAGTACCCTCGACCCCCGTACCTGGGGAAAGGGAATTTAACCCCCATGATAACCAGAGTTATCTGGCTGATAGAGCCAGACCCGACTTTCACCTACTGGCTTATGCCGGAACGAATCGCACCACCTCTAAACCAGTCGGTGACGCTAGCTGAACCGCAAAGCCGCCGACACCGCCAGCACCCCTTGGTGACATCTGCACCTACAGCATTCACAACTCCTGCCACATCTAGTCCCAGAATGAACGGATACTGCCAGCGGGCTGAACCCGATGCTGCTAGCTTATAATCGACTGGATTCAATCCTACAGCATGCACCTGCACCCGTACTTCTCCCGCCCCTGCTTCTGGCACAGGCATTTGGGCCAAGCGCAAGGTTTGCGGACTTCCAGGTCGATCGAGCACCAAAGCTTTCATCTGTTCTTCTCCTTCTAATTTCAGTTCCGGGCTACCACAACACAATTCCTAATTATACAAAACCCTAGATTGAAGGCAATCATTCCTATAACATCAACTCCCAAACTATTGATCGCCTGACTTCACTTATCCCCTGACCAGAATTACTTATATAACCTAAGTTGCGACCTATTAAAAAAAATATGAATTACCCACTTAGACTTTACAGATATTTGGGATATTTCGTAGCTTTTGATACAAAATTATATTTTTTTTGTGCTATACAGCGGGTTGGCTGTTTATAGGTTATAATGTACTAAAATAATAGTTAATTGCTGGGGGATGTAGATGATGGAAGATATGATTACAACAATTTTTGTTCTTTGTGACGAGCTACTAAAAGCGTTAAATATAAAAGAAGATCCACAAGTAAAAATGAACAATGCCGAAGTGATGACAGTCGGATTAGTTGCTGCATATTTTTTCGGAGAACACCACGATCGCTCTTGTCAATTTATGGTCGAACACAAGTATATAAAAAATCTGTTAAGTAAAAGTAGGTTCAATCGTCGATTACACAATATTGACGAACCAATTTGGATGTTTTTCTTCCAAGTTATAGCTCAAACATTTAAAGAGCTCAATCCGGGTCAAGAATATATTCTTAATAGTTTCCCGGTGCCAGTATGTGATAATATTAGGATTGATAGATGCCAAATTTATAACAAGGAAGAATATCGAGGGTATATTGCCAGTAAAAAACGTTATTTTTATGGATTAAGAGTTCATATGTTGGTAAACAAAAATGGAAAGCCAATAGAATTTTATCTAGATCCTGGTAGTTATAATGATGTTAAAGTTTTGCAATCTTTTGGCTTTGACTTACCATCAAATTCAATAGTTTATGGAGATAAAGCTTATAATGATTATCAATTAGAGGATTTACTAAAAGAGTCGTCAAGTATAATGTTAAAACCTTTGCGAAAAAAGAACTCAAAAAGAAAAGAATATTCTTGTTTTGAATATATACAAAAAGTAACAAGAAAACAAGTTGAAACCTGTTTTAGTCGAATCACAAATTTGTTTCCCAAGTCAATTCATGCTGTTACATCTAAGGGATTAGAGTTGAAAATAATTCTCTTTATCATAGCTTTTTGTATCCAATTTTTATAGGTCGCAACTTGAGTTATATAGCAAGCATAAATGACTTGTGCAATAGGATGTTTTTGCTTAAATCATTACCAGGCAAAGGTTTCAGCATTGATACACACATAATTTTTACACAAATGATTTAGGTTCGCTATAGGTTCGATTTAAGATTTGTTTGATAATTTGAGGTACTCAGCACAGCAAGGGTCAGTTAAAGACGTTAAGCTGTTCATCAGATAAGCATTCTTAGCCCTTTCACCCTTGATGGAACAGATACTAGCATTACTCCCAGATACCCCGATCGTTGCCTTTACCATCCTGCTGCTGGTCACCTTGACCATACCTCCGATCTTCGAGAAGCTGCGACTGCCCGGATTAGTGGGACTGCTAGTAGCAGGGGTGGTCCTCGGTCCCGATGGCCTGGGGTTTCTCGAACCTAAATCAGAGATGATGAAGCTGCTATCGGACGCAGGCAAGATTTATCTGATGTTCGTCGCAGGCTTGGAAATTGACCTGGAGGAGTTCCGCAAAAAGAAAAATCGCTCCCTAGGCTTCGGTCTTGCTACGTTCTTAATCCCCCTAATTTTTGGCACCGTAGTGGGGCAGATGTTCGGCTTCGGTTTGAATTCTTCGATCCTGATTGGTTCCCTGATCGCTTCCCATACCCTCTTAGGTTACCCGATCGTCACTAGGTTGGGCGTGGCCGCCAACGAAGCCGTCAACGTCACCATCGGAGCCACCATTTTCACAGATATCGCCGCCCTGCTGGTACTAGCGATTTGTGTTTCCATTCATGCAGGGGAGTTCTCCCCCGCCAGTCTAGCGATCCAGTTAGGGGCCCTGGCTATCTACTCGACCATCGTCTTGTTTGGCCTTGGCTGGGCGGGGAAAGAATATTTCCGCCGCACTGGGGATGAGGAAAGCAACCAGTTTTTGTTCGTGCTGTTGTCGGTGTTTCTGGCCTCAGTGGGAGCACAGATCATTAATGTAGATAAGATTGTCGGCGCATTCCTAGCTGGTCTAGCAGTCAATGACGTGGTCGGTCATGGTCCGGTAGAAGAAAAAGTGGAATTCGTGGGTAGTACCCTGTTTATCCCTTTCTTCTTCGTAGGTATGGGTTTACTGCTGGATATCCCGACATTTCTGGAAAGCATCACTTCCGGTCTGCCCCTCACCCTGGCGATCGTCGGTGGGTTGCTGGCAAGTAAATTTCTGGCGGCCCTGGTGTCCAAGCTGCTGTTTCGCTACAGCTGGAACGAGATGCTGACCATGTGGTCCTTATCCTTGCCCCAGGTAGCAGCTACTTTAGCAGCGGCCTTAGCAGCTTTCCGGGTCGGGTTGATTAGCGAACCAGTGTTTAACGCTGTCATTGTCCTGATGCTGGTGACTTCTATCCTGGGTCCTGTAACTACAGCACAATTTGCCAGTAGGTTGCCCCTACCAAACCCTGTTGGTGACAGTTCAGAAGAAACCGATCTCGAGACTAGCAACAGGTCGATCTGGTGGGAAAGTAAACCATCCGACCAGTCCGAACAGCCGTTTACTGTCGTGGTGCCAGTCTACAATCCCTTGACAGAAAGGTATTTAATCGAGATGGCAGCCCTGTTGGCTCTTCACGAGTCTGGTGCGATCGTACCCCTATCTATTGCTAAAGCTCACTTCCACATGGACGACCCCAAGTTGCGCGGGGCAATCAAGCAAAGTAATAAGCTGCTTGATCGGGCAGTCGCAGTCAGTCAAGAGTTTAAGGTCAAAGCGTCCCCGAAAATTCGCATCGATCATAATGTAGCTCAAGGAATTTGTCGCACGGCCAGAGAAGTAAATGCCAATTTAATTGTCATGGGATCTGGCGAAACCTTTGGCTTGCGGACTCGCTTGCTAGGCAATCTGATTGATAGTGTCTTCTCCGCGTCCCACTGTCCGGTAGCCGTGATGCGGCTGCTGGACGAGCCGATAAATATCCATCAAATATTGGTGCCTGTCAAAAACTTAACCCCACAGGCAGTGCGAACGGTGCGGTTTGCTCAACTGTTCGCCGATACGAACCAGGCGGAAATAACATTTTTGCACGTGTGCGATCGGCGCACGCCCAAAGAGGAAACCCTTGCCTTTAAGCCGCAGTTAGAAGCAATCCTCTCTCAGGCCATGCCCCAGGTTAAGTCTCAAATTAAAATTGTTCGCCACGACGATGTGGCCCAGGTAATTATCAAGTTCTCTCAATCCTCTGAAATGGTAATTTTGCGTTCTCTACGCTATCGTACTGCCGGGGGATTAGCCGTTAGTGACGTAACTGTTCAAGTAATTAAGGAAATCACCTGCTCAATGGTGCTCTTTGGCGAACCTCACTCTTAATTGTTCGTTCCTCGTTCGTAGTAAGCACTTTAGTGCTTACCTTCCTCGTTCGTAGTAAGCACTTTAGTGCTTACCTTCCTCGTCAATTGATATTAACATCGTAGGTTGGGTAGAGGCACGAAACCCAACCACCCACAATACTTCTCGGTTAATAATTTGTCCGGAGCGAGGGAGGAAACCCAAACCGATAATTTAGGGATCGCCACCAGGATCCCCCCCTTAGCACAGCGGTAGATTGCTTCGTGCCTCGCAACAAGCTCCGGAGGGCTAGCAATCTCATGGGTCGTCGAGGAGATTGCTTCGGGGGGGGTTAACTCATAAAGCAAAAGTTAATCGCTACGTACTGTGTTCCCCCCTCGCAATGACAACCTATATCCTTAACCGAGAAGTATTGCAACCACCCAACCTACAGTTGCTGTTTAAGTTCTGTATTAGTTCGCGACTGAGCAATCCCTTAAACAATTTTATCCCATCCGTAGCGCCTAACATGGGGTCTGATGCTCTTTCTGGATGGGGCATCATTCCTAAAACATTCCCTTGTTGGTTACAAATACCAGCAATGTTATTCAAGGAACCATTGGGATTTTCTCCCTCGTAGCGAAATAGCACTTGTGAGTTTTTTTCTAATGATGCGATCGTCTCATCATCAGCATAGTATCTACCTTCGCCGTGGGCAATGGGTAAAGTAATAACTTCCCCTTCTGAGTAGGCCCCAGTCCAAGAAATGTGGCTATTTTCGACCCGCATAGACACCCGATCGCAGATAAAATGCAAGTCCTGATTTCTGACCAGAGCCCCGGGCAACAATCCCACTTCTGTTAAGATCTGGAAGCCGTTACAGATGCCTAATACCAGTTTACCTTGCTCTGCATGTGCCACAACCTTGGCCATCACCGAGGAGAAACGGGCGATCGCGCCGCAGCGCAAATAATCTCCATAGCTAAAACCGCCAGGGATAACTACCACATCGAGATCGGAAATATCCGTTTCTTGATGCCAAACCATGCGAGTTGGTTGCTTGAGTAAGTCGCGGGTAACGTATTCGACGTCGCAATCGCAATTTGACCCTGGAAACACCACTATCCCAAATTTCATAGCCTAAGGTTAGTATTTTTTGTTAAAATAAACAAATCATCCAGCCATATGAGCAGTAGCGGATAACTCGGTCATCTCAAAGCAGTAATCTTCAATTACTGGGTTTGCTAAGAGGCGATCGCACATCTCAGAGAGCTGTACCTTAGCGGACTCTTCATCGGCAGCAGTCAACTGTAGTGAGATAAACTTACCAATGCGCACCTGTTCGACGCCATCATAGCCCAGTTGCTTCAACCCAGAGGACACGGCCACCCCAGCCGGGTCTAACACTGAAGGTCGCATAGTAACATAGATCCGAGCGTGATATTTTACAGTCACAGCAATTCCTTGTCAGCAATTCCTTGTCAGATTATCGGTTTGATGATATCATATATTATGGCAAGACACAAGTCTGACGAATTACCAAATTAAGGAGGGAATAACCCCTACTAGGGAGATGATGCCATGTCAGTGGAGACAAAACAAGAGAAATTATCCCAGACCCTCGCAGTGGCATCGGACTGGGAGGAAGTACCCCTATCGACTAGCGATCTGATATTTGACGATGGAGAACCATTGGAAACTAACCGTCACCGCACTGCCATGAACGTTCTGATCCGGTCAGTGCATGAAGCTTGGGCTCACCGCAATGACTTCTTCGTCGGCGGCAATATGTTCATATATGACAGTAACCGTCAGATCCGCAACGAAGACTTCCGAGGTCCAGATTTCTTTGTCGTGCTCGGTGTAGATACTAATAAATCCAGAAAAGCCTGGGTAGCCTGGGAAGAAGGGGGTCGTTTGCCTGATGTGATTATAGAACTGATGTCGCCAACGACGGCCCACATAGATACTGGAATTAAAAAGGATATTTACGAGCAACAATGGAGAACCTCAGATTACTTCGTGTTCGACCCCTTTAACCCCAATTCCTTACAGGGGTGGCATTTGGATGATTATGGACGATATCAGCCCTTGATCCCAGATGCACGGGGTTGGCTGTGGTCTGAGACATTAGGGTTGTGGCTGGGAACCTGGTCTGGAATAATACTGCGAGAGCCTGCAATATGGTTGCGCTTTTATGACCGCGAAAGCAACCTTGTCCCGCTACCAGAAGAAGCAGCCCTTACACAAGCCCAACAGGAACGCGCTCGGGCCCAACAGGAACGCGCTCGGGCCCAACAGGAACGCGCTCGGGCCCAACAGGAACGCGCTCGGGCCGAAAGTTTAGCTGCCCGGTTACAAGAGTTAGGGATCGATCCCGATGTATGATCGCATTAGGATTTGCCAGACAGGTCGATGAAAGCCAAACGCACCCGGGGTCAAGAGCGGATTTTGCAACTGCTGCAAACAAACCAGCGATCACTCTCTGCCCAAGACATTTACGTCGAACTGCGGAACCGCAACCAGAACATCGGTTTAGCAACAGTTTACCGCGCCCTGGAAGCTCTCAAACAAGAAGGCTGCCTACAAGTGCGGACTTTGGCTAACGGCGAATCCCTTTATGGCTCGGTCCATCAAGACCAGCATCATATCACCTGTCTGCACTGCGGTGAATCCATTCCCTTAGATTCATGTCCCGTCCACCAGCTGGAAACAGAGTTACAAGCATCTCACAATTTCAAAGTTTACTATCACACCCTGGAGTTTTTCGGACTCTGTAACCAGTGCCAGCTGGCAGGAGGCGATTAACTTAACTCTTGAACAGATCGGGTGCAAAATCTGGAACGCTAATTTCTCCAGATTTGCTGCCCTCTCCGACGATCGATCGCATGCCTTCCAAGGTAGCCGGAATGCTGCGGGGGTCCATAAACATCACCTTACTGCTGTCGCTGCTGCCAATCTTCATCCCCATCTCCAGATAATTCTGCGCTAGTAAAAATTGCAGCGACTCCTTCGCCTTGGGGTCTTCTTTAAGGGTTTGAGCCACAATTTTCAGCGCTTCCGCTGTCCCTTCCGCCTTTAGGACTGCCTGCTGACGTTCTGCTTGTGCTTTGAGCACCGTTGCCTTCTGTTGCGCCTCGGCCTCTAGAATTGCTGCTTTCTGACGTGCTTCCGCATCCAGAACTTGTGCCTCTGCTTTACCTTTAGCACTGTTAACTGCTGCTTCTCGTTCCCCTTCCGAGGTCAGAATTGCTGCCCGTTTTTTCCGTTCCGCTGACATCTGCAATTCCATCGACTCCTGCACTGCTTTAGAAGGAACGATGTCCCGCAGTTCCACCCGCGTCACCTTCACCCCCCAAGGATCAGTAGCAATATCCAATTCCCGCAGCAGCACTTCATTCACTTCCGATCGGGCCGTAAAGGTTTGATCCAGTTCCAGTTTACCCATTTCTGCCCGAATTTGAGTCAGCACCAAGTTGACCATCGCATCCCGGAGTTTTTCCACCTTGTAGTAGGCTTTCTCCAAGTCCATAATCCGCCAGTAGACCACCGCATCAACGCTGATCGAGACATTGTCGCGGGTGATACATTGTTGGGGCGGCACGTCTAGAACTTTTTCCCGGATGGTATCTCGATAAACCACGTTATGGTACACTGGCACCAGGAAATTAAGTCCCGGTTCGAGTTTTTTGCCGTTGTATTTCCCCAAGGCTTCCACTAAAGCTTGGTCCCCTTGATTGATAATCTTGACAGTGCTTTTTAAGACATACCCGCCCACTCCGAGAGCCGCAAGCAGTGCTATTAATTCTGGTGGCATAGCGTGAATCTCCTTTTCGATTAATTTCTTATCTGCTTCTATTTATTCCTCAAGCCCCACCCCGCCTTTTGTTACCATCCACAACTGAAAGTTACAAAACTTGACAATCAGTTGGTATAATGAGAACTGGCCCTATTTTGGGCGATCGCCCTTATTCTGTTATCTGGGCAAAACTCAAAATTTTCGCGATCCTATCTGAATATTCCCAATTTTCAATTTTCAATTTTCAATTTTCAATTTTCAATGCCAGAGATTTTCGGGCATGACAATCAGGGTATTGCCTTCCCGGCGGAGGACGTAAACCTTCTGGTCGGAAGCGATCGCACTGATGCTATCATCACACTTAGCTCGCCAGGAATTGCCTTCATAGAGGACGCGGCCCGCCTGACCGGGCAAGATCTCGGTCAAGGTTTCGGCCTCGGTGGCGTCGGCAAGGGCGTAAACTTTGCGGGTGGGCAGGAAGCGACGGGAGCCAAATACCAGACTAAGTGACAATCCCATCCACAGGGCAATCTGCAGGCCAACGGCCAGTTGGGGAAAAATCACCGCAACTCCCGCCACCATCAAAGCGCTGAGTCCCATCATCAATTCCACAAAGGCGGTTGGGGTGACCACTTCCATCACGCACAGGACAATAAATGCCAGTAACCAAAATATAGTAGGAGTAAGAGCCATAGAGCACCTTCTAGCTGAGCATTGACTGTGTTGAGGGGTAGTACAATTAATAGTTTAATCTAAGGTTCCGATTGAGTGTGGAATGATTAACCTATCTTTAAGATAGTCGGAAAAATCGTTTTAATTCATGAGCAGTCAAGAGCGGCTGATTGGGCGCTATCTCTGGGCAGTGGGTGGAACGGCGGCCCAAGTGAGAGTAGGTAAGTTGGTGGCTTCCAGATACCGGGTGGAGGCTCCGCAAATCTGGCTGGATACCTTACCGGAATCCAAGCCCGATCTACCAGTGGAGTTGGACAGCCTTGGGGAAATTATACCTTATTTACGTTTATTTCCCTACCGACGGCATGTGCCAGAGGTGTATGGATATGCTCGACTGGAAAACCGTCGGGAAGTGACTAATATCCTGTTGCTGGAGAATGTGCCGGTAACAGCATCTGCAGGTTTGTACCCTGGAATAGCAGAGGCTTGGTTGGGAGCAAGGACTGTGCTTCAGGTTTATTGGCTCTGGCAAATGACTCAGCTGTGGAATCCTTTATCGGCAGAGGGGGTGGCATCAAGTCTCCTGGTACCAGAGAATATCCGGGTTCAAGGTGGGCGGGTTTGGCTGCTGGAACTGCATGCAGATCGGGTGTCAGGGAGCCAAGAGATACCAAAGATCCCATCTTTGGGGGATTTGGCCAGTTGCTGGTGGAGTTGGATTACTCAAAGCAACTCTGTGAGCAATGAATTGCAAGATATCTGTCAGCAGATGTATGCTGCGGAGGCGACGACAGAGGCGATCGACCCAGCGCTGAATCAGCTATTACTGGAGGTGGCGGCCCAGCAGCCTTTGCAGTTAGAGTTTGCTGGAGGTTCGGAGACAGGTCCCAGGCGGCTCCACAACGAGGACAGTTGCTTTCCCCAGACGGTGTTTCCACCGAACAGCACCGTGTCTGATGACGATATAATTCCCGGACTGGCGATCGTCTGCGATGGGGTGGGCGGTCATGAAGGGGGAGAGGTAGCTAGCCAGATGGCGGTGCGAGCCCTATGTTTACAGGTGCAAGGGTTGCTACAGAAGTTGGCCCAACAAACGGAACTGGTAATGCCTTACGTCTGCATGGAGCATTTATCATCTGCGATCCGGGTGGTGAATAACTTGATTGCGGCCCAGAATGACGAGCAAGGGCGAGAATCTCGACAGCGCATGGCTACTACTTTGGTGATGGCTCTCCAGATCCCCCAGAAGGTATCGACTGCTGATGGCTCTGACTTCGGTAATAGTCACGAACTTTACCTAGCCCATGTGGGAGATAGTCGCGCCTATTGGATTACTCAGGACTATTGTCAGCTATTGACGGTGGATGATGATGTTTCTGTCAGGGAAGTGTCCGGAGGACGTGCGACTTACTGGCAAGCGCTACGGGAGCCGGATGGAGGATCGTTAACCCAAGCTTTGGGGACGCGAGACGGCGAATCCATCGAACCCAACGTGCAGCGGTTGATCTTTGCAAAAGATGGGGTGCTGTTGCTCTGTTCTGATGGTTTGAGCGATCGGGACTGTATTGAGCAATCTTGGACTGATTGCGTCGGCATGATGTTTGATGAGAATAGATCTCTGGACGAGGCGGTCCAGGCTTGGATTAATTTGGCTAATCGCAAGAATGGTCATGATAATACTTCCGTGGTACTGGTCCGCTGCCGCGTCTCGTCAGACCTCTCCCAGCAGTCAGTCACTATCGGGACTGTCAATGCTGGTTTAACGAGCGATCAGGATCCGGACTTTTCCCCTCAGCAAGCTGTGATCGCCGATCCCGAATCACCGGTGGGTCCCCTGGGCCCTCCATCTCGACAGGGGATGAAGAAAAGGGTAATGGTGGTCTGTGGGTTGCTGGCAATATTTTTGATAGTGACTGCTGTGGGGTTGCTGTCCTGGTCGCAGATGGACCCTAAAGGGTTTAAGCGGCTGCGCGAGAGTCTACCACTACCGGGGGATAATTCCTCTTCTAATTTATCGCAGTAGGGGCTCGTCTATTTTTCCGACTGGTTTTATGGTATTTTGAAGGATTATCTGATCTAGCGCCAAGACGCTCGTGCTGCTGTAGGAGAGAGAATACACATGGAAATTAAAGTAGGCGATCGGGTTCGGGTCGCAAAATCTGTGGTAGTTTACCATCACCCTCAACATCGCAATCAACCTTTTGAACTCCAGGGACAGGAAGGGGAAGTGATCGATATCATTTTGGAGCGGGATGGGAAACCGATCAGTGCTAATCTGCCGATTCTAGTCAAATTCGAGTTTGGGAAAAAATTAAAGGTTCACTTACGGGAACGTGAGCTAGAGGTTATTGCTAATGGGTAATCGTTTGTAGTCAGCGCTTTAGCGCTTTATTATGCCGCAGAATGCTCTCGGTGCTAGCAATCACCCATCCCCAGAAACCCTGTTTTGACGAAAAACAGGATTTCTTTATTCACAGGTTAATTGACTAATCTAGATTGAATTAAGAAACCAGGTTTCTGGGCTCCTGGTTCAGATGGCCGCTGCTTACATTGAGATCCGATGCGATCGCGCACTTGATTATACCACCACCTTGGAGGTATGTCCTGACAGGGCGAGCGTTCTCCTGGGAGCTTGATGTCCCCCGGACGCACGGCGAAACCCGGGGGACATCATAATCGCACTACCCAGGAGACACAGAGCGCTAATCGCACAAAAGGGGACATACCTCTCAGTCATCGGCTGTATCCCAAGTCTATTTCTGTAGAGATGCAAGCGATCGCGTCTCTACATTTCTGGTGGGGATTGTTAGGGCAAAAAGACTGGTAGCGGGTTGGCAATACTCGGCTTGGGTGAGGGTGAAGCGGAAATAAAGGCGATCGCAGTATTGGATATCTGGTTCTCGGCGCATGCCGAGTTTGTGAGAGAGAATGTATTGAGAAATATTGTTTTCTGGGATGGCAAATGCATCCACTTGCCGGAAGTTAATTAAATTGCTCAAAACCAAGCTGCAAGCAACCGAGAGCCAATTCAGTTCCCAGCTTTTGACCTTGGTAATGGGCAGAGATGATGTAACCCATTTGCGGGTATAATGAGCGGGGACTGAGATAGTAACCAGAACGACCGATTACCTCTCCTGATGCTTTATGAACGACGGCCATTGGACAAAAGCCGTGTTCTTGCCAATGGGTGATGAAGCTCTTTAATTCGGTGAAAGTTTCTGCGGGAGTTCTTGCCCCTTTGCCGATATAGCGCATCACTTGAGGATTACCATAAACCCTATGCAGTTCAGAAAAATCCTCGAACAGAAAGGGTCTTAATAACAGCCGTTCTGTTTGGAAGGTTGTAGAGGGCTGTCTCAGATAGTATGATGGCTTTGTCTGGATAGTTGACATTGTGATACCTCCTTAATGATACCTCCTTAATATTTATTTCGGTAGGGGAGGTAGTTTTTATGCTCCAAATGTAGGCTGGGTATCGCCCACCTGACATTTAGTTGCTATATAATGGACGTACCAACAACGTTAGTCCCTGTCTACCAATAACACTGACGAGTTGGTCTGGCTTTAAGGTGACGGGCCGATCGACTTGGTAGATTTTCCCAGGTCAATAGCTGGTCATGCACTTGACTCTTCCGGGTGCGTTGGGGGCGATCGCTTTTGTGACGGTTCCCTTGAGGGGTGTTGAGAAGATTTCCGGTTGATAGTCGGGAAACTTATACATAAATACCTCCAGCAGTCATTTGTTGACAGTTGAATTCATTTGCGGTTAATAGTCCACAAAATCAGCTGATGCACCCCAGGTATAATGGTTTGAGCAGTTCTATAAGGCCGTGATTGTGATGCCTCCTTAATATTTATTTCGGTGGCAGAGGTGGTTTTTATGCGAGCCATCGCCCTGCTGCTTGTTGAGAATTGAAAATTGATAATTGATAATCAGGGAGCGACACACGCTAACGCTACTCGCAGCGCTCACCTCTACAGGTAGATTTACCGCCGTTTGTAGTAAGCGCTAAAGCGCTTACACGGCTACGTGCGATCGCGCAGGTTACCCTCGTTTCCATTTGTAGTAATATCATGTCTGGATGATTAACCGTAATAAAAAAGATCTCTTGCGTTTGTTGGGTAGAGCTAAGCGGGAAACCCAACAGGGCTTACTACTGTTGGGTAACGTGGGTCAACCCAACGGTCGGGTGATGCAATTTTTATCTTTTGGCATTTAATCAGACATGATATAAGCGCTAAAGCGCTTTAGCCGTGCGATCGCGCAGGTTACCCTCGTTTCCAGCCAGAGACTGGAAACGACTTCGGAGGTTCTGCCTCATTATCGAGCCACAGTCGAGATCGCTCAAAAGCAACGTTAGCAGGTTGAACCTGTCAACGTGGTTTCGGGAGAAGTTTCGGGGTTGAACCTAGAAAATGAATGCATCAACTCTTGTCGCGAGGTTCTGGGTTGCATTGCGTCAGCTAAATTATTATCATCACACAGCTCTATTTTTTTTCAACAGGAGATTACGGGCGATCGGCCTTCTGTAAATAAAAGTCATGGTTGTCAAACGAGGCGAGACTGTTCTGCCAACAAACGGGCAAGCCGATCGGCATTATTACGGTCATCTTCACGATAAGGTAGACCTAATAATCTGAACATGAGATGGGGAGTCAGGCACTACATCTAAACCCAATTCACGAATGAAACCTACCTGGAGACTAGCAACTCCATAACAATTTCTGAATCTGGCAGCACATTCTGATGGAGAGCAAGCGCTAGCAATCCTGACAGAAAGACCTGATTCGTTTTTATTTTTACGCAAAAAGTAGGCATCATCTGTGACTTCATATGTCTCCGAATCTATCCACCACTTACGAAGTGTAGACAATGGCGCTATCAGGTAATGGTTCCAACTCTGACCCACTATTATAATAGTGTTCTGTCATGAAGCATTAAACCACTCTAACCGATGAACTAATGTTGACACTGAATAGACATCCTCTACATTATACTCATCACTACTATCGTGATAAATATCAACTGGTTGCTCAGAATTACATGGACAAAACAGGCGGACTAATCGTCTTGTTTCTCGGTTTTTCCAAGTTATTTTAATACCCCCTCGATCTTCTGTAGAAGCTGAACCTTTTGGGAAGTCGCTTTCCATTACCTCATAGGCATCGACAACCAACTGCATTGCTGTCTTGAAAGCATATTCAGTTGGTTTCAGAATCCTGTAATCATCGGATGCTTCCAAGTCTAAAAGTTTCAGAATACTTTTCAAGGTGGTCGTGAAGTTTGACGCACCACCCGTGTCTATGGTCTTAGTTTGTACTTTCTTTGTTTCTTTCATCATCTCAACTCCTTTACTATTATCATAACATAACTCTAGCTTTTTTCAACAGGAGATTAGGGCGATCTGCCTTCTGTGGATAAAGGTCATGGTTACCAAACTAGGAGAGACTGCTGCGCCAACAAATCTGCAAGTTCCAGAGCCCTTCGGGCATCATCCTCAAGATTTGGCAAGCCGATATAGCATTTTTCAATAAGGTGAGGTACAGTGAAAGCATTGCCATCACTGGTTTTCATCACTGGCGGCTGTACCTCATAATTTCGAGAAATGCTATAATCTGAGCATGGGATGGAGAGTCTGGCACTACATCTAAACCTAACTCGCGAATGCGATCCACCTCCAGATTAGCTATACCATAGCATTTTCGGAAGCGGGCAGCACATTCTGCCAGAGAACAACAAGCACTAGCAATTCTGACTATTGACCTGAGCAGTAATGCCCGGTAGACAATGGCGCTATCCAGACAATGATTCAAACTCCGACGTAAAAGATTTTTCTGTCATGCTTTTTTCAACCACTCTAGCCAATAAACTAATCTTACAGCCGATACTTGATAATCAACAGCAGCTTCTTTGTTTTTCTGGCGATAAATGAAAGCTTGCTTCTCAGGCTTGGCCGGGCATAATAGCATAATTTGATCCTGAGTATCTCGCTTTTTCCAAGTTAGGAAAATACCGCCTTGCTCATCTTAGAAATTAGAACCTTTTGGGAAGTCGCTTCCCATTATCTCATAGGCATCGACAACCAACTGTATTGCTGAAAGTCTTGCATATTCAGTTGGTTTCAAAATCCAGTAATCATCCTCTGCTTCTAAGTCTAAGAGTTCCAGAATCCTTTTCAAAGTGGTCGTGAAGTTTGACGCGCTCCCCTGGTCAATGCTCTTAGTTGGTATTTCCTTTGTTACAGTCATCATCTCAACTCCTTTGCTATTATCATAACATAACCCTAGGTTTTGTCAACAGGAAATTAGGGGCGATCTCCATTCAGGTATCCGATCGCCCTTTCACTCAACCTTTAGTTCGGCGTTTCCCTAAAAACAAACCCAAAATATTCAATTCCGATTTTTCCGGAACGGTGCGCATTTGCTTCTTATCTTGCTGATTTTGCTGCTTCGATGTCTCCTGGGAGCACTATTCGTACTACCCATGAGACATCGACGTGAGATAATACTAATCGCAGTTGCCGCTCGGGAACTCCGTTACGATATTGCAATTCCTGGTAAAACTCCCTAGTTACCTGATGCGCCTCTATAATTTCCATCATTTCCGGTTGAGGCGCAGGCACGATCCGTTGAAGCTCTGAGGCCATAATATCAAGTGGTTAGTTGCGTAAGGCGGGCGGATCGCCTGCCCGGAGGTTGTTAGTTGTCAGTTGTTAGTTGTCAATTATTATAGCAAGCCGAGAAGAGAGTTGTGCAATCTTTTTTAATGACGGTTAGGTGTTCCCCCCTCGCAATGACAATTTCCCAAAAACGCAATCATAGCCCTCCCAAAGGGTGTGGTCATGCATTGGTTGATAGAGTAGAGAATAGTCAGACAGACTCATAACCGGGTTTCTGTGGCCTCGACGGCGCAACTCCCCGCGATATAAGATTTAAGAAACCCGGTCTATGCGCTGCGGGCAGGCTTCGATATCCCCCAAAGGGGACGCGCTACAATCGCACTACCCCAGAGACATCTCCGGCCCCCGAACTCATCAAAACCCAACTGGTGCAAGACCACACCCCTATCATAGGTGAGATTGCTGCGGGGGTTCTAGTCCGATTTTTACCGTTCCGGAAAAATCGGAATGGTTTGCCTTGACAAATTTTAATTTCCATGTACATCACAGTTCCTATTGCTGCTTCTTGAAGAGCTTCAGACGATAAGGAGCGCCACCAAATAAAGAGCCTGCTTGTGCCGACTTGTTCCAGACTTCCGCACCAGCCTTGCTCTTGTCAAAAGGATTTTGCTCGCTAGTCTTAGTAAATGGTAACTCCACTGACTCCGACGATGTTGTTTCATCTGTCCAAGCTTGCATTACCCAGTGAGCAGCGATTGTCGATACGAGCGCCATACTGATACTCATGCTCGAGGGATATTGCAGCAGTATAAAACCGATCAGGAAAAATAAGCCTATTTTCCCTGCCGCCAATTTATCTTTCTTCATTTTCCACCCATTATTTCCGCCAACTTATTGGCCTGGGAGCCCTCCAGACGGGGGCCGTACCGCTGCACCACCTGGGAACCTAGATAGTTTCCCCAGCGGGCTGATTTGATCGCACTATAGCCGTGGGTGAGTCCGAACAGCACTCCACCAGCAAAAGCATCTCCAGCCCCCACCGTATCGATCGCCTGCGCTGGAAATCCTGGCACGGTACTAATCTGTTTATTTTCTACCACCAGACAGCCCTTCCCACCATCGGTAATAAACGCCAGATCCACCAACTCACCAATTTTAGCAGCGCAGTCTTCTATAGAGAAGACCTCGCAGAAACGGCGCGCCTCATCCCCATTGCAGAAGAGCACATCGCAGTATTCTGGTACTATCTGGCGAAAATCATCAGCAAAGCGCTCGACCAGCAACGCATCTGAAAAAGTATAGGCGACCCGCACTCCGTGGCGCCGAGACTGGGACATCGTCTCCACACTCGCTTGGCGCTGCGCTGGCCCATCCCAAAGATAGCCCTCCACATAGCTATATTTGCAGCCTTTGAGCTTGTCCACATCGATATCCGTAGCCGACAAGGTGATAGAAACTCCCAGATTAGTGCACATCGTGCGTTCCCCATCCGGAGTCGTCAGCACCACGCATGTTCCTGTCGGGCCGCTGTCGGCTGGAGCTACATCAAACTGAATCCCTGCTTTGAGCATATCCTGACGGTATAATTCACCGTTGCTGTCCCTGGAAACCTTACCCGAATAGAAACCGCTACCACCACTCTGGGCAATCGCAATCATCGTATTCGCCGCCGAGCCACCCGAGCGCAGTTGCAGATCAGTCCCTTCCAGGTCCTGCAAAAGTACCCCCTGCTTGGGAGCGTCCACCAGAGTCATCGCCCCGCGATTCAACTCGTGGGATACAATTCTTACATCCTTCACTAATGCCAGAATGTCCACCAGGGCGTTGCCCACTCCAAATACATCCACTGCTTCCGACTCTTTACTGCTTTCCGTCATTTACTTTTTACCGCTAATTGAGAATTTTGAGCAATTGTTAATTGATAATTGCCCCATTTTCCATTTTACATTCTCCATTTTACATTCTCCATTCTCCATCATTTCTTTTCCTCTGTATCTTTTTGTGTTTTGGTCAACCTGCTTGCCAGCACCGTTGCCAGAATTTGTTCCGGTTCGCTAACAGCACTCACCCCTGCTGACATCACCAGTTCCTTGACTAGCAGAGCCTTTCCTACCCGCAGTTCGGACACATCCACCTCGATCGCCTCTGGGATGTTATCTGGAGCGCACTCCACCTCTATTTCCGTCGAGCGCGTTTCTAATATACCCCCTTCTTCCTTCACCCCGATCGCCTCTCCCACAAATTTCAGTGGCATCACCACCTTTATAGACGCTTGAGATGCGATCGAGAAAAAGCTGAGGTGGTATGGAAAGCCCTTCCAGGGATGAGTTTGCACTTCCCGCAGTAATGTCTTGCCCCTCCAGGGGATATCCGT
Organism: uncultured Hormoscilla sp.; assembly: GCA_963921275.4. GTDB lineage: Bacteria > Cyanobacteriota > Cyanobacteriia > Cyanobacteriales > Desertifilaceae > Hormoscilla. The sequence continues at coordinate 6,569,408 of OZ001293.3, read as the reverse complement.
TATTTCTAGATCGATCAAAGTATTGTTAACGGTAGCTTCTTTCATCAAGTGTTCCACCATTTTCCCTGGCACAGTTAGAGAAATAGCTTTCGCACCATCGTGACCATATAGATTAGCCGGAATTAACCCAGCGCGACGCATCGCCCTTGGTTTGCTTCCCGCTTCTCGTTTTTGACATTCAACTTTTATTTCCATCTTCCGCTGCTATCTTTTCACCTCTTAATTTACATCCACCGGACTTCCATTCTCGTCCAACAAGGCCCGTTTGGGACCGTGAATTGGGTCTTCTACGATTATCGTCTGTTCGCGCTTCGCTCCCACCGAGACAATCGCGATCGGAACTGCCATCAATTCTGCCAGGAACTTGAGATAATCTAGCGCTGCCTCCGGTAAGTCTGCTAAACTGCGACAGTCAGTTGTCGAGCGTTGCCACCCTGGAAGGGTCTCGTATATCGGTTGGCAACGGGCCAATTTCCGAGAGCTACTGGGAAAATCTTCGCACCGCCGTCCATCTAGTTCGTAAGCTACGCAGACCTTTATTTCCTCTAAGGAGTCTAGCACGTCCAGTTTAGTGATCGCCAGACAGTCTAGACCATTTATCCGGACAGCATAGCGACCGATCGCTGCATCAAACCAACCGCAGCGCCTTGGCCGACCGGTAGTCGTACCAAATTCCGCCCCCCGAGCGCCCAACATCTTGCCCACGTCACCTAGCAGTTCCGTGGGAAACGGACCTTCTCCAACTCTAGTAGTATAAGCTTTCGCCACCCCGATCACCCGATCGATCGTCGTCGGTCCCACACCTGCGCCCACACAAGCACCGCCTGCGACTGGGTGAGATGAAGTGACATAAGGATAGGAGCCGTGGTCCAAATCTAGCAGAGTTCCTTGAGCCCCTTCAAACAAAATATTGCGTCGTTGCTGAATCGCTTCGTAAAGCACCAGGCTACAGGAGGCCACATAGGGTCGCAAGCGTTCCCCATACTCTAGATACTCCGCGATCGCCGCCTCTGGGTCCAGGGGAGGCAGAGCGTACAGCTTTTCCAGGATGACATTTTTGTAATTAATCGTCCAGCGCAGCTGCTTGCGCAGGGTTTCTGGTTCCATCAAATCTATCACCCGAATACCTGTCCGTTCCGACTTATCCGCATAAGTCGGACCTATACCCCGCTTCGTCGTACCAATCTTATGAGTTCCCCGCCTTTCTTCCGATGCCTGGTCTATTAACCTGTGAAAAGGCATAGTTACGTGGGCGTTTTCCGAGATCTTCAGGTTTTTCGTGGAAATCCCCAGGGCCTCCAGATGGTCAATTTCTCGCAGTAGAACCTGCGGATCGATGACCGTGCCATTGCCGATCACGCATTGAGTATCCGGATATAAAATCCCAGAGGGAATCAAGTGCAGCTTGAATGTCAGGCCCCGAACCACTATCGTGTGTCCAGCGTTTACACCGCCTTGGTAGCGCACCACCACATCCGCCGACTTGCTGAGCAAATCAGTTATTTTTCCTTTCCCTTCATCGCCCCACTGGGCACCAATCACTACAACGTTAGCCAAGAGTCACTCGCCTCACCAGCCACACAACCTACCATCATAGCCCCCGAGCGCCCCTGTGTCAACCTTCTGGGAAAATCGGCAGGTTCAAATCTGCCGCCACAAGAATAATGTGAATCTCTACACACAACAACGATCTCGATAGCATTTACACCAATCTCCCTAGCCAAGAGTCACTCGCCTCACCAGCCACACAACCTACCATCATAGCCCCCGAGCCCCCCCTGCGTCAACTTTCTGGGAAAATCGGCAGGTTCAAACCTGCCGCCACAAAAATGATATAAATCTCTAATTAGGGGTCGAGCTGGGAATCGCTTCCCAACCCTCCCTTTCGAACCGTGCATGCGGTTTTCATCGCACACGGCTACTGGTTAGTTGGACCTTGTCATTGGCAGGATTACTGGGGATTGCTCCCTTTGTCCCTCTTCTTATGCAGTTTTTCCCCTTTATGGTAGTCGATAGGACTGTTTCGTATCTAGCTCCGGAAGGTTCGCGGGGGGTATCCAGGAAACCACTTATACCGCTCTTTGCTAACATTGCCCCTGTCTCGTCATTAGGGGACTTTTCAAGTTTTACCCGGCTAGAGTTTTAGTCCATATTACAATCTAGGATTTCTCCTGATTTTTGGTACGTATTAGGGATACTTCCACCCAAGATTTCCAACTATATCCGACCCACGTCTGCCGGTACATTCCTGCACCACTTATACAAGGAGTTACCCCTGTCCTTTGCTTCTTGGGCCATCTCTCTCCACATGGCTTACGCTTATCATCTAACTGGTCCCTATCTCCTGACCACCGGTCGATAGTCGAGTAGTTATGGACAGCACACGTGGAGTTACTTCGTTCCCTGGTATCATTTCACGATGTTTTTAGGTCCCTGCTTTACCCCGGGAGCTACTTTGAGTGTGATGTTGGCCATATGCAACAGCCAATACTAGCTACCATTTCCTTTTTAGGCCAGCGTGTAAGCCTTCTTCCGCTGGTTACACATAACGAGGCTTTCACAGATTCGTTTTCCTAACCATGAGCATCTTTCCTAGCGGAGTTGCCGACTTTGGGCTGTCAGCTATCCTACATTTAAGTCCTTGCTCCGCACCACGGTGATGTCACTCCGCAGCACTAAGGACCGGTGTCACCCCCACACCTGGGGAGAGGGAATTTAACCCCCATGATGACCAGAGTTACCATATTGAGCCTGATTATGATTAGTTTTGGTTCTAAACATTCAGTCCAATTTTGGCTCGGCTTTTCCGTGTTTGTACAGGTTAGGCCGAAACGAGTCGCACCACACAACAATGATCTCAATAGCATTTACACCATTCTCCCTGGTCACCTCCGGCGAAGCCTCCTGGCCTCACTCCCCTTTCTCACCCACAAGAGGCAGAGTGGGATCTCCGAAAGTATAACATTATGAGTTCCCCTTTTTCTGCAACCTCTACCGAGACAGCAACCGCATCGGCGATCAAGATACAGCAGAGGAGATTAATGACATCCTAGATTAAACATCGCTTCCCCTGAAGCGTCCTTCCCATCACCGTTCCCAGTCCCAACCTGGAGACTCCCGACTCGAGAGGATTTAGTCATGGCTTTATATGCTGAACCGCACCGCCATCTGGGGGGTTTCGGTCGTTCCCCCGCATCCAACGCGCGATATTTTCATCGCGCCAGTTCCCCTCTGGCCCAGCAGTTCCCGGAACATCCAGCATTCGAAGAATTTTACACCCGCCCTCGCAATACCCTGGATGAGTATCTGCAACCGCATACCCTAGTAGAAAGCGTTCAAACTGCCGAAACATTACCGTATTTTATCTACCGGCCGACACGCGGTGCCTACGTCTTTGAAAATTTGGCCTATTTGGAGCTGCGCTACACTCCCTACTGGCGGACGTCTGCCCATTTAAGCACCGAGCAGAGACTGGACTTAATGGCAGAGATAGTGGAAATTGTCGGTATTGCCACTCAGGTTAGAGATTGTCCGACGATCGCCAGTCAAATTCTCTGCATGCACTCCCGGTTGCCTTATGAGGTGAACCGGGCGATCGTGGATCTGGCGGCCCAAAAGCCAGGGTATGTCTGCGCCATCGACCTGGCCGGCGGAGATGCTCGCTATGCCGATCGCCTGGATGAGTTTGTCCGGTTGTACGAGTATGCCCGAGCGCTCGGTCTCAACACCACCGGACATATATACGAGACTGCCGATGGCTGCTATCGGGAACTATTACCATTACATATGCGCATCGGTCACGGGATTCAAATTCCCCTGCGATAGGTCGGGGTCGAGCTCGGAATCACTTCCAAACCCTCCCTTTCGCAACCGGACTTGCAACTTTCATCGCTGGGGCTACTGGTTGGTAAGCTGCTTTCACCAGTAGGATTACTAAGAGTTACCCCTATTGTCCCTTACCTCTTGCAATTTCACCCCTTATGGTCAATCCTATTGGACCGTTAATGATTTCAGCTCCGGAAGGTTCGCGGAGGTTAGTTCAGCAAACCATTCTAACCGCTCTCTACTAACAGTTCCCCATTCTCGCTTTATCGGGGCTCTGAACTTTACCCGGCTGAGACTCTAGTCCATATTCCAACTCTTGGATTTCTCCTGAGTTCTGCAACATATTAGGGCTACTTTCACCAAAGGCTTCTTACCATATCCGTCCTACGTCTGCATATCCACAAGCATTACCCTGGGCATTGGCTTCTTAGGACATCCTTCCTCTTCGTGGCTTGTGCTTAGTCGGGGTCGAGCTAGGGGTCACCCCCTAACCCTCCCATTCGGAACCGGACGTGCGACTTTCACCGCATCCGGCTACTGGCAAGTAGGGCATTGTCACTACTAGGATTACTACGGATTGCTCCACTTGTCCCTCATCTCATGCGATTTCACTCCTTTCCTGGTTGGTAAGCGGCGCTGCCAGATAACCTTTAGTATTACCATTTCCAAGTCTGTTTTACCAGTCATCCAACCTTCGAGAGGCCTCCGGCGTCTTAGAGATACTCTTACCCAAGATTTCCTACTTTAACCAACCCGCGTCAGCTGGATGAGGAACACCCCATCATATCCATAGGCGTTACCCTAGGCATTAGCTTCTCGGGCTATCTCTCCCCTCGCGGCTTGCGCTTTACATCTAACTTGTCCAATCTAGACAGCACACGAGAAGTTACTTCGTTCCCTAGTATCATTTCACGATGCTTTTAGGCCCCTGCTATACCCCGGGAGTTCTTAGAGTGCGATACTGGCCAAGTGCAAGAACCAGCACAAACTACCATTTCCCTTTTGGGCCAGCGCTTTAAGCCTTATTTCGCTGGTTCTAGATAACGAGGCGTACACAGGTTCGCTTGTTCTAGCCATTAGCATCTTTCCTAGCGGCGTCACTAGCTTAGGCTGCTAGCTATCCTACATTTAAGTCCTTGCTCCGCACCACCGTGATGTGACTCAGCAGCACTAAGGACCGGTGTTACTCCCACACTTGGAGAGAGGGAATCTAACCCCCATGAATACCAGAGTTACCAGTTTGGACCTGGCCTAGCGTTCCGTAGTTGCCCACGTTAGACTAGAACGAATCGCACTACATCTAACTAGTTCGGCCCCGTTGAGCCGAACTGCACACGAGAGGTTACTTCGTTCCCTGGTCTCATTTCACGATGCTTTTAGGCCCCTGCTTTACTCCGGGAGTTCTTCGGGCGCGATGCTGGTCATTTGGAACTACCAACACTAACTACCTTTTCCCTTTTGGGCCAGCGTATAAGCCTTATTCCGCTGGTTTAATATTACGAGGCTTTCACAGGTTCGCTTGTTCTAACCATGAGCATCTTTCCTAGCGGCGTCACTGGCTTAGGCTGCCAGCTATCCTACATTTAAGTCCTAGCGGAGCACCACGGCGATGTGACTCCGCAGCACTAAGGACCGGTGTTACCCCCACACCTAGGGAGAGGGAATTTAACCCCCATGATGACCAGAGTTGTCTGGCTAATGAAACCAGCTCAGACTTTCACCGTCGCCGGTTTAGGTCCGAAACGAATCGCACTCCAGAATTATTAACTCAAGTAGCTAGACGGGGTCAATGTCTGGAAGTCTGTCCCACCACTTACCTGAAAACTGGCACTCTCGAAGATTTGCATCAACTCAAGATCGTCTTCGATCGCTGTTTGACGCTGGCGTAGACATTGCCATTTGCACCGATAACGCCGGGTTACACAACGTCCGTTTGCCCTTTGAGTACGAAAACCTATTAACCCTGGACGTGATAGATTTCGAGCAGTTGGAAGCCTGTCAGGAAGCGTCTTTCCGCCATGCCTTTGCCTGGCCCTATGGCGATCGGCCCGCCTCATTGTTAACAGAACTACTCAAACCAGAACCCGCTCAGGCTTTAGCTTCGCCAGTTGCTTAGCGGCTCGCTCTGTCTGGTAATGTCACCTTCGAGCGGGTGTGGTCAAAAGTAGTTGATAAACTAGAGCAATTTTATCTCCAGGGGTGGGTAATTGCACACTTGGGATCCCCGCCCAGCCCCCTTCCGAAAGCTTACCATTACTCGCATAATTCTTGACAACCTTAAAACCCTTATGGTACAAAGATTCTGAGACTTAGTATCCTCAACGGGGTTGACAAAAATCCCGACCTCTTTCTTGATAAATTATTGAATTTATTGAGAATGACTTACGAAGTAATCAGGGTTTCACCCCCCATAGTGGCCACAGAATGTTAAGAAATATGTGAGTAAAGTATAGCTTCTGAAAGGGAGGGGGAGTGAATGTCCCCCTTTTTTAAGCGGTCCCCCCCAATGTAGCGGGGGGTTAGGGGGGATCCGGGGGCTGGGGGGGATCCCTCACCAACGGGTTTTGACCACACCCAAATTTTACTTTCATCTTGGGCATCACCGAAGGGCCCCTCCTTCTTCTTCATCACCGGCTTGGCGGGGGGCTTCGGCTACAACCGCAACTTGCGAGTCCCGCCCATTGAGAAAGTCGCTCAGTTTCCCCTCGTGGAAGAAGCAGTCAACAATACGGGCGATACTGGCAACCTGGCTGCCGAACTGGACAAAATCGCCAAATACATCTCTCCGGCAGTGGGAGAATATTTCCTGGCCGTCGGCATCAAGTTCAACTCCTTCAAGCTAGTTGACTCCTTCGTCCTGCTGACCGCTTCCTTCGGCAACCGCTTTGAGTTAGATATTCTCGGTTTATCTACGGCGATCTTGCCCACGCCAGAGGAAGGAGAAACCGTTACCCCTATCGCGGAAGTCCAGATGGTCTTGAAGGTCAGCTTTATTCCCGATGAAGGCTTTTTGGGAGTGCGGGCCCAACTGACCTCCGCCTCCTATCTCTTGTCGAGAAACTGTCACCTCACGGGAGGGTTTGCCTTTTATTGTTGGTTCTCTGGAGAACACGGAGGAGATTTCGTCACCACCCTGGGAGGCTACCATCCCAGTTTCCAGGTACCCAGCCACTATCCCCAAGTTCCCAGGCTGGGATTTAACTGGAGAGTTGACAGTCACATTACCATCAAAGGAGATGCCTATTTTGCTCTATGTTCTCATGCCTTCATGGCCGGAGGACATTTAGACGCCACCTATCACAGCGGTGCCCTCAAGGCATGGTTCAAGGTGGGGGCAGACTTTTTAATTGCCTGGAAGCCCTATCACTACGACGCCCGGATCTATATCGACATCGGCGCATCTTACACCTTTCACTTCTTTGGCACCCATCACATTACGGTGGAGTTGGGGGCAGACCTACATATCTGGGGACCGGAATTTGGCGGTACGGCGACCATCCATATCTGGATTGTTTCAGTTCACGTCAGTTTCGGAGACAGTTCGTCCCGAAAGCCCCAACCAATTTCTTGGGGCACCTTCAAAAATTCCTTCTTGCCGGAAGACGACAAGGTATGTACTATTGCCTTTAAAGATGGCTTGGTGCGGAAAATTGGCGACAACGAATCGGATCTGGGAGTCATCAATCCCAAGCACTTATCCCTGGTGACGAATGCGATCGTGCCCTCGAAACAGGCTTACAAGGTAGTCTCTACTGGAGAATCCCCAATCTTGATAACAAAGACAGATGGCAGCCATGTTCAAGCTAACACCGCCTTCGGCATTGGCTCAATGGAAGTCAGTGATGGAGACTTAACAACCAAGCACCGGATTAAGATAACTAAAAAAGATGGGCCGCCTGTTAAAGATGACGACTTTAAGTATATCCCCATCTTGAAGAAGGTGCCAGCAGGGCTGTGGGGCAAATCCCTGAGTCCCGATCTGAACGGAACGAAATTTATAGAAAATGCCCTATCGGGATTTGAAATAAAACCCGGAAGACCGCCAGCGCCGGGTCAAACTCATGCCGTTAACCGCCGCAATTTGCAATACGAACCGGAATCGGCTCCCACTGGTTATGGCTGGGAAAATCAAACCCCTTTTCAAGCCAGCACTCTCGACGAGGAGGGACTGAGAAATCGCATTCGCAATACGTTGGTGCAGAACTCCAGTCGAGATAGTTTATTGCAAAGTTTAGGATTTGAACCCAGCAAAGATGTGGATCTGAATAGGGAGGTAGCGGCTGATTTTTTAGTCGCCCCGCAAGTAAAGGCATAATCAAAAATCAACGATGCCCTCGGGACGCATGGCGAAAACCCCTCGGGCATCGCTTGATAATTTTTTGGCAACGAGGACAAAAATTACAATGACTACTCAAGCTCCTATTAAGGTTGAATTCATCCAGTACCATCAACCGGCACTGAGAGATGGGGAATATAAGATTACCGTTACTCAAACTATTGAAAGTAGCAAGATACAAGGTCAAGCTCCCTTTACAACGGGAGAGAAAACATTTCATGTCGCCGGAGAACGTTTCGCTCTAAATCCCCAAGACATCCATGGGGTTTTCCCACCGCCAGGGAGTTTGGGGGAACACTCTAACGTCTTTCCCCATGTTATTTTCAACCGCAGTACCTTACCTTGGGAAAGAGCGATCGACAGTTCTAGCGAGGACAGGGACATTCCTTGGTTGGCTTTGCTTCTCTTCGACGAGGACGAAAAGCCGACGCCTCAGATTGTTACCCTCGGGCAACTCAAAAATACAAGTAGTTATGGGGCTAAGTTTCCCAGCTTCAACTTAGAACCAGGACAACACGATGACGATAAAGTGACGGTTATTGATGTCCCCAAAAGCCTATTGGAAACAATTTTGCCAACCAAAGAAGATTTAAAATACCTGGCACATGTTCGTCAAGGAACAGACGCTAACGATAGACTGGTGGGAGATGGTGCGATTCGTTCCGGCATAAGCCAGTAGGTGAAAGTCGGGTCTGGCTCTATCAGCCAGATAACTCTGGTTATCATGGGGGTTAAATTCCCTTTCCCCAGGTACGGGGGTCGAGGGTACTACCGGTCGGAGGTGCTACGGAGCCACATCGCCGTGGTGCCTCCCGAGGACTTAAATGTAGGATAACTGGCAGCCTAAGCCGGTGACGCCGCTAGGAAAGATGCTAATGGTTAGAACAAGCGAACCTATGTAAACCTCGTTAACCAGAACCAGCGGAAGAAGGCTTATGCGCTTGCCCAAAAAGGGAAATGGTAGTTAGTATTAGCTCTTGCCTCTGGCTAATAACGTACTCAAAGAACTCCCGGGGTATAGTAGGAACCTAAAAGCATCGTGAAATGATACTAGGGAACGAAGTAACCTCTCGTGAGCTGTCCCCATTTGGACAAGTTAGATGTAAAGCGCAAGCCACGAAGAAGAAGGATGTCCTAAGAAGCTAACGCCCAGGGTAATGCCTGTGGATATGCAGACGTAGGACGGATATGGTAAGACACCCTTGGGAAAAGTAACCTTAATGTCACAGAACTAGGGAGAAATTCCGAAAGTACGAATTTTGGATTCAAATCTTAGCCAGGTAAAGTTCAGAGCCCTTACGAAAAGCGGAAAGCAGAATGGGGAAGATGTTAGTAAAGAGCGGCGAGTATGGTTTGCTGAACTATCCTCCGCGAACCTTCCGCAGCTCAGTACTTAAACGGTCCAATAGGATTGACCATAAGGGGTAAAATTTCAAAGGGTAAGGGACAACGGGGGTAACCCCCAGTAATCCTACTGATGACAACAGCTTACCAACCAGTAGCCGTGTGCGGTTCCAGTCGCTCTTCAGGTTTCGCTCTTGGAGGGTTGGGGAGTGATTCCCAGCTCGACCCCGACCATTTATACCTGTTCTGCGGCTAATTTTGATTACGTGCGTCAGTTAGGCGCAGCACATGTTGTAGATTATCGCACCGAAGAGATTTGTCAAGAGTGCTCCAGATTACTGATGGGCGAGGGGTGGACGCGATCGTCGATACAGTTAGTTCTGATAGTGCGACGGCGGGGTTAGAGATGGTAGCTTTTAACGGGGCAATTGCCTGCGTTGCTGGATTACCTAATTTTAGCAAGATTAAACCTTTTAGCAAAGGTATTTCCATTCATGAAGTAGCTTTGGGAGGTGCTTATTTGTCTGGAGACCAAATTGCTATTGCTGACTTGTATGGGCAGAGATCTTGGCAGTCTAGTCAGTGACAATAAAATTAACCCGATGCTGCAAGAACTCATAAGTATGGAAGAAATTCCTGATGCACTGGTACGCCTGTCTCAACGTCACGTCCGGGGCAAGATCGTCGCTCAAGTGATATCTTAATGGCGATTGCTGATGGTATATTTGTGAGGTGTAAAGCATAATTTGATTGGCTATCTGGGCATTTTCAAGTTAAAACATGGGCCTTATAAACTGCTTTAATTTTCAGTTTATCTTAACCAATTATCCAATTGCAGATTGAGAATATTGATAAAGTGGCGAGTGTTGTTAGTTACCAATATGTCACCACGCGATCGGGCCACAGCGGCAATAAGCGCGTCTAAATCCCCAGTCGGTCTGCCCATGAGTTTTAACTCACCTTGAATCTTGTCAAACTCTTCAGCTGCATCCTGGTCCAAATCGACAATAGTTGGGATCATGCTAATGAAGTCATTGATATCCTCAAGGTTTTCTTCAAGTTGTCTAGAACAGTAAGCCCCTTTATATAGTTCTGCTATCACAACCATCACCAGGTAACACTGGCTGTATTTGCGGTAAAATTCAACCATTGCTAGTCTGTTTTGGTCGATGATTGCACTACAAATGTTGGTATCTAACAAATACACAAGCCTCTCACCTTAATCTTCATGATTTTCCATCTGTTTGTCCCAATGAGCATGGCGCTCTCTGTCTAGCTGATTCAATGTGGCAACAAGCTCTTTTCTCCCTTTGCGAGGATTTTCCAAAAAATTCTTCATCTTTTGCAGCATTTCTTCGTCACTCATTTGCTTTACTTCCTTAACTTATATTATTATTTCTTGACCATCAGGAATCTTCAGTTCCTCCTTGAGTTCAATGGTTTGCCCGCGCTTTATGCCTTTGATTCTCATCATCTCTCCTCCCAGTTTCACTTATTTTATCTCGCCTTATCTCTATGATAGCACTTATGCACGAAAGTCCTCTCACTTCGCTGTCAGCCCGCCGGGGGTTAAAACCCATAAAAGCTAAAGTCGGTTAAAACAGACTAATAATATAATATTAAACTAATTTTAGCATTAGTTTGACAAAATTGTATTATCGGAAGCTAACCAATTCTCCAATTGCAGACTTGAAAGATTGATAAAGTGACAAAGTTTTTTAGGGCGATCGCGCAAGTAATGTCGTAGGTTGGGTTGAGGAACGAAACCCAACAACCCAACCTGCGAACTGCAATGCAGGACGGTACTACTCTCTTCGGATCGCGATCGCGCCATAAAGGCAGATATGTAATACCATTTTGAAAAAACAATGCTACAATTAGTAAAAGACCTAGATAAAAGGAAATATGGCTGGCGTAGTTAAAATAGAAATTGCCGAATCTGAAGAATACCTTAAGAAATTGATAGCGCGAACCACCGGTGATAAAAAATGCCGAGTGCAAGCTTTATATTGGCTAAAAATTGGGGTCGTAGAAACAACTCAACATATAGCTGTTCTTCTAGCTTACCATCGGACAACTGTATCGGTTAACAATTTACCGTAAAAACGTGGTTTTCCCCGAACCCGGCTTACCCAATACCTCCATTTTCTGAAATTTTTCCAAAGCATCCCGACCTGACAAGCCTTCTTCCAGAACGCGACCGAAACCCCAACGTTCAAAGTCATGGTCAGGATGGTTAGCTTGGTCGATCAGTTGTTTCCGGCTGAGAGGCAAGCCTGCGGTCAGCTTTTCGAGCACCTTGACTTCAATAAAGACATCATCTAGGCCGATGGGCTGTTCCATGTCCAAAACTCGTATCTTGCCGTGCTTCTCCGTCAAGTATGGCCGGTGCTTCTCCTGTACCTCTGCCAGCAGGTCGGCGCAATCAACTATCCCGTCTTGCCAGTTCATCTTGACAACCCGACACACCGCTTCTAAGGCTTCTTGACTGTAAGAGCCTGGCCCACCAGTACCGAAAATACGTTTAAGAGTCCCAAGGTCATAATGGGCTTCGTCCGCCCATTGTTGTTGGCTCAACCCTTAAAGTTTAGCAGCCTTCTTGAGCTGACAGCGAAATTCTTGAGTAATTTGGACTGACATCGTTCTTCTCCCTTGCTAAACCCTGGCTTAAATCGTTCATGATTCTACTGTAGCACTAACTTCAACCTGTTACAGACCTTTTCTGCGAAAAAGAACCACGAAAGCGCTGATTTATGAGCTATTTTAAAATATTGAACTAAAAAGAACTACGAAAGCGCTGATTTATGAGCTATTTTAATTATGAACCGAAAATAACCAAAAATAGCTATTTTTTCATTGAAAATGCACCGCCGAAATCAGGAAGCATTTGTCAGTATTGAGATCTGAGCGCAAATCACATCCGAGATTTGCACTCAAAGACATCTAGCTTCAATGAGGTGACCTCATGTTTGACGACAATAGTTCGATCGCATCCAACAGTTCCTTGGATTCTGCCAGTGATTCCTTAGTCGATGATGTCGTTTTGCATTCTGTGTTAGGAGAAGTCCAAAATCAGCTCAACAAATTTGCAGGTTCTGGCTCCGCTCAATCTGACCTGGAGCAGATTTATGGGGTTCGCAATCCTGTGGTTATCCAAAACCTCTTGTCTGACATGTCCCAGGGAGTTTCTAGCTTGTTTTCTCGAATTAAAATTTTATCTGATGAGGCGATGAAGGGAGCTCAGGGCGCTTATGATAGCGAACAAGACACGATCTATTTGGCTCAATCTTTAGTTACAGGTCCCGGACCGGTAGACTTACTCGCGAAAGTCGTGATTGAGATGGTTGCTCAAAAAAACATCGGCAAAGGCATGAAAAATTATCTATATAAAGGCGAGAATCCACGAGAACATAATTTACCAGTAATTCGGATCAATAACAGGTTGCCAATGCTCGTGACTCCCTTTACATCAGAAGATAAAGAGAGTTTGTATTCCCTTTATAGCGACCCAGAAACTGCGATATCTGGGAGTAATATTGACATTATCCTAAACAGAAAATATTCTTAATAATTATCGAGAACATTGGAGAATGCGTTCATTCGGTCCGATGGCAATTCGAGATGCAATAACAGGAAATGTCATAGTACTGGTTTAAGAATCTCCAAAAGTCCGCAAGAGATTGAATTATTCCCGCTTCATAAGGATCGGACACCGTACAAATTTTATCTGAACGAAAAAGTACAATTGGGTTACGTCGTCCATCCCAAATTCAGAAAGAAAGGAATTGCCTCCGCCGCTGCTCGTGCAGTTTTGGAATTTGGTTTTCTCGGTCATGGCTGAAATTAATGTGCTCTCATTCAGATTGACAACTACGCCTCAGTCCGGTTAGCGCGAGATAAATTGCAGATGCAGTTAAAGGGCAGCTTTTGCTTTGATAGTCGCTTGTGGTGTTACTACGATAGCGAAGCCTACTTAAGCGTCTAAAAAAGTAGTAGGGTGGGCACCGATGTAATGACATCCGTCAAGTCTTATCAGAAACCGGGTTTCTTATCAGGCGATCGATCGACTGAATCTCGACATTTTCCCCAAAAGAAAACAGGTTTATTGAGGAACTCTAGGAGACAGGATATCCCTGTTCATTGCATCTTGCTCGCAAGGTATCATTACATGCGACATCTCTTTTGTGGTTATCGGTGCGTCTCGCGTATCAACTCTATTAAGAAACCCGGTTTCAGGGTTACTCATGAATATCCTCAATATTATCAAGTTAAACAATATATCATGTCTAAAGTTTTACTGGTGACGATCTTAACTCAAGCCACGTTCTTAATTGGCGAACTCCCTGCTGCTGGCTATCTCAAAACTGTGGGATTTACTGCGGATAGCGTCTATCACTCTTGGTTTTGGCTTTTCACGATCACCCGCTTGATCGGCATCTCCGGGCAATTTTACTTGTGGTCTGCTACTGAACTCGGTCGCGTTTCTGCTCTCATGAGCTGTCTGGGTATTACTCTGAGTAATCTGCTGGGGACTTTTCTCCTGCACCAGAAAACTTTGTCCCCTTCCGGTTACCTGGGCCTGGGTTTAGCGATCGTCAGTGTTGTGCTACTCAGCCAATAGCTGCTGTTTGCATAATCCCAGATTCAGGAGGTAATGGTAATGCATTCTACTGTACGACAACGCCATGGGTCGCACTTTTTCCAGCCTTAACAATCAGTTTAGCGGCAGTCTGCGTTCGTGGAGGGCGATCGCCAGACCTAAAGAATATAGCACGATGTATGTAACAGTAATAGAAATAAAATCCGAGGATAAAAACGAAACTTGCCCTACCTGCATGACAGAATATGGCAAATATTGCTGTCCGCATTAGTTCAAATAAAAGCTGCCCATAAACCAGGTTTGTAAACTGTTTATACGAAGTCAATATTAAATTTATCATAAATTATTGACAAAGGAAGATCGTAACAGTTACAATAATGGTTATAGGGTTTGACTATAGTGGCAATAATTCATGCTAGTTGTAGCAGCGAATCCTAAGGTAGAGGAGTTTGATAATCAGAGTGCAGAAGAAAAAATGGAGAATATACCAGCAGATTATGACGGGTCATGGAAACAGGCAGTAATTGACTATTTTCCGGCTTGTATGGAATTTTTCTATCCAGCAGCCCATGGAGACATAGACTGGGAGCGCGGTTATAAAATCCTGAATACGGAACTACAAAAAACATTTCCCGAGGCGAAAGTAGGCAAGCGTGTAGTAGATATCTTGGTCAAAGTCTGGCGAAAGGAAGGTTCTCCGATCAATGTGCTGGTGCATGTAGAAATTCAAAGTGAGTACGAAGTACAATTTCCCAAACGGATACATGTTTACAATAGCGCGATCGAGTTGCGCTACGATGCGCCAGTGGCCAGTTTGGTAATATTAGGAGATGACAGACCTTCCTGGCGACCGCAAGAGTTTGAGTCTCAAATCTGGGAAAGTCGAACATACAGGTCCTATCGAGCAGTAAAACGGCTGGACTATCAAAACAAATGGTCAGAGTTGGAGCGTAGCACCAATCCATTTGCGGTGATGGTGATGGCCCATCTGAAGACAATGGCGACACGCCAGGATGCCCGGAAACGCTTGGAATGGAAAACTCGGGTAACCAAAGGGCTGTTGGAGGGAGTGAACAGGGGAGCCCTACAAACCGGTCGAGAGTATCTAATCGATATGCTCGTTATGAAGTTTGACTCGGTGCCCGAGCAAATATCTGATCGCATCAATAAACTGGAGGATGCTTCTCTGCTGCGGGAGCTTCACCAGCGTTCGGTGACGATCGCATCCCTATCAGACTTCTCTGCCGTTCTCGAGCAACTGACTCCGGCAGAAGATAGTAGTGGCCAGCAGTACAACTAACCGTTCTTCGGAAGATGAATGCCGATCGCCCTTATCCAAATCAGAGGGCGATCTCTCTCCACTCGAACTTGGTAGCCATAACTTTGGGAGGATAACGTAGCCCATCAACCAGGTTTTTGGGAAAAAAATGGATTCTTAATTCCCAATTTATATGCTACCTGCTATACTAGAGTAATAAAGATTAATCGAGCGATGCTACAATGAAACCAACAAAACAGCTAACAGCAATTATTGAACGAGAGGGTTCTGGATATGTATCCTTATGCCCAGAATTAGACATCGCCAGTCAAGGAGATACGGCTGACGAAGCCAGGTCTAATTTGATTGAAGCCTTAGAACTTTTTTTTGAGACTGCCGATGCTTCCGAAATTCAGCGTCGATTAAATAATGAAGTTTTTGTAGGGCAAGTAGAGGTAAAAGTTGGGTAAGTTAAGGGTGTTATCGGCAAAGGAAGTTTGTCTAATTTTGTCGGAATATGGCTTTGTAGAAGTAAGGATGCATGGTAGCCATATTATCATGCAGTTACGAACCGAAGAATCTACTGTTACCGTTCCGGTTCCTAACTATAAGGAATTAAGGATTGGCACCTTGCAGTCTATTATTCGCCAGTCAGGATTACCTCGTTTTCTCTTCGAGATAGACACATAAATTATAGAGGCGATCACCACCAAACTTAGCATCCCAATTCCAATCAATTTCCTCTGATGCATGGCGATCGCCCTTACCCAAATCAGAGGGCGATCGCTATTAAATCCTAATAGATCGTCCCTCATGCCAGATGTGCAACCCACTCTACTATAAAGTCACGGAACCCTGCTCGATCTTATTTAGCAACTCCTCGGCAATGCGATACCATTGCGATCGCAGCACAGCATCTTCATGCTTTTCTGTCAGGGGACGATCCTTTGCTACTGGGTATTGGGCATAGAATAACTGATCGACTTTCTGATAAAAAGCTGCTTCGTCAATTTCCAGTTCTTGGATGCGCTGATAAATTTGCTTCTGCCCATCGATCTCCGATCGCCCCAGCAAGGTGGGAGGCTTCCATATGCCTGATTGTACCAAAGCAAAAGCACCCACTCCACTTAGTAAAGATATGCCCAGGGCGATCGCCACCACCTTGGAAAGATTCATTCCTCTGCGGTTGTTACTGCCAGACATTTGAGTATGGAGGTTAGTGAGGCGAGTCCTGAGGTGACCAACAACTCTCGTACTCATCTGGGAGATGATGTTATTACCCCTAGGGGAGTTAGAGGAGTTAGAGCGGTTGGAGGTGTTGGAGTTTTCCATCGCCCGACTCACTGCTGCCGCTGATGGGTAGCGATCGCGCGCTCGTTGAGCCAGCATTTTCTTTAACATTTTTTTCAGGTTGGGGCTAACATTTACCTGTTGTTCCCAGTCTTGCAAATGCTGGGGTTCGTTCCCCGTTAGCAGCACCAAAACCGTCATCCCCAAAGCATACAAGTCGCTGCTAGGAGAAACCTTCCCCTCTTGCATCTGTTCGGAGGGGCCGAAACCCGGTTTCCCTACCCTAGTCCCGGGTTGTCCGCCGGACTCGTATAGGGCGGTTGCTGCTATCTGCTTGACGCTTCCAAAATCGATTAAAACTGGCAGTCCGTCTCCTCTCCGCTGAATCAAATTATCTAGGGAGATATCTCGATGAATCACGTTTTTTGAATGGACGTACTCCAACACGGGTAGCAGTTGTTCTAGCAGTTGAGTTGCTTGGGCCTCGCTCAACCGCCTACCCTGCTCGAACAGTTGCCAATAGGTCGGACCTTCCACATAGTCTTGCACCAAGAATAGTAATTCTCTACCCCCAATATTTGCCCGCAGTAGTTCTCGAAAGCGCGGTATCTGAGGGTGTTCCAGCTTGTATAGCATACCTGCTTCCCGCTGAAACAATTCTTCCGCTTTTCGCAATTGATAAAGATTTTCCGCTTGGGGGGTGCAAATTCCTTGAGTACGCACAGCTCATTATATCGATTGGTATCTTCCGCTAGGTAAGTGCGCCCAAAACCACCGCGCCCCAATTCCTTCCTAATTCGATATTGTTTTTCTACAATTGTCCCACTGGGAATCGGTGAAGTGTGCATCATAACCTCCCGATTTGATCTAATACAATTTGGTAACCTTCTGTTTAATTATATTCTAACTAACCTCGCCCAGGCCGATCGGCCCGTTCTGCCACAGGCGATCGGACTGGCGATCCGCCGGTCCGGAGTCATTCCCAGAGACTCTCGCCCTTCTCCAGGCGATCGAGCAATTCGTCCGCTAACTGATACCATTGCGATCGCAACTGGGCATCTGCTGGCTTTTCTGTCAGTTGACGGCCTTTAACTTCGGGGTATTGGCCATAGAATAAGTTATCCACTTGCTGATAAAATAGACTTGGATCAATTTTCAGATTTTGGCAGCGCTGATGAATTGACAACTGCTCTTTTTTCTCCGTTTTACTCAAAAAGCCCGAAGATGCAAAAGATGCTGGGGCAGAAAAAGATGCTGGAGATGCTGAATGCATCGCCGATGCTGGATACTTTTGGGGTTTCCAGAAAGCCGAGAAGGCCAAAGTCGCTCCTATTCCTCCCACTAATGATATACTAACACTAATGGCTAGTATCTGCCACATAGCTAGCTGCATGCTGCTCTTTTTCAAACCCGATATTTGATGATTTACCGCTCTTAGGTGACCGACAACTATGGTATTCATCCTGGAAATCATGTTCCCCACTCCCGAGGGGTTGGCGTTTTCCAGAATCCGATGCACTGTTTTCGCTGACTGGTAGCGATCGCGCGGTCGATGAGCCAGCATTTTATTGAGCAGCTTTTTGAGAGTCGGGCCAACAGTCACCATTTGCTCCCAGTTCCAAGTCGCATTCGTACTATCGTACAACTCTTGGGGTTGCTTGCCCGTGAGCAGCACCAACACTGTCACCGCCAAAGCATAGAGGTCACTACTAGGAAACACCATTCCATCCCTCAATTGTTCCTCTGGGCAATAACCCGGTTTACCCACCAGAGTACCAGCAAGTCCATTTGACTGGGATACGGCTTTTGCTGCTACATGCTTGACGCAACCAAAGTCAATTAGAACTGGCAGTCGATCTGCAGTCCGCAGGATCAGGTTATCTGGGGAGATATCTCTATGCAGCACTTTTTGAGAGTGAATGTAGGACAGGACAGGTAATATATCCAGCAGCAATTGCGTGACTTCCTCTTCGCTCAAAGGTTTAGCTTTACTTCCCTTTAAGAGTTGCGCGTAGGTTTTTCCTTTGACGTAGTCCTGCACCAAGAAGAGAAAGTTTTGGTCATCAATTTTAGTTTGAAACAGTTCTCGAAAGCGGGGAATCTGGGGATGTTCCAGTTTGTAGAGCATACTTGCTTCCCGCTTAAATAAACTCTCGGCTTTTTGCAGCTCCGTGCTGCTTTTCAGTTGAGGAGCCAATTCCTTGATGACGCAACGCTCTTTGTAACGATTCATATCTTCAACTAGGTAGGTGCGTCCAAATCCACCGCGTCCCAATTTACGCAAAACTTTATAACGGTTTTCTATAATTGTCCCCTTGGCAATAGGCCCAGGTGATGAATTAGGCATGATCGTCTCCTTCGCTGTTAGACCGCCTCTGGTTCAAACCAGAGGCTAATAGCTAAAGTCGGTTAAAACCGACTAATACGAGTTAAACTAATTATAGCATTGTTTTATCTCGTTATCTCGTTCCCTGGCTCCGCCTGGGAACGCTGATTTGAGGCTCTGCTCTAGCGTGTCCATTATTATCGGCGATCGCCTAGTCTGTCAAGAAACTATGTTTCTGTTATCCTAGTATCTATATTTCATGCTTAACTGCACTATAAACTCTGTTTATACCTCAGACTTGACCAATTTACTAAGAGGTTATTTTCATGTCTAGGACAGCAGATATTTTTGTAGATTCACAAGTGGGGATTAAAACTTTCGTAGAGTAAATATAATCCCTTGCGCGTCCGCTCCCTTGAGGTGTTAGGCACGGCGCTCATCAAGACTCATCAACAACATTGTTGGCATGAATATAGTTTCTGCACTGTTGCACGAACTCATGCTTGACCCCATAAAACTCTTTATACACGATGAATATTCTACAGGCATTTCCAATTGCTTTATGCGGTTTGATCAGATATTTATAACGTTCTGGCAGTGGATATCGGAAGTTTTTGGAGCCAAATAAATTCTTGTTGACATAAAACTTAATAATTATTGACAATTTATCAAGAGAAAACCTGTGGCGAGTTTCTTTTTTTACGATCTGCTGTAAATCTATTATTTTTAGCTTTGATAGATTTACCCTCGCTTTTCTCATTATATTAATATCTTCATTACCTCCAAACAATATAATTCGATCTACCTGATGCTTTTTAAATAAAGTCTGAAGATATTTACGTAGTTCATGCAGAGATATATCAGATATTTTTCTTGCTGCTACCCGATCATTTTTTGTAAGTCTGTAACTATCATCGAAGCGTTTTTGGTATTCTCCGCGTCCAGTGTTTGCAACTGATACCCCAACTGTTTTGCCCACTTGATTAATGATGTTTTTTATTATCACAATATCAATGTCATAAGAAAGCTTCTTGCTCTCCAGAATAGGCACATCGTTTTCTGAATTATATACGATCGCATCAATCTCTGTTAGTATAAAATCTCTCCTGTAAGAACCATATATCTGCCCCCATTCCATGTCTAAAAACAGAGTCTTCATTGATTTTTATCTCTTGCGATCGTAACTGCCAACGGGGAAGCTGACGTGTCTCCCTTACGCTTTTACGCCTGGTTTCGGTGTCAATTACCCAGTCTTTTGTTATCCTAAAGCATTTTTGTGCTTCTTGTCAAGTGTTATTCAAAAACAATTTTATCTTCCTCAGGTTTCCGTAGTTCCTGATACAGTTTTTTGACGCTCCATTGATTGCGCATTTGTCAGGACCCGAGGCAGATGGGAATCGTTGCTAGCTAGAAACTAGCAACCAGGGGGCTCTTCTTTGCGATCGTGAATCATCAGGTTCATCAGTCCAGTCCATATTCTGACAGCTCTTCAACTAGGTAGGTGCGTCCAAAACCACCGCGTCCCAACTTACGCACAACTTGATAACGGTTTTCTCTAATTGTCCCCTTGGCAATAGGCCCAGGTGATGAGTTAGGCATGATAACCTCCTTTTATCCCGATCTTACATCAATATACATGTTTAACTATACCAACATTTGCTAAAGTTATGCAATTAGTAAAAAATCGTGAATATTTTCAGCAATACCAGCAGTAGGTGCCCTTGACTCAAAACTATCCTTGTTGCTATAATCAGTATAGGATCACGAGGAGGTTGTGGACTGGCACCTGCTTCTGGAGTGTTCTGCGATCTAGCACTAGGCTTAGAAGTCTTCTCTTGAGCTTATTGCCATTCTGACAAAGAAGGAACAGAAATCCGTGACTGACCATACTAACCAGCCAACGCCGCCTGCTAGTGGCAGTATTGATGAATCAGAAAGGGAATTTTCGCAACCAGAAAAAGCGATCGCCCAATTGCTTGCAATAGAGGGCAAGACAGTCAAGGCTTTGTCAGAAAAACCAGATGAAGGCAGAAATGCCGATGCTGAGGTAGATGGAGTGAGCACTGAATTCAAGAGTCTTGTTCTAGGCGCTACAAACCCCACTGTCAAAAATGCGATCAATAACTCGATTAGACGAGGAGGACAAGCCAGAGATATAATTATAGATTCCAGGGGTTCTGGGTTAACAGAGACAGAGGCAAGGACTGGCTTACAACGCGCAAAAAACATCACGCGGGGAAAAATCGATAGCATCCGCATTATCGGCGATCGCTATGACATCACCGCTACTGACTTTCTCTAGGAGGTTGTTTTCATGTCTAGGACAGTAGATATTTTTGTAGACTCACAAGTGGGGATTAAAACCTTGGTAGAGGAAATAGAATCCCTATTATCTATCAAGTTGCAACTCATCATTGACTTGGATGAAACCTGGTATGAGTATCGCAATTATCGCATTATTATGACTCTGGGAGAACATGAATTTGAAAATGACAGAGACATGTATTTTGCAGCACACCGATATCATATATCAGTGAGAGCAGTTAAGATCGAGACGGAAACAAATCGACAACATTGGCGTGATGAATTTGCGCGTCTTGTCTTCCAAAAGCTGAAAGCTTCTCAGAAGTATCCCCTGATGCTAGTGTCAGACCTTCAGGTGAAGTTAGAAGAGTTTTGTCCAGTATTGTCAATTGTGAATTGACAATTGTTACGCGATCGGGTGGGCGTCCCGACAAATGCGATCGCCCCCCGTTCACTAATCATCAGGTTCATCAGTTTCTGACTTCACTACTCTCCTCTTCTTCAGGGGATGCTTCATCATTTTCCTCTGGTTTCCATTCTGACAGCGGTCGATCGACCGCATATTCAAAATCTGCTGGCACCAACACCACCTTTAGTTTTTCTTCAACATTTAACTCATCGGATCCTACTTCCTCTGGGCCTGAATTATCTATATTGATTTTTACGTCAACTAAACCATACAACTGACTATTAGTAAAGTCCTTATTCCCCAATCTTAGCTGATGGGTTTTCCCATTGTCAATAGTAATTTCTACTGTTGCCATCGGTTCGTCCAGTCCGTATTCTGACAGCTGCGCCGCTGATACCGTAAAGGCCCGATCGCTTTTAGCATTGACCAGCTTACTTAACAAGAATACCACAGCGGCCTCGCTGGCGGGGGCGGACTCGGGCGATCGCATCATCCACTTAGACGAACCCGTTTCTGCTTGACGTTCAAATAGCAATGTCCGATCTTTAATCTGCACCTGCACGGACTGCACCTGATTCTCTTCAAAATCAAACAGTTGCTGTTGCTTTTGCCGGACAACTTCTTCTCGTTCGGGTCTGTTAAACTCAAAGTAATAAACAAATCCCCCTAACCCCAAGGCCAGCAATACCCAAATTATCGTTGTTCTCTGTATTTTCATGCGAATTGCTAATTATCCCCCATTATCGACGGAGTAACCAGAGAGTACCTGCGGTCAAGAAGCCCAACAAGGGCACGATCGCTACGGATGTCAAGAATAAGATTATAGCTTGATTTTCGGTCAGGATGATGCGTCGGTTAGTAAATTCCTTGGGGCGAATAGAAAAAGTTTCTTCATCCCTATCTGCTAACCAACCGATCGCATTCAGGAACAGATATCCGTTTAACTGCTGCCCGAAATTACCATCGATCGCAAATTCCGAATCTCCGATGGCAATCATCCGCGCAATGGAAATTGGCGGTTCCTGTTCTGCGGAAGCATCAGCTTCTGGACTGGGTGTAACATCCTCGGAAGCATCAGTTTCTGGTGCTGTTACCTCTGGGTTATTGAGACTGCGAGTTAGGGCGACTCCTAATATTAGCGGACCTTGGCGATCGCTTTTGGGGTCGAACTCCAACTGCTGAGACTTAGTGTCACTTTCGGCCCATATTCCCTCTGCTGAGGTTATCAGTAAAGGCGCTTCCTGCACGCCGGGCACCTTAGTTATTTCTATGGATCTCGCCAAGGGATAGAAAGAGAAACCATTTCCAAAGTTTTGAGTAATGGGATGGTCGCCATAGTCAGCGATGGCGAGTACAGTTGGCAACCGTCGGTTGATGTCAACCGCCACCCGCTCGTCGAACTTCACCCCCCACTTTCTCAACAGAGAGTCTAGTCCGGGATTGTTAAAGGGGTCGATCGCCAGCAGCAGACTCCCGCCGCCATCCAGATAATCCTCTAACGCTGCCACTTCCTCGGGTAAAAGTTCTCGTTCCGGTCCCGCGATCGCGACTACATCGGCATCTTCGGGAACTGCTTGGCGCTGTGCTAAGTTGAGAGGTTGAGAGATAAAATTTTTCTGTTTCAAGCTTCTAACCGCTTCCGATAGGCCGCCCCGCCCCTCCAAAGGCCGTTCCCCGTGACCTTGCAGGAAGTAGACCAAAGTCGTGCGATCGCGTTTAATCAGTACAATACTATTAGTCAACTGGCTTTCAGAAAGAGGTTTGCGGGTCACATTGCCGACGAACTCCCGCCGTTGAGAGTTTGGCGACAATAATTCCAGGTAAACATCTCCAACCTCTGTTACCCCAAACTCCGAGGCCAGTCCCGGTCTAGAATAGGGGTCAACATACTCAAATAAAAAGCGATCGCCTCCCATGTCCTGGTAATTTTTGAGTAATTCTTCATCTTGAGGATTTGCTTGGGGGCTGAATATCCACAGTTTAACAGGTTGGGACAAATTTTGCAATAGCTGTTTAGTCTCAAGGGCCACTGTAAACCGCTGGTCTTCTGTTAAATCTATTTCTACCCGATAGCGGACAGCCAATAAATTAATCATGGCCACAATCAGCAGGACAGCTATAGTAGAGATTATAGCATTCGCGCCTGCAGAGGTCGATCGACTGTTCCAAAAACTTTCTGCCGAGGCAATTTTCAATAATAGCCAGAACCCGAGGACTGCCATACCAGCTATGAGTAAACCTAGGGGAAGAGGGCCCCAGGTAGCGGGAGATAAACCGCCTGTTTCGAGAACGCCAGCGGCGATCCCGGCCACAATCAGAACTGGGGCCAACCCAAATATATATTTCAGATAGTTCCAAATATTCTTCATCTTATAAATAATCTAGGTTCTGTTTTCCGTTCGTAGTAAACACTTTAGTGTTTCCCAGGGTTCGTAGTAAACACTTTAGTGTTTCCCTCAATTAAGAAACCGTTCGTAGTAAACACTTTAGTGTTTCCCAGGGTTCGTAGTAAACACTTTAGTGTTTCCCTCAATTAAGAAACCGTTCGTAGTAAACACTTTAGTGTTTCCCAGGGTTCGTCTGCTGATCCCGGGGCACGGCGGTAGTTACATTTTTCATTTTTTCCGATCATTTGCTGATGCCGTACACTTACTGCGATCGCATTTTCCCCGGCGGGCGATCGCGCCAGTTCCAGCCAATATAGAATAACAATGGTAGGGGCACGGCATCTATAACATCAGGGTATCAACCGAAATCTATCTATTGCCGTGCCCCGGCGCCGATCGCATTTTCCCCAGCGGGCGATCGCACCTTCCCTACATTTATGTCACTCAAATTACAATGTTTTTAGTCTGTTTCAACCGACTTGAGTTATTAGCCGTGGGTTTTAACCCACGGCGGGCCATGACTATTAGAAACCAAACATTCCCTGCACTTCAAATCCTTGTGCTCCACTGGCACCAGGCAGGTCGAAGGAACCCAGGAAGGCTTCAATTTCAGGGGCCGTGTCACGAATAGCATCGGGGGCTACTGCGCCGTCAATCAGAATATCGCCTCTAAACCCGAATAGATAACGGACGATCAATATCCCATCTGTCATGGCGTCTGCTGTGCCATTGCCATCTACGTCCAGCATGGTATCGCGGGCCCCGTCCAGATAAGAAGTAATTTCATCGGCTGTATCCCGGGTGGATCCTGCACCGATAACTCCGTCAATTAGATCATTAACTCAAGTTGCGACCTATAAAAATTGGATACAAAAAGCTATGATAAAGAGAATTATTTTCAACTCTAATCCCTTAGATGTAACAGCATGAATTGACTTGGGAAACAAATTTGTGATTCGACTAAAACAGGTTTCAACTTGTTTTCTTGTTACTTTTTGTATATATTCAAAACAAGAATATTCTTTTCTTTTTGAGTTCTTTTTTCGCAAAGGTTTTAACATTATACTTGACGACTCTTTTAGTAAATCCTCTAATTGATAATCATTATAAGCTTTATCTCCATAAACTATTGAATTTGATGGTAAGTCAAAGCCAAAAGATTGCAAAACTTTAACATCATTATAACTACCAGGATCTAGATAAAATTCTATTGGCTTTCCATTTTTGTTTACCAACATATGAACTCTTAATCCATAAAAATAACGTTTTTTACTGGCAATATACCCTCGATATTCTTCCTTGTTATAAATTTGGCATCTATCAATCCTAATATTATCACATACTGGCACCGGGAAACTATCAAGAATATATTCTTGACCCGGATTGAGCTCTTTAAATGTTTGAGCTATAACTTGGAAGAAAAACATCCAAATTGGTTCCTCAATATTGTGTAATCGACGATTGAACCTACTTTTACTTAACAGATTTTTTATATACTTGTGTTCGACCATAAATTGACAAGAGCGATCGTGGTGTCCTCCGAAAAAATATGCAGCAACTAATCCGACTGTCATCACTTCGGCATTGTTCATTTTTACTTGTGGATCTTCTTTTATATTTAACGCTTTTAGTAGCTCGTCACAAAGAACAAAAATTGTTGTAATCATATCTTCCATCATCTACATCCCCCAGCAATTAACTATTATTTTAGTACATTATAACCTATAAACAGCCAACCCGCCGTCTAGCACAAAAAAAATATAATTTTGTATCAAAAGCTACGAAATATCCCAAATATCTGTAAAGTCTAAGTGGGTAATTCATATTTTTTTTAATAGGTCGCAACTTAGGTTAGATCATTATCTGTAAAGTTCAATAGATAACGCAGAGCTATCAAACCGTCAGTTAAGGCATCTGCGATCCCATTGCTGTCTATGTCTAGATTAACCTCAGACCGGACTATTTCCACTGAGCTGGAGTCAAAGCTAGCTTCATTAGCTACAGATGTGGGAGTGAAGTTGACTGTGGTCTCGGAAAAATCTGGTTGGGCGACAAAGTTGGCGGTGAACAGGCTTTCTGGGAGAGTTGGATTTGCGGAAGGCCAGTTTCCTGCCAAGTCACTCCATGCTGTGAGTATGAAAAAGTCGGTATCGGGATCGTTATCGAAATCTTCAATATCTGGCTGTGGCACTCCCGTGGGTTGTACCCCCGCGCTTAATATATTGGTGAGGCTTGTGAAAGATATCTCGCTGGAGTCCCAGTGCATCCGCAACCCTAATCCTGTGGTGGGTGTGTTGGCAGGGTTTGTGGAGTAGCTGAGATCGAAACTGACGCTCGTGCCTGGTATTGCTGGGACTGTGAGAGATGAAGGAGTGACTATCTGCTCAAGGGTAGTAGATGGTGAATCATCAACAAAGACTAAGCCGATCGGACCCTCTAGTCCTTCACCAGAAGCGAAGACGTCGAGAAAGGCTCCTGTTGTGCCGTCGTAGCGCAGCACTTGGTCACTGGAAAAGCTGTTGACATAGAGGTTGCCATCGGGTTCGAAGGTTAATCCAGTAGGCCCACCCAGCCCTCCACTCCCAGCCGAAACAAATTCATCGAGAAAGACTCCCGTTGTCCCGTCGTAGCGCAGTATTTGGCCAGTTAAAGAGCTGCTGACATAGAGGTTGCCATCGGGTCCGAAGGTTATGCCTGCGGGAAAATCTAGTCCTCCACCAGTGGCAAAAACGTCGAGAAAGACTCCCGTTGTCCCGTCGTAGCGCAGCACGTCGTCGCTTAATGCGCCGCCAACATAGAGGTTGCCATCGGGTCCGAAGATTAATTCTCTAGGAGCATTTAGTCCTCCACCGGATGCGAAAACGTCGAGAAAGACTCCCGTTGTCCCGTCGTAGCGTAGCACCTGGTCACTGTCAAGGCTGCTGACGTAGAGGTTGCCATCCGGTCCGAAGGTTAGACCTATCGGTTTATTCACAACGGATGCGAAAACGTCGAGAAAGACTCCCGTTATCCCGTCGTAGCGCAATACCTGCCTAGTTTCCGCACCGCTGACATAGAGGTTGCCATCCGGTCCGAAGGTTAAACTCTGGGGACCATCCAGTCCTCCACTGCCAGCAGGGATAAATTCATCAATAAAAACTCCTGTTGTTGCGTCGTAGCGCAGCACTTCGTCGCTGAACTGGCTAGTGACAAGTAAAAAATCCATCAAAGCAATCTCCTGATTGATCCGATCGCCCCACCATCAAGGCTTTACGAGAACATAATAACGCAGTCTCTCTCAGTTATGCAAGTTAAGTTTTGTGTATCGATACCGATCTGCAAGCAAGGCTGAGGGCGATCGCCCTCACCATCACCTACCCCAGGAGATCGCGTCTGGGCACTGGCAGCCGGGGCACGGCGGTAGTTCCATTTTGCATTTTTTCCGATCATTTGCTGATGCCGTACACCTACTGCGATCGCATTTTCCCCGGCGGGCGATCGCCCATCCGTCCCTGCGATCGCGCCAATTTCAGCCAATATAGAACAACAATGGTAGGGGCACGGCATCAATAATATCAAGTATTAACCGAAATCTTCTATTGCCGTGCCCCGGGCCATATCCCGATCGCACTCCACTAACTCTTGTTTTCATCTTTTAGGTAGGCACTCGTCAAGCAGCAGCTTCATAGTTTTGGAGAATAGATTTCATCGCGCTCATTAAGCACAGCTATCGCCCGATCGCGACTGACAGTAGGAAAGTCATATAGAAATTCATCCAGACTTTCTCCCGCTGCCAGATAGTCGATCAGCGTCTGTGCTGGTACGCGGGTGCCTGCAAATACCGGTGTCCCCGACATGATATCAGGAGAACTTTCGATTAATTTATTTTTCATCGGAATTGCGAATGGCAATTATCCAGGGCTTACGATCGCATAGTAACACGGAAACTGTGAGTTGTGCAAGTTAAGTTTTGTTTATCGATACCGATATGCAAGCAAGGCATTGGGCGATCGCCATCACCATCACCGACCCCAGGCGATCGCATCTTTGACTGCTGATGCCGGAGCCCGGCGGCAATTACATTTTGCATTTTTCCCGACGATCGCCTCATAGTCTCGCGTTACAAAGAGTGGGTGTTAGGTTGAGGCACGAAACCCAACCTACAGGCTTTCTTACTTTCTTTACAAGGTTTTCAGTCGGTTTTAACCGACTTTAGCTATTAGCCGGCTACCCGGCGGGTCATGAGACTCATCGAGAATGGTGCAATATCGTAAATGATGGCATGGTAACTATGGTAACTATGAACGTTGGAAGCGCAAAGTTTCAATTGATTGGGCGGTGAGGAAGATGCCGACAAAGATGTAACTAGCAAACGCAATGATACTGCCGCTATCTAGCACTCCTTTGACCAGATTAGAATAATTTTTCAGCAAGGATAAATGTCCCAAAGCCTCTCCTACGTTACCGCCTACCCCCTCCGCGATCGAGTCTATCACCCAGAGGAACAAAATTAGCCCGAAGGTGAATACTGCTGCCAGCAAGGTACTATCCGTCAGAGAAGAAATGAACATTCCCAGAGACAACACGCTGCCAGCTAGCAAGATTACTCCCAGATGTCCTACCAAGGGCACTCCTAGTTGGACTGGGGTATCCGCTGCACTCATGGCATAGATTTCATATAATAGCAGAGGCACCACCATCGTGATAAAAAACGTGAGGGAACCTAATAATTTTCCCGTTGCTACCGCCCAGTTAGTAATGGGCGAAGTCGCTAACAGTTCTAAAGTACCCCGCTTGCGTTCCTCCGCGTACAGTCCCATGGACAGCATCGGCATGATGAATAATACCAGATTTCCCATCACCCCTAAGAAAAATTGCTGGAACTGGTACGGCACATCGATCCCGATCGCATTTCCCATCTGGTCGTTAAAAGCAGCTTGGGCAATAATTCCCGTCGGTCCCAGCAAAACTGCCGCAAAGAAGAAACCTGCTAATAACCAGAATACACCTGCGATCGCGTAG
The DNA here is from genome assembly GCA_963921275.4 of uncultured Hormoscilla sp. Lineage (GTDB taxonomy): Bacteria > Cyanobacteriota > Cyanobacteriia > Cyanobacteriales > Desertifilaceae > Hormoscilla. The sequence goes on along the minus strand of OZ001293.3, from coordinate 6,540,328 downwards.
GCCAAGGGGGAAGCAAAATAGCCCTGTAACTCCTTACGATAGATTGCCACAACGTTACTGAAGATCGCAAACATCAAACTGCAACTCCTAGATCGGCATCCTCTACTGTAGTCAATTCTAAGAATACCCGTTCCAAATTCACCCGGTTGCGCCGCATCTCGTAGATACCGACTCCAGCTTGCACCAAAGCAGCAGCTATATCCCGACCCGGTTCAGCTCCCGATTCCGATATTACCTGAATTAAGTAACGATTTGCCCCGACATTTTCGGCAGGCACGGATAATACCCGACCTACTCCGGGGACAACTGCTAGCAACTGCTGAACCACAGTCACATCTTTATCCAGTTCCAGTTCGTACCCCGACCCACAGGCTAACTGCGCCATCAAATTTTCCGGCGAGTCAGTGGCCACCACCCGCCCGCCATTGATAATGGTCACCCGGCTGCAAGTCATGCTCACTTCGGGCAAGATATGGGTAGAGAGGATAATGGTATGATCTCCCGCCAGACTTTTAATTAAATTCCGCACCTCAATGATTTGCCGAGGATCCAGACCCACCGTCGGTTCGTCCAGAATAATCACGGGCGGGTCGTGGACGATCGCCTGAGCAATTCCCACCCGCTGCCGATATCCTTTAGACAGCTTGTGAATCAGCAGTTTCCGCTTATCTGCGATCTGACAGCGTTCTAGGGAATGATTTACCCTGACGCGGCGGTCCTTTCTGGGAACTCCTTTTATCCGGGCCACAAAATGCAGAAAACCCTCCACAGTCATTTCTGGATAGAGAGGCGGCACCTCCGGCAAATAACCAATCCAGCGGCGCACTTCCATAGATTTTTCATGGACATCGTAGCCCGCCACCCGGGCCGTCCCCCCCGATGCGGGCAGATAACCGGCTAAGATCCGCATCGTCGTCGTTTTCCCCGCCCCATTCGGACCCAAGAAACCCATAATTTCTCCCGGTTTCACCGAAAAGGTTACATCCTGAATGGCTGGGGTTGAGCCATAGACTTTACTGAGATGCTCGACTTCTATCATTCTACCCGCACAGCAGTTGTTGTCTTTCTTTTTGTCCTTGTACTATACCACTCTATCATATGTCAAACTTATCGCTTCTGTCAAGCTTTTCACCCATCCGAGGACAGCTTGCTATATCTGCCCCTCATATGCTATCTTAATGATTGTTGCGACAGTGCCCCCCTCAGAGGTGAGATAATGAGCCAAACCCTTGTACTTCATCTAAGCGATGAAGCCTATACCCTCGTTCAACAGCAAGCAGAAGCAGCTAACCTTTCCCCCTCACAACTAGCAGTGACTTGGGTGTCACAACTTGCTGTGAGGCAAGTCGAACAACACCGCCTCAATTTAAATTTGGGGCGAACTGAAGCCGAGAAACAGGCAGCCAGAGAACGCTTTGAAAGTCACTTTGGTGCGATCGATCTTGGTTATCCCACCGGGGCTGATAATGAAAGTATTGATGCCGATCTTGCTGTGCTTGCAATACCAGTCTGAACCATCCCACGTACAAAAGGCAGGGTACTTTTACCTCAACCGGCACCATACTAGCTGCTAACCGGTGCCAATCGGTTGGGGTTTGAAACCTCTCGGTTGGGGTTTGAAACCTCTCGGTTGGGGTTTGAAACCTCTCGGTTGGGGTTTAAAACCTCTCGGTTGGGGTTTGAAACCTCTCGGTTGGGGTTTGAAACCTCTCGGTTGAGGTTTGAAACCTCTCGGTTGGGGTCTGAAACCTCTCGGTTGGGGTCTGAAACCTCTCGGTTGAGGTTTGAAACCTCTCGGTTGAGAGTTCCAGCATCTCCAAAAACCTGCTGGGGTATGAGATAGTAGCAAAAAAATTATTTATGATAATTTCCGTAAAATATGTTTTAATGATTGTAGTCGAAGCAGAAAATGCTATTCTTGTACAGAAGAGGGCTACCACCCTCAAGATCGCCGGTGACCAACCCCTAAAAAAGTTCATCCCTTACATCAGGAAAAATTATGGCGACATTTGACGTGGACACACCAGCAGAACTATCCAACGCCATTACCACTTCCGCGAGTAACGGTCAGGCAGACACCATTAACATCACGGGAGATATTACCCTGACCGGGCTGCTACCCCTTATTGAAGAAGACGTTTAACTCACGATTTCAGGGAACAACAACACCATTAGTGGAAACGACCGACACTGGCTGTTCTTTGTCCTCAGCGGTACAGTCAATTTCGATGAACTGACCTTTCTCAACGGCCGGGCCCAGGGAGGCGATGGCGGCGGCGGGGCAGCAGGCATGGGTGGTGCCCTGTTTGTCTTTGACGGGACGGTCACTGTGACCGATAGCACTTTCCAGGATAATAGCGGCATTGGTGGCGATGGCGGCAGCAGTGGAACGGGTGGTAATGCTGGAGATACCATCGTTGCAACAGCAATCTGCTTGTAGCATAATTGAGAAAGCGCCCATAATTCCAGGGTATTGCTCCACTCCGATATAGCAATAACCGCAGCATCAAATGTTGTATACAAGCTAAACCTGGATAAAAGGCGATCGCCAACCAACTTACCAGTCCCGCCACTAACCCCGCCAACCAACCATGACTCCCACTGCTAAAATATCCCCGCGACAGTCCCGCAACTCCCCCAGCTAGCAACCCCACAGTTGGCGCCACTACTCCAGATATAATTGCTGACTGCTTGATACCCTGATTAGGAAAAGTTATGCCCCCAATATTAGGAATCGTCGAAAAGGAAAAAATGCTGTATCCCTTGCCAAACAGCTAATCGCTCAAGCGCGGTCAAAATCGACGGATGACAAACAGACATCAAAAATGCTAGAATTGATTGAAATGATCGTTGTGTACAAGTTTGCAGATAAAAGTCGAGAGGAGTTGCAAGCCATGTTAGGACTAGAAGACATAAAAGAGACAAAGTTGGGAAGAGAATTGTTGGCAGAAAGTTGGCAAAAAGGTCGGCAAGAAGGGGAAGAACTTGGCCGCTTAAAAGGTAAGTTAGAAGTGGTGCCAGTGATGCTAGGCCGAGGTTTTACTTTCGAGGAGGTAGCTGAACTCTTGAAATTAGAGTTGGACCAGGTTCGGCAGGTAACTGAACCAGAAAAACCATCACAGTCCCTCTAAGGCGATCGCACCTTGGTCGAAAAGCCCGATCGCCCCATTTATCCCCGCCAACAAGAAACCGGGTTTGGGGCGACAATATTGGCATCCTAACCGATATATTGCAGAGGAAGCCCGGTTTCACCGCCCCAACTCCTCAGCCCCCCGATCGCGCCGACTGTCAAGTGAGATGCACCCATTGTCTGCTATCAACCGGTAGAAATTAAACTAAAAAGGTTGTCAGATTAGAGAATTATCTGTTATAATAAAATAGTTGTGATTGCCGTCGGGATATGAAAACGGATAAATTATATTATGAAGTATTTCAGGAGTTTCCGGACATCTTTTTTCGACTGATCGGAAAAAGCCAGGTAGATGTTCGGGCCTATGAGTTTAAGGCGATCGAGCTAAAAGAGACGGCATTGAGGTTGGATGGAGTCATGCTGCGGGTAGCGAAAGATATCAAAGAACCAATTTATTTCATTGAGGTGCAAAGCTACAAAAATACCAACATCTACCCGAATCTTTTGAGGAAGGTAAGCACGTACCTAGAGCAAAATGATGCGGGACAGAATTGGCTTGGAGTAGTAATATATGAACGGCGCAGTTTAGAACCGGAGAACGCGGAATCATATGAATGGTTGTTAAATTCCGGTAAAGTCCTGCGGATCTACCTAGATGAAATCGACCCAGCAGCTTCACAGACTCTGGGTATTGGCCTAGTCAAGCTCATCGTCGAAAAGGAAAAAAATGCCGTATCCCTTGCCAAACAGCTAATTGCTCAAGCACGATCAGAATCGACGGATGACGAACAGATCGAAAAGATGCTAGAATTGATTGAAACGATCGTTGTGTACAAGTTTGCAGATCGAAGTCGAGAGGAGTTGCAAGCCATGTTAGGATTAGAAGACATCAAAGAGACAAAGTTGGGAAAAGAATTATTGGCAGAAGGTCGCCAAGAAGGTCGCCAAGAAGGCCGGCAAGAAGGGGAACAACTTGGCCGCTTAAAAGGTAAGTTAGAAGTGGTGCCAGTGATGCTAGACCGAGGTTTTACTTTCGAGGAGGTAGCTGAACTCTTGAAATTAGAGTTGAACCAGGTTCGGCAGGTAACTGAACTAGAAAAATCATCACAGTCCCTCTAAAAGGCGATCGCACCCATTCCCCGTGAGCCCCATTTCTCCTCGCTCCCCAACAAAGAAACCGGGTTTCTACGACAATATTGGCAGGATCGCCGAATAAGAGCATTGAAACCCGGTTTCACCGCCCCAAGGAGTCAGCCCCCCGATATCGCACCTATCCCCACAGGCGCGATCGCGCCGACTGTCAAGGGGGCATTTCCTTCAGGGCCACTGCCGCCCCACATCAATAATGGCACGAGCTATTTCTGGAAGAGACTTCGGGATCTTGAATTTGCCGCGCGTAAGCCAGTCTCTGAGCTGGAGTCCACACCCCTTTATCCACCAAGGCCGCCATTAGTTCGCCAGGAATATTGCCTGCCAAACTATTGAGAGAACTCATTATCAGTGCGTAGCGACATTGCAGAGCGAGCGCCCGACTGGGACTCGACTCAAAAGCTGCATCTGCTTGCTGCCAAGCCCTCGCCACGTCCGATACGAAAACTGTTAACTGCCCCAGGCGATCGCACGCTTCATACCAAGCATTTCGTCCGGTCTCCGTTTCCTCTTGCAAAAGTTGATGCAGTTTTTCAACCCGATCGACCTGCACTAAATGCCAACTTAGATGAGCGTGAATATAGCCATCATCGGGGAGCGTATGTCACAAACCATTTTCAGTTTTGACCCAATAGCGATCGAGCAACTGAGCGTGAGCGACTGGCAGGGTCAAACCCAAACCTGGTAACATATCTTTGCTCTCTGGCGCTGTCGAAGTCAACAAGCGACGCGCCATATCATGTAGCAGATCGTGAAAGCGGTAGGTAGGCGTCCCGTCTGCTAAAGTCCTGCCAGATAAAAGTTGGCGCAAGCTGAGGTTCAATGATGCTAGCAAACTATAGCCTTTACGAACCTCTTCACGTTCCCTTGTATCGGTTGATAAATCTAATGTCTCCAAAGCCGCAACTTCCCGAGTTAGATCGGCTAGTAACTGATTCCAAGAGACTCCTGATGCCCACATGCGCTGCTGCTAAGGACAAGGCCAAAGGTAAATAGCCAACTTTTTCGGCCAAAGTCAAGGCTAGCTGTTCGTCCGCCTCCTTCAACACCCCGCCAAGCGATCGCCTCAACAACTCACACGGTGAGGTTCCATCACATCCAAGTCTATGGGACTCGCCGCCTGAATAGGTGCGGATCTCGTGGTAACTAATACTCTACACCCAGCACTTCCGACTCTAAAGAACTCAAAATGAGAAGCATCCCAAACATCATCTACCACCAGCAAAGCCGCCTTGTCAGCAAGCAAAGTCCGCAAATGCATGGAAGCCGCAGATGGGGTAGTTGGCTTGTAATCATAATCTCCCAAAGCCTGGATCCAACTACTCAGAAACGAGAGCAAGTCCGGCTGCTGACCTAAAGTTGCCCATAAAACTCCATCGGGGAAATGGGACAAAACCTCCGGGTCATGAGCTAGGGCCGCCGCAACTGTCGATTTACCTATCCCCCCCAAACCGTAAATGGTACTGACGACCAAAACACCTGTTTGGCTTGGTGAAAATAGACTTTCCTTGAGGGAGCTAATGACAGAAGGGCGTGAGACGTAATGAGATGGTAGTGGTGGTACTTTTGCTTGGGACATTGGCTTCAACTTCCATTGGTCATCTATCAATATTATACCAGTCAGAAGGCCCTAGGGTGGGCCGCGCCCACCATCCACTACCGGTAGTAGTATTCTGATATAAAAAGTATAGCATGACTGCTTTACTCAATGCTAACACCACGAAACTTCCGAACTACGCTGCCGACTAGCTAAAGGTGCTTCTGCTGCGGCCCGATCGCCCTCGGATACCCACGCTCGTACTATACTACCATTTAAATGCAAATTTCTCTATTGGCTGCTATCTACACTAGTATTTGACGGACTGTGAAAATTGATATATAATGAGTAAAGTAACATCTCAAATAAAAAAGCATGGCTAAAATAGCCCCTGAGATTCAGGCGATAATTTGGGAATTAACACAAAGATTGTTAGAGATTGTAGACGAAGCCAAGGCAGCAGAGTACAATTTATTGGAGCGTTTTGGAGAAACGGATAGGACGATCGTAGCTTTGGATCAACTCACCGAGATTACAGCGCAAGCGACAGCGCGTTTTTCCCAACTATCTACTCTGCTGATTAGGGTTGCAGAATCTCAGCCGGTTGCTAATCGGGATCTGCTAAGATTGTTGGATGAGAGGATTGATACTATTGCTAACCGGATACCGGCCTTGGCACGGAGTATCGAAGAAATTAAAATTGATTGGAATTTACTATGAGCGAAATACAACAAATGCCTGACCCCGAAAAGGTGAAACAGACGATCGCTAAGGCCCATCGCGCTTGTCTGGAAATGGAGTTGGCAGGTTTGGAGTTGCAAGAGGTTATCGACCAGTTGGAACGAAATATTCGCGAACAGCGTTTGCAACGTTTGCGACGTTTAAGACAGGTATCCTAAAAGATGCTGCGAGCGCATCGGTAAAAATGCGCTCGCCCCTTTTCAGATACGCGCGATCGCCCCATTTTTCCTCACAAACAAGAAACCGGTTTCGGGAAATTTACCTTGTTCCCTGACTCTGGTAGCTAGTGCTGCAGACGATGGACGATAAACGAAGTCAAGCGATCGCCTACTAACTTGCTGGAATAACGAGGGTTTCTAGGGACTGAATAGGATAGGAGGTAGATGCTAGAGCATTCACAAGTTTTTTATCCGCAGTGACTAAAGGTATGCTTAAACGGTTAGCTAGCTCCACGTAGCAAGCATCATAAACCGTTATTCCATGTGTCATGGCAATTTCCAAAGCCTCTGTTGTCAAAATGAAAGTATCGACAACCTCCAATTCCAGTTGCTTGAGGTTTTCTAAGCTCTGTCTAGCTTCAGAAGCAGTATATGACGCCAGGCGAACATACTGCCACAGAACGTTTGCGCATTCGGCATAGAATAATAATGGGACGTAAAATTTGGCAGGTTTGTCTGCTTGCAGCAGGTATATTAATGCGATCGCCTTATCTGACAAAGGCTAATTTATATAGAGCTTGATAGCAACATTAGCATCCAAAACGCACTCAAAAACAGGAATATTAATCATCGTACCCTCTCATTTTCCTTAGCAATGTGACGCTATCAGGCACTGTATGGGGCGGCTTCCAATGCCGCTGCCGTGTCTCCTGGGTAGTGCGATTAGCGCTCCCAGGAGACACGGGATGTATTTCTGTCAGCAGTTGTGTTTGATGATTTCTTGCTTCCAGCAATCTCAGGGCTTCAGCTATGATGTCATCTACCGTCTTATACTTACCTGTTGTGAGCTGTGACTGGACAAACTTTTCCTGTTCTGGTTGGAGGGTGATGTTCATAATCAACTATACCAAAAAGTGTTAAGTTGTACGATGCCTGTTCTCTCAATATATCATAGATTCTGTCGATCGGCAATAGTGGGCATCGCCCACCATCCGGTATCACCATGCGATCGCAAAGCCGTAGGGTGGGCGGTGCCCACCATCCGCTACCGGTAGTCC